>CAWKIY010000123.1:0-12295 GCA_963849245.1 candidate division FCPU426 bacterium | reverse complement strand
TGGGCGCGGGAATCCGTTATATGGACTGGCAATTGGATTACGCCATGACCACTATCGGCGACTTTGGCACGAGCAATCAAATCGCTTTGAGCCTGCATTTTGGCGACGATGAAAATACCCCGGTGAAAGTCAAACCAGTCCGCACTCCCGTGGCCATGAAACTTCACCAGGATATTTTGCCGATTCCCCTGACGCTGGAAAGTTCCAAAGGCATCCGCCAGTGGTCGGTGGAAGTCGACAACTCAGCGGGCCGCTTGATTTGGGGCCGGGAAGGCCAAGGGACACCGCCGTCGGATTTGAGCTGGGATGGAAAAGACAAACAAGGCCGTTTCGTGCCGGAAGGTTCCTATTTAGTGAAAGCGACTTTGACTGACCTGGATGGGGTAGTTGAAAGGCTGACCCTGATCGTAGTGGAGGCGCGGTTTCCCGCGGTGACCCTGCCGGGCTGGAAAAATACGTATATCGCCCAAAACATCGATTTCAAATCGGGCAAGGATGACTTTACGGAAGCCGAAGGGGAAACGGTTTTGGCGGCGGTCCAGGCGATTTTGAAAGTCCATCCGGACTTCCTGATCTATGTCGAAGGCCACACGGACTCGGTGTTGAGCAAAAGGGGCATCTCCAACCAACAGCTGTCCGATGAGCGCGCCGGAGCGATCAAGGATTACCTGGTGAAAAAAGGGATTAATCCCGGACAGCTGGACGCTAAAGGTTTCGGCGATACGGAACCCATGGCTTCTAATGATGACGAGGAAGGCCGGGCCCAGAACCGCCGGGTCGAGTTACTGCTCTTTCAAAAGTAAAAAAGCTCTCGGTTCGACCCCCGAAGGCTCAAAGATAACCGGGGTTCCCGGGGCCGGGTTATCCTGGAAATCCTGGATAAAACTCCTCGTTTTTTCACCCCCCGCGGTTAGGAGTTTTTCCATGGGATATCCAAACGATTCAAAGTCCGACGGCTTCCAGGGACTTGTAACCGCTGATCTCCAAACGGATTTAGCCAAGTCTTTGGGAAATCCCACGGAACATTTCCGGATTATGATGGATCTGCTTCCTATCGGTTTTATGGCCATCCGGGGAGGCGCGATCCTTTACGCCAATCCCGGGCTGCTTCAATTGCTGGGGTATGAAAAAGCGGAGGAACTCGTGGGCCGTCCGTCGCTTTCTTTGATTGCCTCCGAGGACCATTCGAAAATCCAGAGCCGTTCCGAAAATATCGTCCAAATGAGGAATCGGACGAACCCGGTCACGGAGTTATTAATGATCCGAAAGAACGGCGAGACTCTTTTGGTGGAAGGGCAGTCCACCGCGGTTATCCATCAAGGCGTCCCGACGATTATGGTGGTTCTGCGGGATATCAGCCTGCGCAAAAAAGCCGAGGATGCCCTGCGGAGTTCGGAAGAAAATCTCAAGTCCATCATCCAGCAGCTGCCGATGGGGATATTGATCGACAACCCGGATCATATTCTGTTCATGAATCAAACGCTGGTCGAGATGCTGGGATATGAAAAGGAGGCGGAATTGCTCGGCCAATCGCCTTTGAATCTGATTCATCCCGACTTCCATTCCTTCGTCCAGGACCGCATCAACCGGATTTATGAGAAGAAAGGCGGACCCAATCCGCCCCTGGAATATGAATGGATCAAGAAGGACGGCGAAAGGATCGAGATCGAATGTTTCAGCGTTTCCATCCGGTTTGAGGGGAAACCGGCAATGCTGGCGGTGGCGCGGGATATGAGTTTCCGGAAGGCCCAGTTGGAGACCCTGCGTAATTCGGAGGAGAATTTCAAAACCATCATCCAGGAAATGCCCGAAGGCGTGATGATTGTGGACCGGGAGAGGGTATTGTTCGCCAATCCCACCCTGGCGGAAATGCTGGGCTACGCCACCGCGGAGGAATTGCGGGGACGCCGGAGGCTTGATTTGTTCCATCCGGAATGCCATTCGATCCTTCAGGCCCGGGTCGAGAGAATTATCGGCCGAGGGGGGGTCAATCCCGGATTGAGACTGAAACTGCTCGCCCAAGGGGGCGGAACAGTGGAAGTGGAGTCTTCCAGTATTTCCATCCAGTTCGACGGGAAACCGGCGGTGCTGGGAGTTCTGCGGGACATGACCCGGCAAAACCAGCTCGAGCGCCACGCGGGCCTCCAGGACAAATTGGCCACCGTGGGAACTTTAGCCGCCGGTATCGCCCACGAGATCAATAATCCCCTCAGCTACGTCTTGGCCAATCTTGTTTTTTTGGCGGAAAATTTTGATGAATTAAAGGCCCAAATGGAAAGGCAAGGTCCGGCGAGCGAAAGAAGCGTGAAGTTGTTCAAGGAAATCGCCGAAGAGATGACCGATACCACCCGGGGCAGCGAGAGAATCCGGGACATTGTGAGGGGCCTGAAATCCTTTGTACGCTCCAACGAGGATGAGTTGGTGGAAGTGGATCTTAATTTGACGGTGGAGTCGGCCATCAGCCTGACTCTGCATGAGATGAACCAAAAAGCCCGGGTCGTGAGGGATTTTGCACCAGGTCTTCCCTGTGTGACCGCCAATCCAGGCAAGCTTCAACAGGTCTTTATCAATCTTCTGATCAACGCGGCGCAGGCCATTGAGGGAAATGACCCGGACCAAAACCAGATCCTGATCCGTACGGGTGAGGGGGAGAAGGGAGTGTTCGCGGAATTCACGGACACGGGCAAGGGAATACCCGAAAAGATCCGGGCCCGCATTTTTGAGACTTTCTTTACCACGAAACCGATCGGAATGGGAACGGGTCTGGGTCTTTCCATCTGCCAGGAAATTGTGAGGCGCTATCACGGGACTCTGGCGGTTCAAAGTCCGCTGGGGAAAGGCGCCACTTTCACCGTGACCCTGCCGGTGAAAAACGCGGTTCCGGTCGAGGGGCAGGATTCCCTGCCTTTTGCCGTCGAGAAACTGGGCCGGATTCTCGTCGTGGACGACGAACCCGCCAATCTGGAGGTTTTGAAGCGGCTGCTGAAAAACAAGCATGAGGTTTTGTCCGCGCTCACCGGGTTGGACGCCCTCGCCATCCTGGAAAGGGAAAAGGGACGGGTGGATTCCGTTGTGAGCGACATCAACATGCCGGATATGGACGGGATTTCCCTGTATCAAAAGGTGACCGAGAAATTTCCAGGATTGGAAAAAAGAATGGTCTTCGTCACCGGGGGCCTCTTCCGGCAGGAGACTCGTGACTTCCTCGAGACGATTCCTAATCACTGCCTTGAAAAGCCTTTTAACTATATGGAGCTTCTCAAGATACTTTCCCAATGGAAGGGTTTTTCCGCTTAGCGCCCGCCACCGCGATGCTTCGCGGGGCGGACAGGGCGTTCGGCACTTTTAAAATAGCCGTTTGGTTTGAACGGGCCCAAACGGTGATCCGCTTTTTCAAACTCACGCTTTAAAGCTATTCGCTTCAATCGGCCACATCACTACCTTTACGAAATGATTTTTTTGATCATCCTTCAACTCAACCGCCGCGTTCGCGGTTTTAACCGCCTCGCCATCCAGTTCGACGCGTTGAACGCCTTTAGAAACATGGCCCGGATTTTCAAATTGAATCTTGTAGAGACTCGATCCGTATTGGTAAGTCGCCTTAAATCCAGCCCATTCCTTGGGAATACAGGGATCAAACCATAAGGTGCTGCCGTGCTGCTGAATCCCCAAAATAAACTCCAAGCCCGCCCGGACCATCCATCCTGACGAGCCCGTATACCAGGTCCAGCCGCCTCTTCCG
The DNA here is from genome assembly GCA_963849245.1 of candidate division FCPU426 bacterium. Classification (GTDB taxonomy): domain Bacteria; phylum Oederibacteriota; class Muellerivitia; order Muellerivitales; family Muellerivitaceae; genus CAWKIY01. The sequence continues at coordinate 8,553 of CAWKIY010000123.1, read as the reverse complement.
ACATGGGGGGCGTGGCCGTAGATGTCGGCGGCGATGACGTAGGGCTCCACTTTGTAGGTGCTGACGTTGGTTCGGGTGAGGGCGTGGTGGATGGGGTTGAGCATGGAAAAGAGCTCAAAGGCTTTGCCGCCCAGGCCCAGCTTGGCGTAGGCGCAGACGGACCAGGCGGCGGCGTGGGTATATTGGCCGCCGTTTTCACGGACGCCGGGGAGATAGCCTTTGATATAGCCGGGGTCTTTGGGGGTGTGGTTGAAGGGCGGGGTGAATAAAAGGGCGAGGCTGTCGGTCTTGTTGATGAGGCGGTCTTCCATGGATCGCATGGCTTGAAGGGCCCGGGCCGGGTCGCCGGCGCCGGAGAGGACGGCCCAGCTTTGGGCGATGGAGTCGATTTGACATTCCTCGTTTTCATTTGATCCCAGGGGGGTGCCGTCGTCAAAAAAGGCCCGGCGGTACCATTGGCCGTCCCAGCCGTCTTTCTCCAGTGCGGTTTTGAGTTTGTGGGTATGTTCGAGCCAGAGTTCCTCCCGTTCGGTTTCCCCCCGCTGGGCGGCGACGGGGGCCATCTTGGTGAGGACATCGTGGAGGAACCAGGCCAGCCAGACGCTTTCGCCTTTGCCTTCCTGGCCCACGCGGTTCATGCCGTCGTTCCAATCGCCACCGCCCATGAGGGGAAGGCCGTGGACGCCGGTTTGCAAACTGATGTCCAGGGTTCGGGCGCAATGCTCGTAAAGACTTAAGGCGGGTTCGCGGGAGATCTCGGGTTGGAAGTAAGAGTCCTCTTGGCCGGGGTTGAGTCTGGGGCCCTCAATGAAGGGGACCAGTTCTTCCAGAATGCTTTGGTCGCCGGTGGCTTCGCAGTAATGGTGAACGACATAGGGGAGCCACAGCAGGTCGTCGGCGAAATGGGTTCTTACGCCCCGGCCGGTGGGGGGGTGCCACCAATGCTGGACATCGCCTTCCACAAACTGGCGGGCGGCGGCTTGGAGAATGTGGTTTCTGGCAATTTTCGGGTCGGTGGTCAAAATCGCCATGACATCCTGCAATTGATCTCGGAAGCCAATGGCGCCTCCGGCTTGGTAAAAGGCTGAGCGGGCCCAAAAGCGGCAGACGATAGTTTGGTACAAGAGCCAATGGTTGAGCATGATATCCAAGGCCCGGTCGGGGGTCTGGACTTGGATTTTGCCTAAAAGATCGTTCCAGGTCTGAGTGACGGTTTGAAGCTGGGCGGTGAGGTCCCACTTTCGGGCCTTTTGAATCAGCTCTCGGGCGGCTTCGGGGCTGTCGGCTTGGCCCAGAAAGAAAGCGAGTTCTTTTTTCTCGCCAGGGGCCAGCTCGATTTCCATCTGCAAGACGCCGCAAGGGTCCAAGCCCGCTCCGGTGGCGCCGCTTAAGGATTCTTTGCGCAAAAGGGCGGCGGGGCGCTCGGGGCCGCCGTTGCGGCCTAGAAATTCGGAGCGGTCGGCGGTGAAAGAAGTTTGGGCGCCCCGGAAATCCATAAAGGAAACCCGGTTTCCAAACTCGGTGTTCAGACGGTTGGTGGCGAAGAGGGCGCCGGTGACATTGTCGTGCTCGGTAATGATGTAGGGAGCGGTCTTGGAGCGGGAAAAACCTAAGACCCATTCCACGTAACCGGTTACGGAAATTTTTCGAGTGTGGCGGGAGCGGTTTTCCAAAACGAGTTTCGAGATTTTGACGGAGTCTTCCTTTGGGACAAACTGGGTGAGCTGGCTGTAAATCTCGTTCGACCCGTTCTCGAACACGCTGTACCCGGCCCCATGCCGGATCATATAGGTGGCGTTCTCTAAACGAATCGGGGAAGCGGTGGGCGACCAGACTTGGCCCGTCACCAGATCGCTCAAGAAAAAGGCCTCGCCGGCGGGGTCGATGACGGGGTCGTTGGACCAGCCGGTGATTTGGTTTTCTCGGCTGTTAACGGCCCAGGTATAACCGGCGCCGGACTCCGAAACGTGAAAACCGAAACCGGGGTTGGCGATGACGTTGATCCAGGGGGCGGGGGTGCGCTGGCCTTTTTCCAGAACCACCACGTATTCCTTGCCGTTGTTGGCGAAGCCGCCGATGCCGTTAAAGAACTCCAGCGGGGGCACGGTTAAGGGCGCTTCGGCGCGGCTTTGCAGGCGGAACACTTCCACCTCGTCCAGCTTTTTCGCGGTGACCAGCTTAAAGCTGTCCAGCTTGCGCACCCTTAAGACCTGCTCGGCAAGGGTGCCTTGGCGGCTGTTGAGGATGGCTTTGGCCACGGTGAGCAGCAGGTCTTTTTCCCGGGCGTCCAAGAGATCGTTGCGCAGAACGAAGATTTTGCTGGGAGGAAGGTCCGGGTTGCCGCCCGAAGTGGCCTCGCTGCCGCGCACTAAACCTTCCAGGGTATTCTGCAAATCCTGGACGTAAGAAGAACTCTTCTCGTTCAGGATGACGATATCCACCGCCAGGCGCTTCATGCGCCAATACTCGTGGGCCCGCAAAAGCTGACGGATGAGGCCGAGTTCTTCCAGGTCGTCGATGCGCACCAATAAAATCGGCAGATCGCCGGAAATGCCCCGGGCCCAGAGGCCTGTCACATTCATACGGTTGCGTTTGAGAATCTCACTGGTGGGCCGCATGAGGGGATCGGAATAAAGAACCCGGTTGGCGAGCTTTTGGAAGAGCTGGGCCTCTTCCACGTCAATACCTAGGTGATGAAGTTTAGCCTTGGACTGGGTCCAAACCAGGCTGGAGGAGCGCTCGAAAGCCGAGGAATTATGGTACTTTTCGGCCATAGCGAGGGCTTCCACGCCATTGGGGGCGACTAGGGTGGTGAAACAGACCTTGGCGGTGGTTCCGGGCTGAATTTTGACCCGGATGCGCAGGCTTAAGACCGGGTCCAGCACCGCGCCGGTGGTGTTGGAAAGGGAGCGGCCGTCCATCACCGAAATGGGTTTGCGCAAGGTACGGCCCCGGCCGATAAATTGGGACCGGTCGGTCTCATACTCAATGGCCCCGGAGGGTTCCCCTTCCCAGGAAAGCACCTGGGCCATGTAGACGTGCTCGTCTTTTTCGGAGCGGGGACGGCGGGCGGCGACGAGAGCGGTGGATTGGGGAATGTATTCGGTCTGGATAAAAAGATTCGAGAAGGCCGGGTGAGCAATGTCCGAGTCCTGGGGGGCGATGACGACCTCGCAGTAAGAGGTGATCTCGATTTCAACCGCTTCGTCGGAATGGTTGGTCAGCGAGACCCGGCGAAGCTCCGCGTCGTCCTCCGCGGAGACGAGGACTTCCAGGTCGGTGGAGATCATATGATCCGTGCGTGAAATTTTCGCGCGGTCCTCGGAAAAAACCACCTGGGATTGGTCCGCGTGAACAAGGGTGGGCTGGTAAGCGGCGGACCAGACGGCGCTGCTTTTCAAATCCCTTAAATAAATATAACTGCCGTAATGGTCCCGGGTGACATCTTCCCGCCAGCGGGTGACGGCCCGGTTTTTCCAAAGACTGTAGCCGGAACCGGCGGCGGTGATCATGACCGCGTAGCGGCCGTTGGAAAGCAGGTGGGAACTGGGAACGGGATGATGGGGAGAACGGATGCGGCGAAGGACGGGCGAGACCACATCCTTGACATTGGCGATTTCGACTTCTTTCATCTGGTCCCTCAGGGCGCCCAGACTGCGGGGGGTGCGTTCCTGCAGTAAAAGTTCCCCGGCCTGCACCAAGGGGTCCATGTGAAAGCGGCGGCGGAGCAAGCCGTCATGGACGGCGTTGGAAAAAGAAAGCAGCGACATTCCCTGGTGGTGAGCCATGTAAGAACGCACCACCGCGAACTTTTGGTTTTCCATGAGACGTGTGGGGGTGTAATCCAGCGCCTCATAAAAGCCGAAGGGGCCCCGGGCGCCGATGCTTTCCAGTTTCTCCAGATTCTCAAGAGCCTCATGGGGGCTGACCATGGAGGCTAAGGCGGTGGCATAGGGGGCGATGACCACGTCTTTGCCCAGGCCCCGCTTGAGCCCTAAGCCCGGCACCCCAAAGTTGGAATATTGATAAATCAGGTCCAGGTCCCGGACATTGTAGCCCGATTCGGAAGCGCCCCAGGGGACGCCCCCGTCATGGCCATATTGTATTTGGCGCTGGACGACTCTCTTGCAGGTTTGGTCCAGCAGGCTTCCTTCAGGTGTGGGCATGACCAGATAAGGCATTAAATACTCAAACATCGAACCGGACCAGGACAGCAAAATGGCCCCTTTTTCATCGGCAATCAGGCCCCGGCCCAGCCGAAACCAATGGGAGACGGGCACATCACCCTTAATGATGGCCACATAACTGGTCAGACGGGCCTCGGAGGCTAAAAGGTCATAACAGCTTTCATCCAGCTGTTCCTCCGGCACCCGGTAGCCAATGGAGAAGAGTTTTTTCTTAGGGTTCAGCAGGAAACTGAAATCCATCTCTTTGAAAAGTTGATGGGCGGTTTCGGCGATGGCCTCCAGCCTTTTGCGGGCTTTGCCGCAGGCCTCCGCGGAGAAAACCAGGGCATCGGCCACCTGGTCAAAGACCACGTCTTCCTGGACGGACTTCTTCGACGGGTCCCGGGATTGGCGCCAGGCCTCGAAACGTTCCACCGCTTCCTGACAGCGATCCGGCATTTCTCCCAGATTGAGGTCCATTGTGAGAAGGCCCTGAAGAGAACGCAGTCCATCGGTTTCTTCTGTGGTACCCGGGGGCAAAAGGGTGGGACGGGAAAGCAGGGAGGCCCAGGGGAAGAGGCGGTGGAAATCCGCGCCGTGGCTTTTGATGTCGGCCACGATAAATCCGGCCCAGACGATGACTTCGCTCTTGCTCATGCCGCCGTGGTCGGAGGCGGAGGCGTGGGAAATATCCTTTAAGGTTTCCGCCAGGGGTAGGAGCTTGTCCCAGAGGGCCGACCATTCCCAAAAGGTCTCGGGAACTCGAACCAGCTGATCTTCCAATTGAAGCAGGGCGGTTTGAAGCTGGCTCAAGGAAGTAACATTCGTGCGGCCTCCGGGCGGCATATCTTGAAGGGCTTGCTTGAGTAAAGAAGTGGAGTCTTTAATTCCCGCGAGGGTTGATTGGGAAAAGAGAGGGCGGTTCAAAATGTCCCGGCAGGATTGGGAGAGGGTTAGAAGGTGGCCCGCCAGATTACCGCTGTCGACCGACGAGACATACTGCGGGTTCAGCACCTGCAAGCTCCGGGTGTCATACCAATTATAAAAATGGCCCCGGTACCGGGGGAGGGCCTTCAGGCTGCGGAAGGCGGCTTCTAAGCGGTCGGTCATCTCCGTGAGGGCGCACCAGCCAAAGTCGTGGGCGGTGACGACGGACAAAAGATATAAACCGAAGTTGGTAGGGGAACTGCGATGGGCGACCACAGGCTCGGGATCTTCCTGAAAATTATCCGGGGGAAGGAAATGATCCTCGGCCCCGGTATAGGTGGTGAAAAAACGCCAGACCCGGCGGCCATAGAGCCGGAGGATTTGGGTCTCGGGCGCGCTTAAGGGTTGGATGGTTTCTTCTTCCAGGGGCAGGCTGATCAGCCGGGCGAACCAGGGGGCGGAAAGCCACAGGAGGACAAAGGGAACGCACAGGGGGAAGGCGCGGGGATTGAAGAGGTAGGTGAGGGCGGCGGTTAAAAGACCGATGGAAACTGACCCCATCATTCGCCGCCAAAAACTGGAAAGAGTCAGGGAAGCGGCGGACTTGGCTTGGGCGGCGGTAACCCATTCCAAAAGGTCCCGATGGGTGACAAAGAGGCGCCAGAGGGTTCGCGCGATGGCGTCCAGGTGCATCCAGGCTCGGTTGGCTAAAAGCACCAGATTGACCGTGAAGTGGCCTATGCCCAGGCGTAGGTGGCGGAGGGTTTCATGGACTTGGTCTTTCCAATGGAGGGGTTTGCGCCAAAAGGCAATATCCTCAAAAAAAGGAACGAAGGGCGGGATGGCGATCCCCATCAGAGCCAAGCCCACCCAGACGAAGGGGTCGGCGTCGGGGATACAAAAGGCGCTGACGACCAGGGCCACGGTGCCCACGGGGGTGAGACTGCGGCGCAGGTTATCCAGCATCTTCCAGCGGGAAATGAGCGAGAGAACGGCGGCTTCCCGCCCGAAGATCCAAGGAAGCAGCTGCCAGTCACCCCGGATCCAGCGGTGGTTGCGCACGGTGGAGATTTCGGCGTGGGAGGGGAATTCCTCAAAAAACTCCAGGTCGCTGGCGTAACCGCTTCGGAGGAAGGAACCCTCGAAAAGGTCATGGCTTAATAAAGAGTTCTCGGGGATTCGGCCTTCCAGGGCTTGCTCATAGGCGTCAATGTCGATAATCCCTTTGCCGGTAAAGTTGCCCTCGCCGAATAAATCCTGATAGACATCGGAAACCGCGGAGGCGTAGGGGTCGATGCCGCACTCACCGGAAAAGAGTTCCTGGAAAATCGACTTCTCGTTCTCTTTGGGCAAAAAGGAGGTGACCCGGGGCTGAAGAATACCGTAGCCCTCCACCACTTTGCGGGTTTGGGGGTCGAGGCGGGCCTGGTTGAGCGGATGGGCCAGAATGCCGACCAATTGCGTGACGACCGCGGGGGGGAGTTTGGTGTCGGAGTCGAGGGTAACGACATAGCGCACGCCCCGGGGAGCGGTAACGGGGGAATTGTCCGCGTTGAAGTAAGTGGTGTCGGTGGCGCCCTGAAGCACCCGGTAGAATTCGTGGAGTTTGCCCCTTTTGCGCTCCCAGCCCATCCATTTGCGCTGGACGGGATTCCAGAGGCGTTTACGGTGAAAGAAGAAAAACCGGGGACCGCCTCCGGGAGCGGGACCGTGTTTGAGATTGAGCGCGGCCAATAACTGACCGGCGACGCGAAGTTGTTTGGCGTCCTCGGGGGCGGTTTCGGTGTCGGAGTCCTTCCAATCCGTTAAAAGGGCGAAGCGCACATCCCCTTCGGGATTGGAAAGGTAATGAACCTCCAGCTTCTCGAACTGCTCGGCGATTTCCTCTTCCACCCCTAACAGAGTGGGAACGACCACAAAGGTGCGGCGGTCTTCCGGCGGGCCCTGAAGCAGTTCGAGGCGGGAAAGATGGCCGGGTGGAATAATCTCCGCGATGAAGCGGTTGAACCAGCTGACCGCCAATTCGGCGGCGGGAAAGAGGCCGAAGAGGGCGAGAAGGATCATATATATAGAAGACGGACCTTTATCCATGGATAGGGGGACCGCCAGGAAAGCCCCGGTCATCAGCAGAAGGCTGACGATAAAGGAAAAGGTGGGGAAGTTCGTGTAAAAGCGCAGAGTTCTTCGCTGGAGGGAGACTCGGTAGCCTACCTCTTTTTCAAAGTCCCTGCGGCCCTCAGCAAAGAGGAAGTAGCCGGGGTCTTTCACTCTTTGGGAGGGGCCGCCTTTTCGCGCCGCTTGTTCGGCTTTTGACACCGCTAGATGGGCGATTTCCAGTTCGCTCTTTTTAGCGCCCCGGGCGATTTCCTCAACGGCGGAACGGTAATGGTTGCGGGTCATGAAATCCATCTGGTCAAAGCCGGGGTGTTTTAAAAGGGTTTCGTGAACCAAACTCACCTTCTCCACGAATTCCTGCCAGTCAAAAGACATCATGGACCTGAAACTGGTGATGATATTGCGCACGGTGAGGTTATTCGCGGCCTGCAGGTTATAGACGGCGGTGACCAATTCCTCGGCGGTTTTTTTCTCGGCGGCGAGCCTTTCGTTCAGCCAAGTGACCGCGGGGGTGCCGGCGGGGTCCTGGTAGAGCAGGCGCTGGATGAGCTGGACCAGAAAAGCGGGGTGGACAGACTGGAGCCTCATTTTTTCAGGGGAGGGGCGTTTTTCCTCGGTTGATTCCTCGGTGACGCCCAGCACCTCATCCACGAAAGCGTCCGCCTCCCGGCGGGCTTCCTGGGCTGTGACAACCTGAATCGCGATACGCCGGAGGTTTTCGATCATCACCACCCTAAGGGTGACGGCCAGGGCCCAAAGTTCGCCAATCGTCAGAGGCTGGACCTGTTGGTAGGATTTGACGAAATGGGTCAGGGAGTTGGAATCGAAGCGGCTGTCCGTGTGGGCCACATAGGCCCAGGCGAGTCCGTAAACCCTGGGATGGCCCTGGAGGAAGCCCTTCGAGAGTTTGGGGAGTTCGTTGTAAAAGCCGTGGGGCAGGTAGCGTTTGATGTCCCGAAGCTGTTCCTCCACCACATAAAAGGAATCGATCAACCACTCCCCGGAGGGATTAATCGGTTTCTTTTTTTGCACCTCGTTCGTCAAATAACGGAAGGCTTCCTGCAGAATTTTCTCATTCTCCCGCAGGCGGGGCGTCAGTTGGATGCCTGATTTGGGGTTGCGGGTAATCGTTTGAGCCGCTGCCAGGGAAAAAGCGTGTTGGTCGAAGCGCTCAATGCTGAAGAGCTCGGAGCGAATCGGGTCCTCGCTGGGTTTTGCCGCCAGCAGGGGGGAGAAGAGGGCCTTGAAACGACGTTTGAGTTTGTAGAGGGGTCGGATCATTTCGGTGGTGTCCAAGATGCTTTGATATGTCTCATTTAAGCTAACTGGAAAAGATGGGCAAAAG
>CAWKIY010000122.1:0-10507 GCA_963849245.1 candidate division FCPU426 bacterium | reverse complement strand
AACCCCAACCGCGACTTTTACATTGACAGCTTCGCCAACCATTACAGGAACCGCGACCAATTCATTGACACCAACCGCGAGTTTCACCCCGACTCTAACCGGAACCGCCAGTTTTACGCCCACTTCCACTTTGTCTTCTACCGTGACTTCGACGCCTACCCAGACACTTTCTTCCACCAATACGGAGACGCCGACGGTTACGGATACGGCAAGCTTTACCCCTACTCTTACGCCGACTTCTTCCGCAACGAATACACCGACTCAAACAGACACGGGCACCCCCAGCTTTACTCCAACGATAACGCCGACCTTTTCTTCAACTTTAACCGTGACACAGACTCCCACTTTGACGCTAACCCTGTCTCCCACGGAGACAGGAACCATTACGGCGACTTTAACACCGACTTATTCCATAACGGCTTCAATGACAGGGACCCCTTCCTCGACAGGGACGATGACCGCGACTCCTGATCTGAGTTTTACCGTGACAAGTTCACCCACCATTACGGCCACTTTCACAGTCTCGGCGACAGTGACTCCGACGCCAACTTCAACAGATTCCCTTACGATGACGCCGACTTCCTCCTTCTCTTCTACGGCTACATCCAGCGCCACCCAGACTCCCACTTCAACGATTTCTATGACGCCTACGAGTTTCATCACGGTGACAGTGACCCTTTCCGCGACAGCCACTCCGAGTTCGACTGTTTCAGCCAATCCGACGCCGGGACTTTATCCCAATCCTGTAGGCGGCAGCGGAATTACCCGGCTTTTAATCGGTTTTGATAAGCCCCATGATTATGTAACTGTAAAAGTTTTCACGACGGCTTTTCGCAAAGTTTTTGAGGACTCGGTTAATTACGTTTCGGCGGGAAATTTTCAGCTCACCTTGAATACCAGCCAATTTCACGGACAGGCGGCCAATGGGATTTATTACGTGGTGGTCACTACGCCGACGAATCGGTGGGTGCTGAAGATGTTGGTTTTAAGATAAGGCCATCGATTTTTGAATAAGCGGGATGACAGATTGAAATCGAAATAAAAAGAAGCGGTCCTTGAATCAGGGGCCGCTTCTTTTTATGAATCGGGATTACTTTTTGATATCGGAAGCGAGAATGGCTTCTAGCTCAAAGTTCAACCTCACTTCGTTGGCAGCTAAAAGTCCGCCCTTGTCCAGGGATTCGCTAAAATCAATACCGTAGTCCTGGCGGTTGATTTCGGTGTCAGCGCTGAAAGCGACCCGGTGATTACCCTGATCGTCCTGAACCGCGCCGTCGAATTGGGCGTTTAATACCACCGGTTTAGTGACACCATGCAGGGTTAAGTTTCCCTTGATGGTGAATTTTCCATCCTTGATCTCGCTTACTTGCGTGCTTTTAAAAACAGCGGTGGGATAAGTTTTGACCTCAAAAAAAGCGTCGCTGCGCAAATGGTCGTCCCGGCCTTTCACGCCAGTGTCCACGCTGTCGGGGATGATGGTGACTTCTACTTTCGAGGACTTCATCTTTTTATCGTCAAAGTTGATGGTTCCTGAAAATTGGGAAAACTTTCCCATGACGGTACTGATGCTTAAATGTTTGACCTTAAAGGTGATGCTGCTGTGGTCCGTATCAATCTTATATTCAGCGGCCCGGGCAACACCCGCGGCTTGAGCAAAGACGAAGCACAAGGCTAAGAAATACTGGCGCAGTTTCATTCTAAACTCCCTTATCTTGATTTAGATGCGACGCAGGAATTATACGCCCTGTTTTTGTCGAAAGTTACCTCGGATCATTGGATTTCATGCTTGCGACGTTTTAATTGAACCGGTTCTATATTACGAGGTTAGTAACCTTTTGGAGGGGTACCCCGTACAATAAGCGTGACTCTTTCCCCCTGTTCGTGAAAGAGCCGTAAAAAAACTAAAGGAGTTTTTCAATGAAAGTTAACACTTTGACGCAGAAGACGACAGCCATTGCCGGTTTAGTGGCTTTCGGAGCCGCCTCGGTTGTTTCCGTTGCCCACGCTTCGGATTGGACCAAGACCAAGGGTTTGAAGGTTGAGAAGTGCTTCGGCGTGGCCAAAGCGGGGAAGAATGATTGCGCGACCAAGTCGCATTCCTGCGCCGGTATGTCCAAGACGGACAACGATCCGGAATCCTGGATCTTCCTTCCAGCGGGCGTCTGCGAAAAGCTCGGCGGCCACGTGATGATGGATTCCAAGAAGAGCATGTCAGCCGCTACTCCGGCGAGCATGTAACAGGTCCCATGGACCCAATGATTCAGGGAGCGGGGATCGGTCTCCGCTCCTCCCATTTATCCCATATTCTTGAGAATCGTCCGGACGTTCCTTGGTTTGAGGTGATCGCGGATAATTACCTGAACCCAGGAGAAGTTCCGCATCGAGCGCTCGAAAAAATACGAAGCCGTTATCCCATTGTTTTTCACGGCGTCGGCATGAATTTAGGATCAACCGATCCTTTGGACGAAAAATACCTGAACCGCCTTTCCGAACTCATCGACCGCTACCAACCGGGATGGATTTCTGATCATCTTTGCTGGATCGGCGTAGGCGGGGTTCAGTCTCACGATCTTTTACCCCTTCCTTATACGGAAGAGGCCGTGCGCCATGTGGCGGCCCGTATCCGCCATGTTCAGGAAAAATTAAAACGCCGCCTGCTGATCGAGAATCTCTCAGGTTATCTAAAATTCGCCGGCTCGCCGATGCAGGAGTGGGAATTTGTGCGGGCTGTTGCGACGGAAGCGGATTGCGATCTGCTTTTGGACGTGAACAACGTTTTTGTGAATTCAGAAAATCTTCGCTTTGATCCTCGGGTTTATATCGATTCCATTCCCGATGACCGGGTGAAACAGATTCATTTGGCGGGACATTTAAGGTCCGAAGGACTTCTCATCGATAACCACGGTTCAGCGGTTTGCGATGAGGTTTGGGACCTTTACCGTTACACCCTTAACCGGTTGAAATCGGCGCCGACTCTCATTGAATGGGACCTGGACATCCCTTCGTTTGAGGTGGTTTGGGATGAAGCGCGAAAAGCCCAAAAGGTTTTGAAGGAAGTCTCTCTTGTCGCTTGAACAGATCCAGAATGAATTTATGGGCTATCTCTATGCCCCCCAGCCCACCCCGGAACAGCAGAGCCATATCCGGGATTTGTTTTTAAGTTTGGAGTCGCCGGACCCCCACGGGGGAATGAAAATCTACCGCCACAATTTGGTTTTTGGATTGATCGGCGTTTTGAAAGAAACTTATGTTTTTTCAGGCGTCTTGCTGGGTGCAAGAAACTTCAAATTTTTTTGCCGAGAATTTCTTTATCAAAATCCCTCCCGAAACCAGGACTTAATCCAATATGGCGAAGGATTTGGTGATTTTTTAAGCGGTAGGGATGAATTGAAAAATTTGCCTTTCATTCCGGAAGTGGCCCGTTTGGAATGGGCGCTGGAGAGGGCTTTTTACGCTTCGCCCGAACTGGGACCCGCTTTGGCTCCTCAAAAGGATTTGGCTGGTGAAGAGTCGCAAAATCCGGGTTGGAAACTGAAAAGTTCGGTTCAATTAGTCCGAAGCACTTACCGGATTCATGAGGCCTGGCTGCGATTTCATGAGCAGGGAATTGAGAAAATAGAAGGAAGTCTTTTTAAATCTGGAGTTGAAAATCTGGTCGTTTGGGCCGAAGAGGGTGTTCCCCGAGTAACGCCGGTGAATGACCCGGTAGCCCAATGGCTGGAAGCGGCGGCTTTGGGGAAAGATTCCGGCCTTTTGAAAGACTCCTTAGAAGAGATTTTCCACTTTGTCTCCCGGCAAGGCTGGATTAAGCGCCCGATGAGCCTGGCTTAACTTTTCGTCTCATTGTTTTTCAACAGATTTTTCCTTATTTTAATTGGTAACAAAACAAGATTATCATCCGTACTATTCCGCGATAAACAAAAGGGAGGCTGTCATGGAAAAGGCCACATTTGGGGCTGGATGCTTTTGGGGTGTTGAGGAAACCTTTCGTCAGATGAAAGGCGTTGTCTCGACAGCGGTGGGTTACGAGGGAGGCAACCTGGACCATGCCACCTATAAAGACGTTTGCAGCGGTCGTACCAACCACGCGGAAGTAGTGGAAATCGGTTATGACCCAGCTAAAGTTTCCTATGGAGATTTATTGAAAGTATTCTGGGGATCACACAATCCCACTTCTTTAAACCGCCAGGGGCCGGATATTGGAACTCAATACCGTTCGGTGATCTTCTTTCACAGCCCTGAACAAGAAAAAGAAGCGATTGCCTCTAAAGAAAAGCTTCAGAAGACCGGATATAAGAGTCCCATCGTGACTCAAATTGTTCCTGCCGCCCCTTTTTGGAAGGCTGAGGATTACCATCAGCAATATCTGGCTAAAAGGGGATTGGGAAGCTGTCATACCTAAAGACGCTCCATTTCAAACGTTTGGGGCTACCGACACATAAATCATGCCTATTTTTTGACCTCTAGAATTAAAAAAATATATTTGGCAACGAATGAACTTGCCCTGACTGTGAAAAAACGCTAAGTTGCGTTAGACGGTTTTCCCGGTCGCTTTGAGGTTTTTAATCAAAAGCCATACTTTGCTCCTGGGTTTAACGTCTTAAGAATAAGGCGTTTTAATCTATCAGGAGGAAGAGAGTGACGACTGAAGTACTGAATCTCAAACGGCCTCTCGATGTGCTTTTGGTGGAGGATGACGCGGATGACATTCTCTTGATGAAAGAATGTTTCAAAAAATCCCGGTTTCCACTTTGTTTCCACATCACCCGCAACGGGGTAGATGCTATGGCTTTTCTCCGAAAAGAAGAAGTTTACCGGCAGGTTCCCCGGCCTGACTTAATTCTCCTGGATTTAAAGATGCCGGTGAAAGACGGCCGCTCGACTTTGGCTGAAATTAAACAAGATTCCCAGCTTCATACGATTCCTGTTTTAATTTTGACGACGTCCCGGGATGATCAAGACCGCATCGATACTTATTATTACAAGGCGAATTTTTATCTCGTGAAACCCTCTGAAATGGACGAAATGGAGGGGATGGTAAATTATATTGATGAATTTTGGTTCAAAGATATTGTTCAACAATCGCAAAAACCTTTTAATCCGCCCGATGCCCATTCGGGATTAAAATTCTAATTTCATTCGCTGTGAAGATGGTTTTTAAGTTTCTGGTGCGTAAAGCCTCAAGTATAAGGAAGGTGCCAAAAAAACCTTTTTTATCAAAAGCCTTTTAAATTGCCCTTAAATTCACGTAAACAATCGGTGAACCCACGGGAGGTTTAGGCTAGAATCGGACCCATTAATCCCGGCCTCCCGGCCGCGGGTACTCTGGTAGAAGGATGGTTGAACAAAAACCGATGAAAATTAAGCCTTGGGTGAGCGAAGCGGTTGAAGTGAAGAAAAGCGGCATGGAAGGTCAGGGTGTTTACGCTGTTCGTGACATTAAAGAAAATGAAGTGATCGGCGTTTTCGGCGGAATCGTGATGCCCGAAGCGGAAATTGAGATTCTTAAAAGTACTGTTCCCGCTGATAAGCTGAATATCGACCACGCGATGTACATTTATCCTGGTTTTATTATGCTGCATGATTATGAAAATGGATGCGATCCCTTGTGTTTTGTGAATCATGCCTGTGATCCGAGCGCCCATGTGGTGAACGGCATCGTGCTGGTGGCTTCACGGGATATTCCGGCAAAAGAGGAAATCAGCTGGGACTACCGTAAAACCGATAATGTGGGCAATTGGAGCTACGAATTTAAATGCGAATGCGGTTCGGCTAATTGTAAAGGGGTGGTTCAAGTGGGTCCCCAATACCGCACTCAGGCCGCGGCAGTTTCCAACTAAGCTCAAAACTAAAATTAAACAAAAAACCGGCGCTCTAAAAAGGTGTCGGTTTTTTTGTTTAAACCCGTTCAACCTGCCTTGAAAAAGTCCTCCGAAATCAGTTTTGCTTTCGTTTTCATCCATCCTTTTGACAAAAGTCGTTTAAAATAGTTACTCCATCGAGCTTTTCTCGCAAAGGCCCGGATGAGTCCATAAGGCGGATCGTTGAATGAAAAATCGAGATTTCGACGAAAAAGCGCTTCAGGTCATCTATTTTCGTTTTCTTCTCGAGAATTCTAAAGACGTCATCCTCATTTTAAATCGCGAGAATTTTCTCATTTATGAAAGTCCCTCAGTTGAAAGAGTCTTAGGCTGTGTTTCAGGGGAGAGAATCGGGGCAAAATTAACCCAATATGTTCATTCCGAGGATCACCGGGCTCTTGAATCGGTTTTGCAATATGTCTTAAGAAAGCCGGGCGCGTCATCCGAAATTGAACTGCGGATTCAACATAAAGATGGGTCCTGGCGGTTTATGGAGGCGACTTTTAGGAATCTTCTTGAGGATGAAATGATAAAGGGCTTGATGATTAACGCCCGAGATATTACGGAAAGAAAAAAAGCGGAAGAGGCGCTTTCTCAAGAAGAAGGGCGATTCCGCAGGATCGCCGAGACGGCGTCGGACGCGATTATTACCATCGATCAGGAAAGCCGCATTATCTTTTCGAACCGGGCGGTTGAAAGAATATTAGGTTATTCCCGAAACGAGTTAATGGGACAGTCCTTGACGCTTTTGATGCCGCCTCATTTACAATCAATGCACATGAACGGTATGGAACGATACCGACAATCGGGCCAGAGGCGTCTTTCCTGGGAAGCCCAGGAGTTTCCCGGCGTTCACAAAGACGGCCGGATCGTTTCCTTGGAAATCTCACTCACGGAGTTTAGCCGGGGTAAGGAAAATTTTTTTACGGCGATTCTTCGTGACGTGACCGAGCGCAAACGCATTGAAGAGACTATGCTCAAATACGAACGGCTGGGCGCCATTGGTGAAATGGCAGCCGGTATGGCTCATGAAATTCGCAACCCCCTGGCGGCTATTTCAGCCTCGGCGCAATATTTATCCCGTAAACAAGCGCCCGATCCCTCCTTTTCTATTCAACTGCAAAATATTCTGGAACAATGCGAAAGGCTAGCCCGGTTGGTGAATGATACACTGGAATACTCCCGTAACCGTAAAGCGGCGGTTTATCAGCATTTCAACGCGATTGAAGTTTTTGAGGACGCTTTAAAAATGGCCCAGGTACAGTTTGGACCCGCTCATATTAAAATTCGGGTTATCCTCGATTTTCCTGAACAGCGTCCGACGGCGCATGGGGATTCGGTAAGAATTCAGCAAATCTTAGTGAATCTCATTCTGAATGCCTATCAGGAAATGTTGGAGGGCGGGGTTTTGCTGCTGCGGTGCTTTCTGGATGATAAAAATATTTATTTTTGGGTTCAGGACGACGCTAAAGGAATCAGCGATTACAACATGAAGCGGATTTTTGAGCCTTTTTTTACCACTAAGAATACGGGCTCCGGTTTGGGATTATCTATTAGTCAAAAAATCGCCGAAGATCACCGCGGAAAAATTGAGATGGAAAGAATGAAGCCCCGGGGAACGGCGTTTATCTTAAAATTGCCTTTGATACGAGAGGAGAAATAATGAATATATTGGTTATTGATGATGAAAGATCACTCGTGAACGTATTAAAGCCTTTTTTGGAGGACTTGGGATATACGGTTGAAAGGGCTCTGACAGGCACTGAGGGTATGGAAAAGATTCCGCTTTTTAAACCGGATATCATTCTTTTGGACATTTCCTTACCCGATATCTCGGGATTAGAGCTTCTTCCTAAGATCAAACTGGATTATCCCTATATTTCCGTCGTGGTTATTACGGGGAATATGGACGTGAAGATCGCCGTGGAAGCCATGAAAAAAGGAGCCGAGGATTACCTGGCGAAACCTTTAAATTTGGATGAACTTCAATTTTTGTTGAATCGGGTTTCGGAGAAACAAGAATTAAAGCGTGAAGTTGAGCATCTCAAACATTCTCAGCGGGAGCAATACCGCAAAGGCTATCTGTTCTTATCCGATCCGGCCATGAAAAAAGTTTATGAACAGGTGGACCAGGTCGCGCAACAATCGAATGTAACTGTTCTGATTCTGGGTGAAACAGGTACGGGAAAAGAGCATGTCGCGAAGCTGATCCACGTTTTTTCGCCCAGGTCTTCCAAACCTTTCGTGGAACTTCACTGCGGAGCTATGCCGGAGGCGTTGTTGGAGTCCGAACTTTTCGGTTATGAGCCCGGCGCCTTCACGGACGCGAAAAAACAAAAACAAGGTTTATTCGAGGTGGCCCAAGGCGGGAGCATTTTCCTGGATGAGGTGGGTGAATTACCCGTTTCGACCCAGATTAAATTGCTGAAGGTGCTTGAGCAAAAATCCATCCGGCGCCTGGGGGGGTTAAAAGAAATCCCAATCAATGTGCGCATTATCGCCGCGACAAACCGTGACCTGGGGAAGGAGGTGAAGGCGGGGAATTTCCGGGCGGATCTCTATTACCGGATCAATGTGGCCTTGATTTCACTTCCGCCTTTGCACGCGAGGCCTAATGATATCCGTGAGTTAGCTCAGTTCTTTTTCGCTGATTCTTCCCGCTATTTAAATAAAAAGTTGGAACCCCTTTCCGAAGAGCTTTTAGAGAAGTTCATGGGCTATTCTTGGCCTGGAAATGTCCGCGAGCTTCGGAATGTCATGGAACGGATGGTTCTTTATTCCCGTGGCAATACTCTGGAAATTAGGGATCTGCCTTCTGAGATTTTTGAGATGAAGAACACGGATTCCGCTGTTTTGGTTTCGGAAAATCAATCGACGATTTTGACCAGCGCGGAGGCTGAAAAGGAAAATATCCGCAAGGTTCTCCTATCGGCCGACGGAAATAAGTCTAAAGCTTCCAAGGAACTGGGTATTAGCCGCAATACACTTTTGAGTAAAATTAAAAAATATGGCCTGGAATAGGGTTTAAAGTTCTATTTGTTTTAAAGTAAAAGCAGGTGTTTTCAGTTAATTGATGACGTAACCCTTTTTTTTAGAGGCCTCAAGGCTCGGATCCGCATGATCCGGGCCTTTTTTTTGTCATTCAGACTGTTCAAGGTTTGAGCAATCCCGCGCCATTGCTCAAAATTCGAGATTCTTTTCACCTTTTTTCCCTTATGAAAGCGATTTTTTCCACATTATTTTTGGCATCACCTTTGCTTTTACTAATGAAAAGAAATCCGAAGCTCATTTGGGATTGGTTGAAAAGACTCAGCTTTGTAGACCCAACAGCGGCTTAAGAAGGAGCAAAAATGGAAAGGAATAGCTTAAAAATGAACCAACGAATCGACAGTGAAACCCTTTTTCGAGTTATGGAAAGAGTAGGGAAGAATTGGTCCAATTTTGTGGTCCGGTCGCTGGGTGATCCGGTAGATGGTATCGCGCCGCTTCCCCTAGAGCGGCTGGTTCAATGGAATAGCCCTGAACGGGTTACCGTTGTAATCCGTACCGCCAGTGATTTCGGCGACTTTTTTGCTCAAGTGGTTCTCGAAGGGGAATCGAATGGAATATCGGGTGATGACGCTTTCAATGAGTTAGTCAATATTTACTGCGGCCATCTCATTACGGCTTTAAGGAACCTTTACGGACCTTTTCCGGGTCCTTTTCTGCCCGAATCCAGTATTCCAGCCAAGTGGCCGCCAAGAGAGCCGGACGCGGCCTGCGCTTTGTTGGTCGAGGATACACCTTTGGAAATACGTTTATGGTTGGGGGTTTAAGAACGCCACGGGAGTTTTAAATAGCCGTCGTAATAGTATTTACCGAGCATGTTGGCCGCCACCGGCTCGTAGCCGCCGGACGAATCACCAGGTCGAACGGAAATTGCCGCGGCAAACATGCGTGGTGATGGTCATGTCGGCGGGCTTGGCTTCGAGCGCCTTGTTGATGCACTTGGTGTAAGTTTCCTGCAGATGATCGACGTCGAGACCGCGGTCTTTCGCCTTCTTGAGTTCGTCTTTCGAGCACAAGTAGGCCCAGGCTGTGTCGTCCCATTGTAGATAGCGGCAGCCGGCATCGTAAAAGGCCATGATGGCCTTTTGGTAGGCCATGGCGAGGTCGTCGAAGATGGCGTCGCGGCTGGCGTAGAAATCCTTGCTGACCGCGCCGGGCTCAAGCCGGAAATGCATCACGCTCGGCGCCGGGATGGTCATCTTCGGCATCGACCTTGGTGTGCGCTTTCAAGAATTTGAAATGCTCCAGCATCGGGTGATTGGAAAAGCCGATCTTGCCGGTGACCTTGATGCTCTGCATCTTGGTCTGCACACCCTGGAACTGGATGCCGTGATCGAGTTCGTAGAGTTCGACGCCGTCGAGCATGCTGAAGAAATCGAAATGCCACCAGGCGCGGCGGAACTCGCCGTCGGTCGCCAGTTGCAACCCGACCTCTTCCTGTTTCTTGATGATCTTCTCGATCTCACGGTCCTCAACTGCCTTGAGCTGGGCCGGCGTGATCTCGCCTTTCTCGCGTTGCGCGCGCGCCTGCTTGACCGGGGCGGTGCGCAGAATGCTGCCGACATGGTCGGCGCGGAAAGGCGGCTTGGTCCGTTGCC
>CAWKIY010000121.1:0-12453 GCA_963849245.1 candidate division FCPU426 bacterium | reverse complement strand
ATTACCCCTTATTTTGATGTACCGCTTCAACACGCCAGTAACAAAATTTTGAAATCGATGCAGCGTATCGGCGATAGGGCCTTGTTGGAAAAATTGATTCAGCGTATCCGCACTAAAGTGCCGCATTCTTCCGTCCGCTCCACCTTTATCGTGGGTTTCCCAGGTGAGACGGATGAGGATTTTAATGAGCTCATTGATTTTTTAAAGACCTCCCAATTGGACTACGTTGGGTTCTTCTCTTATTCCAAAGAAGAAAATACGCCCGCCGGAGTCATGGGCGAGCAGGTGCCGGAAAAAGTGAAACAGGCCCGTTTGGCGGAAGCTTACCGGGTACAGGAAGAGATCGCTGAAAAGTCCCACCAACGCTGGGTTGGGGAGAAACTAATGGCGGTCGTGGAATCGATCGAACCTACAGGGGAGGTGCAGGGCCGAACCCAATATCAGGCGCCCGAAGTGGATGGTTTGGTTTCGATTGAAGGACTCAAAAATCCCCGAATCGGCCAGTGGGTAAAGGTGGAGATATTACATGCGGTTCAACAAGACTTAGTAGCGAAGTTAATATAGCGAAGGCAATTTTGAATTTTGAGTGTTGAATTATGAATTTAGGAAATTTCCGCTTCGCGGAAATATACAACGATTCAAAATTTAGAATTCAAAATTCAAAATTTTATTTTAGGGCAAGGTAAGTTATGAAAAACCTCAACAAAAACCGAGCCCAATCGAAATGGAATGCCGCCAATCTAATTACCTTTTCCCGTATCGCGGTGACTCCCTTATTTCTTGTTTTTATCTTTCGGGACGAGCTTTGGGCCAAGTGGACCGCGGGATTGTTATTCGCCTGGGGCGCCGTCAGCGACTATCTGGACGGGTACCTGGCCCGCAAATATAACCTCTATTCCGACTTTGGGGCTTTGATGGATCCGCTGGCGGATAAGATTTTAATTCTTTCGGTTTTTGTTTCTTTTGTGCAGCTCGACTTGGTGCCGTCCTGGATGGTGGTGATTATCGGCGCCCGGGAATTTCTCATTACGGGCCTGAGACAGATGGCGCAAAACCAAAACATCGTTATCGCCGCCAGCCGGGGGGGAAAGCACAAAACGATTTCTCAAATTGTGGCGATCTCGGTGATTTTGGCAATTATTTGCGCTCAGGCTACGGTGGAGGCTTATCAAGGGAAGTGGGATGTTTTTATCGCCAAGCTGGGCGTTTGTGGGGATTGGGTTAATAATTTTATCGAGTACGGCCCCTATTGGCTGATGTTCTACGCGACTTTCATGTCAGTCTTGTCCGGCGTGGATTATTTAATTAAAAACCGCCATGTCTTCAGTGGGGAGAAAGCATGAAAATTGTTAACTTTTTAGTTGCCACTTTTTTTGGTATCGGCAAAATTCCCTGGGGGCCGGGAACCTGGGCTTCGTTGGCTGCTTTGCCCCTTTTTGTACCCTTGATCGACCGGATTGGGATTCATTTGCTGGTTCTTATTGTTATTTATTTCGTGGGGGTTTACTGCTCAGGGAAATTAGAAAAGCAAATCAAACAAGTGGACCCCTCTTGCGCGGTGATCGATGAAGTTTTGGGAATGGGGGTGGCGATGGTGGCGATTCCTCATCAGTGGCCTTTTATTGTGATGGCTTTTGTTCTTTTTCGGCTTTTTGATATTTGGAAACCCTATCCCATTCACCGCCTTGAAAAACTTCCGGCCGGGTGGGGTATTATGACCGATGATCTTTTAGCGGGGATCTACGCCAATATTTGGATTCAAATCGGGGCCTATCTCACTAATTTAATAAAATAGAAATATTTTAACCACGGATGAACACGGATTAACTCAGATAAAATAAAAGATAAACCGGATTTGTTTTGCTTGTGAAATGTTCATCGGTATTTATCTGTTTTCATCTGTGGCTAAATTTGATCTAGCATTTTGGGGGAACTTTGAACGCTGAAATTGTCGCCATTGGAACTGAATTGCTTTTAGGTCAAAACGTGGACACCAATTCGTCCTGGTTGGCCCAACAACTGGCTTTGTTAGGCGTTGATGTTTACGCCTTTCAGCAGGTGGGAGATAACGAAAAAAGGATGGAAACAGCTCTGAAACTGGCCTGTGACCGAAGCCAGCTGGTCATCGCGACAGGGGGATTGGGCCCCACGGTGGATGATGTAACCCGTAAAGTGGCAGGCCGCCTTGCCAAGCGACAATTGGTTTTTCACGAGAATATCGCGAAAGAAATGGAAGTCCGTTTCGCCAAATTCAGACCGGGGAAACCCTTCCCTTCGAATAATCTGAATCAGGCTTTTATTCCCCAAGGCGCCACGATCATTCCCAATCCCGTGGGTACTGCCCCTGGATTTATTGTGAAGGTGGAGAAGGCGAATCTGGCCTGTCTGCCGGGAGTACCGGCGGAAATGAAAGGCATGTTTGAGGCCACTCTTCGGTCCTTCATTAAGTCTCTTTCTCCCGGTGGAACCGTCATTAAGTCCCGGGTTTACCGCACGACGGGTATTTTTGAGTCCGCGTTAAATGAAAAAATATTAGATATTTTCGAGAAGTCGACGAATCCAACCGTAGGGGTTTTGGCCCATAAAGAGGGAGTTGACATCCGTTTGACCGCGAAGGCTTCCAGTGAGGCGGAAGCGGATCAATTGATAGAGGGCTTAGGAAAGGTTTTGACCACCCGTCTTCCAAACTATCTCTATGGTTTAGATAAAGAAGATTTGGAAACGATTGTGGGACGGATTTTAACGACCCGGCATTTGACTTTAGCCACGGCGGAATCCTGCACGGGTGGCCTTATTTCTCACCGGGTGACCCAGGTAGCCGGGAGTTCTTCTTATTTTTTGAGAGGCTATGTGGTTTACGCTAACGAGGCAAAAACCCAGGATTTGGGCGTCGATCCCCAGATCATCAAAGTCAAAGGCGCGGTGAGCCGTGAAGTGGCGGTGGCTTTGGCTGAAAATGTCCGAAAAAAATCCGGAGCGGATATTGGTATTTCAACCACTGGAATCGCCGGGCCGACGGGAGGAACCGCGGAAAAGCCGGTGGGTTTGGTGTATATCGGCCTTTCAGATGAAAGTTCGACTCAGGCTTTCGAATATCGCCTTATGGGCGGGAGGGAAAGCGTTAAGTTCAGGGCCAGTCAAGCGGCGCTGGAACTTTTGCGCCGCCACTGTTTAGGACTGCCTTTGGCGGATTAAATAAAAGTTGAACCACGAAAGTAACAAAGAGCACAAAGTAAATCAAGTATTTAGACCATCTTTTGTTAAGGAAAGTGAACCATGCGACTTTTTACCGCGGTGCCGCTTAATTTTAACGTGCAGGACGCGATTGCTCAGGTGCTTCAAAAGAGCGACCTTTCACCCGCTCTGGTGAAGTGGGTGGTGCCTACCCAGGCCCATTTGACTCTGCGTTTTTTGGACGATCAGGAGGAAAGTTTAATTCCATCCATTCAGGAAAGCTTGAGCGGGGCAGCGGAAGGGTTGGCTCCTTTTGAGGTGCGCATGGGCGGAGTTGGAGCCTTTCCTAACATGAAAAAGCCTCGGGTGATTTATATCCCCGTCATGTTAGGGGCGGAAGCTTTGGGCGCCTTAAACACGAAAATTACCGAAAGCCTTATGGCTTTGGGCCTCAAGTTCGAGGGTAAGGAATTTCACGCCCATGTCACCTTGGGCCGGGTGAAGACTTTTAAGGAGGCGGCGATGGTCGCGGAACAAGCGCAAGCCATTTGCCCGGAGAATTTGGGAAAAATTAACGTGGATCATTTCGCTTTGTTCCAAAGCGAGCTTACGCCTAAAGGTCCGATCTATACCAGTTTGAAAAAGTTTCAATTGAAGGGCTAGTTTTAGTTCTAGGATTATCTTTTGGTCATTCAAGAATATTAAAACGTTTAAAGGCTATTTGAGACGTTTTTAAAAATGTTCGTAGAACAATTTGTGCTTTTTCGAAGTTCTCTTTCGGAAAATGGTTCGATTTATATCGCATTCAAAAAAGTATCTCCCTGAAAATATAAAACTCAAATTTTTACTGGCGTCTAATTTTAAAAAGGTTTACCGTCATTAAACTTTTTGCTGGAATCCTGTCTGCTTTTGATTGGAAAGGAAACACCCATGAAGATGGACGGCGCGGGACCAGAAGAACAGAATCTGAGTGAGGCCGAATTGGCGGCCCAACTTAAGGCTTTTCAGCTTTCCCAGCAAATCTATCTGGAGGAAACCTTTAAATGGCTCATTGATTTTGTCGCCAGTTATTTTGCGGAGGATGAGTTGGCGATCCGCGACATGGAGCTGGAAGTTCACTTTGTCCATAAAGTCATGGAAAACGGAAAACCTTTAGGGGCTTTGGTTTACCGCTTCCGTAAATTCCTTAATAAGAAAGAATATTTCGCCGATATGGGTGAGGACTACCGTGCCGGGTTGGAATTGCCAGAGGTCCTTTTTGTGGATTCAGAAACCAGCCAGTTTAATTCTCCTGAAACCTTGGAAATGGAAGATAACTTTATAGAGATGCCGCAGGACAAACTTACGGGTAAAATACGGGAGCTTCGGGAAGAACTGAAGCGCAGGGTTCGGATCAAAAAACTACGCGAAAGCTTATAACTCTTGAAGGAGTGGGGCATGAAAAGTTTAATGAAATTGGGAATGATTTTTTTAGGAATTTTGTTTTTGATGGTTCCGGCTTTTTCGAAGGCCGATGATTCGCCGATTCCGGGCGGGGGTAATTTTGGATTGGGGTTGGAGTTGGGAGATCCAGGCGCCTGGGGAGCCTCGGGAAAAATCTGGGTGGACAAGAATAACGCCTTCCAGCCGGCGCTGAAATTGGGGGACGGCACCACCATTCTCCAATTGGATTATCTCTGGCACACGTACGATATCATTCATCCTAAAAACGGTCTTTTGCCCGTTTATTTCGGGATCGGGGGCGATTTGAGTCTGGAAAACGTTGTGACCGTCGGCGTCCGGGGTGTGGTCGGCATTTCTTACATGTTCGACAAGAAAAATGTCCCGGTAGATATCTTCGTGCAATTGGCCCCGACTCTTTGGTTTTACAGCGGCGCCACTCAGTTTGATGTCTATGGCGAATTAGGGTCGCGGTATTACTTTTAGCGACTAAAACAAATTGAACCGCAAAGTGCACTAAGTTCACAAAGTAAATCCCTAATTCTTTTCGAAAGGATTTTTCCTTACTTTGTGAACTTGGTGTGCTTTGGAGTGAAAATGTTTTTGTTTGAGCGCTATTCGAGCCGGTTTTTATTCTAGGCTTGCATTGGATTTGAAGCTTCCGTACATTGAGGAGGCGGATTCAACGCAAGCCTTTTTATTTTGTCCTTAGTTCATCCCATAGGAGTCCTGAAATGCCTGGAAAAAAGATATCTCCCGCCTTAATGATGTATGCCGCCAGCGAATATGATTCCAACCTTTATTACGCCGTAAAGTTTGTGGTTCCTGATCCCTTTCCTTTCTTCCAAATCAACGGTAAAAAAATAATTCTCATGAGTGATTTGGAGCTGGGCCGCTCGAAACAGCAGGCAAAGGTGGATGAAATTCTTTCTTATTCGGATATTCAAGTCAAAACTCAAAAGTCTGGCGTGCCAAAAGCCGGGGTAGCGGATGTGGCCGCTTTTTTCCTGAAAAGCAGGAAAGTATCAAGGATTCAGGTGCCTTATAACTTCAATCTCGGACTGGCCGACGCCCTCCGAAAAAAAGGAATTGAAGTTGAAAGCAAATTGGACCCTTTCTTTGAGGAAAGGGTTTATAAGTCTGAACAAGAAGTGAAAATGATTACTCAATCCTTGCGCCATACGGAGTTCGCGATTCACAAAGCCGAGGAGCTGCTGAAAAAATCGAAAATCGTTGGAAAGAAAATCTTTTATCAGGGCCAATTAGTCACTTCAGAACTGCTGAAAAAAGTCATCAATGTTTCCATGATGGAAAACAATTGTATTGGAAGCCACACGATTGTGGCCAGCGGCAATCAGGGATGTGACCCGCATAACGAGGGTTCGGGGCCTGTTTGGGCGAACCAATCCTTGGTTGTGGACGTGTTTCCTCGGTCCGGCGACACCTTTTATTACGCCGATATCACCCGGACTTTCGTGAAAGGTAAGGCGCCGGCTAACCTGAAGGCCCAGTATGAAGCGGTGAAGGTGGCTCAGGAAAAGGGCATTGATATGGTGGCGCCGGGTGTCAATGGCAGGGATGTTCACCAAACCATTATGAGCGATATGGAAAGCCGGGGTTACCGGACCGAGCGGCGTAAGGGAACGATGGTGGGTTTTTTTCACGGCACGGGTCATGGCTTGGGACTGGATGTGCACGAGGCGCCACGGGTGAATTCCTCCGACCACGCTTTGAAAAAAGGGGAAGTGGTCACAGTGGAGCCGGGTCTCTATTATCCGGGAGTCGGCGCGGTGCGCATTGAGGATCTTTTGGTAGTGACGGACAAGGGCCATCGGAACCTGACGGTTTACCCCAAGAAACTTGAGATTGCCTAGGAGTTAAAGAAAGAATTTTGAACCACAAAGGTCACCAAGAGCACGATGTAAAATCGATTGTCTCACAAATGAACATTTCCGAATTTTTTGTCGTAACTTAGTGCTCTTGGTGACTTTTGTGGCCCGAAATTTATAAAAATTGATTAGGGCCTTATGACTTCCATTGAAAAACTAGACGCTGATTTTAAAAAGTATGTCCAACAGCCCGATATGAAGTGGGATTTGGCGGAAGGCGCGTTGCTCATCGCCCGCCAGGAATATTCCAAATTGGACACCGGTAAATACTTGGCTGATATTCAGAAAATGTCGGCGACCGCCGCCGAGCTCATGGGCGCTCAAAGCACGAAAAACGAAAAGCTCACCCGGCTGAATCAGTTCTTTTTCGAGGAAATGGGTTTTAGGGGCGATACGGAAAACTATTACGATTCCCGTAACAGCTACTTATCGGATGTGATGGACCGCAAGCTGGGGATTCCCATTACATTATCGGCTTTATATCTCAAATTGGCCTGGGAAGCCGGTTGTCCCTTGTTTGGGATCAATTTCCCTGGGCACTTTCTGGTGGCCTGGAAAGAGTCGGCTATCGACATCGATCAAAATATTTATTTGGATGTTTTTAACGAAGGCGAGATTCTTAAACGGGAAGAGTTGACGGCATTATTGGGCAGGTCAAGTCAATCGAAACCGAAATTGGAGCCGGCTGTCCATCTGCGAAACGCAGGGGTGCGGGAAATCCTCCACCGGATTCTGGCCAACCTCAAAGTGATTCACGCGGCGAATGATAAAATTGATCGGGCGCTTTGGACGGCGGAGTGGATGCTTTTATTGAAACCAAATGATTGGAACAGCTTGCGGGACAAGGGAATGTTTTGTTACTCACTGGAACGGTTTGACGAGGCGGAAAAGGCCCTGGAGACTTATTTAGAGAACACGGGGACACCAGCGGATTATTCCCACGTTTGGCAGGTACTCTATGCTCTGCGGGCCCGGAACCCGTTTAATTTGAATTGATTTTTCGGATAACTTTGAGGTTACTGTTGTTGTTCGGTGCCCTGCGGCATCATGGTTTTGATGACAGCTTTGGAAGCCTCGTCGTCTCCGCCTCCGGAAAAGGCAAAGTAGGAAAGAATTGTCAGGACCGCGCCCGCCAGCATCATTTTAATGTTATCGGTTTTTTTGCCCCGCCATAGGAAGTAACCGCCTAGTAATCCGATGACTAACGACGCTAATATTTTGAAAACTTCCATAGGACTTCCTTGGATTATTTTTTCTGGCTATCCGACGTTAAATCCATGAATTCCATAATACCCTCAATAACTTTCTTCGCGATCGGGGCGGCTACATCTTTACCCGTTCCGCCGTTTTCCGCCAGAATGGCCATGGCGATCTTGGGGTTTTCCGCGGGAGCGAAACATATAAACCAGGCGTGGAAATTCGGGTCTCGGCTTCCGGAAGTACCAGTCTTTCCAGCGATTTTGATGCCTTTCACCCGGGCTTTGACGCCGATACCTCTTTCCACGTCGTTAACCATCATGGTGGTGAGGAATTGGGCGGTTTGGCGGGTAATGGCGTTTTTGTAAACGACGGGTTTGTTTTCTTCCAGCACTTTTCCGTTGATGTTCGTCAACTTATCCACCAAGTAGGGGGACATGATTACGCCGTCATCGGCAATCGCGGAGGCGATGAGGGAAGCGTTTAAAGGAGTGATTCGGAACGATTGACCTAGTCCGGTCGCGCCTTCCGCCAATTCGTAGCGTGTTAGGCCCAGTTTGGGAGTAGAACCCTGAGCTACGGGAATATTGATGGTTTTGGGGACCGAGTTAAAGCCGAAACGGTTATTGTATTCAAAGAGCGCGTCTTCACCCAGAGCCAGTCCCAACCGGGCATAGGCCATATTACAGGAAGCGTCAAAAGCCTCTTCCAAGCTTCGGATGGTTTTGTGTTTTTCGTTATCGTAAAAAATCTTGTTGTCGATATACATGTAACCCTTGCAAAAGAAAGGGAAGACTGTGGCTAAACTGATGTTTTTCTCGATGGTGGCGGCGGAAGTGACGATTTTAATGATCGAACCCGGTTCATAAAGACCCTCAAAGGCGCGGTTGGTCAGGGGTTTATTCTTATTGCCGATATAGCTCCACCACTCGTCATGGACTTTCTCGGGAGTATAGGTCGGCTGGGATACGCAGCCTAAGATTTCACCGGTACGGGGATTTAAAACCACGATGGCGCCTTTTTCCCAACCCATAGCTTTGGAAAGAACCCGCTGGATACGGCTGTCGATCGTCAGGTAAAGTTTGTTGCCTGGGAAGTATTTTTGATAGACCTGCTCCAAACCGACGCTTCCGCGGTTATTGGTCGTGTCCTGGTCGATATAACCGATGAGGTGGGCGAATTCCTTGCCCATGGGATAGCCCCGAGCGCCATTCTTGGACCATTGAAGTGCCAAGGGAACACCGTTGCGGTCAAAAATGTAATAAATCGAGCCGCGGTCTTTTTCCTCGCGGGCTTGTTCCAAGAGAACTTGCATTTTTTTGTTTTTGGGGTCGAGGTGAAGAGCCGTCTCGTAATATTTCTCGCCTTTGGCAACTTGGTCCAAAGCTCTTTCCACGGTTCCGAGGGCAATATAGACATCCGCGTTGTTGGGTTGGAGTTCCAGGGCGTGTTGGAGTTCCAACTCGGCTTCAGTGTATTGGCCCTTATCAATAAAAGCTTGGCCGGTTTTAAGATGGTCGAATTTGCGGCTAAAGCTTAATCCCATTTTCATGGCTTGGTCATAAAGATCTTTGGCTTTATCCAAGTTTCCGGCTTTCATCTCCACCAAACCCAGGCCGTCCACGGCTTTGGAATCACCGGGGGTGCGGGTTAAAACTTTGTTGAACTCCATGCGGGCAAGTTCCAAGTCGCCGGTGCGCCAATACTTCAATCCTTTTAAATAGTCGAATTGGTTAAAAATAACGGTCTTCGAGACAATCAATCCCGAAAAGAGGATGAGGCCGAGAATGACGGCCCGTACGGACGGCAGTTTGGTGCGGCGTTTGCGTGAGAGAGGAATGGGCCTGTATTTAGAGAATGGATCGATTAAAGCCATGGGGTTTAAAGCTCCTTTTAATGAACCCCAGCATTTTAATGGGAATGGGGAACTAATAAAGGGAAAAAACCCTTTTAATCTGGTCGATTAAAGCGCTAAGACGTTGCGCCGAAGAATGAAAGAGACTATAAGGAAAAGGGCTAACTCAAATCTTTTTGTCAGCTCGTTTTAAATTTACTTAAGGTGAAACACCGTGATGGAAATGACGGCGGTTTTAACGGGACTAGCGCTCTTAATTTTGATTTTGATTCTGGTTTTTAAACTATCGAAGGGTTCCTCTTCTTTGGGAATCGAGAGCCGTTTGGATTCGCTCGTGAAGGAACAGGAACGGTTCGAGAAAATCCTGAAAGATGAGATGGGCCGCAACCGGGAAGAATCCAATGCCAATGAAAGGGCGGCCCGGGAAGAACTAAACCGGCAGATCGCTTCATTGACCCAGCTCAATGAGCAAAAACTGGAAAGTGTCCGGGGAACCCTAGAAAGACAACTCAAATCCCTGCAAGAAGACAATGGCCAAAAGCTGGATCAGATGCGCCTGGTGGTGGATGAAAAACTGCAGGCAACTTTGGAAAAGCGGTTGGGGGACTCTTTCCGCCAGGTGAGCGAAAGGCTGGAACAAGTGCATCAGGGCTTGGGAGAAATGCAATCTCTGGCGTCGGATGTGGGTGCTTTGCAAAGAACCCTGACTAATGTGAAGACCCGGGGAACCTGGGGTGAGGTGCAGTTGGAAAGCCTGCTTCAGCAAATCCTAGTCGCGGAGCAGTACGCCAAGAACGTTGCCACGAAAAAGGGGAGTAAGGATCGGGTGGAATTCGCCGTGAAACTTCCGGGGCGGGAACAGTCCAATGGCGAGGGGGTTTGGCTACCGATCGACGCTAAATTTCCCCAGGAGGATTACCAGCGGTTGAACGACGCGTTTGAGAAGGGGGATACGGCTGGGGTTGAGGAATCCACTAAAAGTTTAGCGAATCGCATCAAGCTGGAAGCTAAGAATATCAAGGAAAAATATCTCGATCCTCCCAATACTACCGATTTCGCCATTCTGTTTCTTCCTACCGAGGGCCTCTACGCGGAGGTCCTGCGCCAGCCGGGCCTTTTAGACTTTGTCCAGCGGGAATACCGCATTGTGATTACGGGACCTACCACCTTGGCGGCGATCCTCAATAGTTTGCAAATTGGTTTTCGAACCCTGGCTATCGAGAAACGCTCCAGCGAGGTTTGGAACCTGTTGAGTGTGGTGAAAAAGGAATTCGGCCTCTTTGCCGGGATTCTGGAAAAGACCCAAAAGAAATTGCAGGAAGCCACGAACACGATGGATGACGCGGCTAAGAAGACCCGCACCATTGAACAGAAACTGAAAAAGGTGGAAGGTCTCCCCTCGAACGGCGAAACGGCGGTTTTGGAAGAAGAGCCCCAAGACCTTCCGCTGGAATAGGTCTGTTCTTTTAAAAGACTAGGAATTTTCAAAATCTATTTCACCGCCCAGACGCTAAGACGCCAAGGTGAAGCTGCATAAAACCTGGGAAACATTATGTTTTCTTGGTGTCTTAGCGTCTGGGCGGTGAAAAATCCGTTCCGATTTTGTTATAAACCCCTTAAAAGTGAACCCGCCCTCTTTCTGTCCACTTATAAGATTGACCCTTCTTGTTGTCCCTCGGTATATTAATTCAACAACATTTTATGGCTTGTGTTGAATGGCTGAAACTCCAAGTAAGCCCTCTTCAATCCATGCACCACCTTTATAGGCTTCCTGAAATCTTCCGCACTTGAGCGGGGGCAGTGTAAGGAAAGCACAGGAGACACCATGCAGATTAGTACGATTGCCCCCGGTTGTTATCATTTGGAAGGTCCGTCCACCAGCGCCTTGCTGGGAAGCCCTCCGGAAGTTCTCAAAGCCCTTCTTAAACAAAAGAAAAAGATCCCCCACGTCGGCATTTTGCCCGATGTTTCCCATCGAAACGGTGTTTCCCAAATCGCTTTTGAGTTTTTGGGCTATTGGTTTCTGTTCGTTGACCAGGGTTACCAAAAGGGAAAGAAGTTCCGTGTTCTGGGCACCAAGACCATGTGCGAAAAACTTTATGAAATCCTGCGCATCACCTTATTGGGGCCCAGCCGGGAAGAAATGAAACATTGGGGTTTGAGCAAAAGCCGTATCGATATGCTGGCGACCATGGCCGAAGGCATGGCGATTAAGAAAGCCGGACGGGTTCAGCAGGTTGAGGATTTGTTTGAGTTTGTCACCTTACCGGAAGAAGAGAATGAGGGGTTTGTTCCCCTCTTCAGTGATTCCACCGAATTTTTAATCAAACGCCTGGGCGGCAACCGGTATGAGGTTTCGGACCAGGGCCAATTGCAGACCATCGATCTTAATTTTACGGGGGAGCAATTGCCGCCCCTGGTGGATTTGACCGGTCAGGTAGAAAAACCTGAGGCTTTCCGTCTTAAAGTGCTGGGCAGTTACACCGGCTTTGACCCGGAAGGCCCCACGACGGGCATGCTGCTTTGGGTGAACGGCAACGGATTTTTAGTGGACTCGCCCGCGGGCATCAGCAAGTATTTGAAACAAGTCGGCGTGGCGAAAGACCATCTCACGGCGATTATTCAAACCCATGTGCACGACGACCATTGCGCTTTAAGCGAACTGATGCTTTCCGAACATTCCTTTACCTTGATTTCAACGAAGGAAATTTACGAATGCACGGTTTTGAAGATCGCGAACATTATCGACGAATCTCCGGAAATCATCCGTTCGATGATGAAGTTCATCGAGATTATTCCGGGCAAGACTTATCAAATGTACGGCGCTACCTGGGAATTCCATTACACCGTTCATTCGATTCCTACGGTTGGATTTAGGGTGACGGTGAAAGATGAAAA
>CAWKIY010000120.1:0-16061 GCA_963849245.1 candidate division FCPU426 bacterium | reverse complement strand
AGGACCCGAATTCCATTACCTCCAATTTCGTGCAAAAGACATTTGAAGACGATGCGGGCAATCTGTGGGTGGCAACCTACTACGGCGGGGTGAACATCTTCGATCGCAAAAAAGGGCAGTTCAGGCGGGTAATAGACGACCCTTCGGGTAAGACGAGTCTCGAGGGTCAGCATATCGTGTCCCTGCTGGAGGACAAGAGCGGGCGGATCTGGATCGGGACGGATGATGGCGGGCTGAACTGCTATCATTCGGATACGAGACACTTTACGCATTACTGGAGCCGGGGAAGGATGCCGGATCTGCGGGTGTTATTCTGCGATAGTAAGGGGCGGCTTTGGGTAGGACAGAAAGGGGTCTATCTGCTCGATGCGGAAAAAGACAGCTTCCGCCTGTTCACCAACAAAGGCGGTCTGGCCAATGAATTCATCAAGGGGATGGCGGAGGATGGCGGGGGCAATCTTTGGATAGCCACTTCGAATGGCCTTACCGAACTGAATCCCGAGAATGGTACCATCAAGAAATACAACACAGGGGATGGGCTGCAAGACCTGGAGTTCGAAGCCAATGCCTTTTTGAAGACCAAAGACGGAGAATTGTTCTTCGGCGGCATCAATGGGTTCAATTGTTTTTATCCCGGGACCATCCGGGCCAACCGGGGCGCGGTGGTAGGAGGTTTTCTCATGGGCATCGCGGAGTCCATGGTAGTGGGGTATGGGTCTTCAACCTACCGGGACGCCTTGGCTTTCGCCTTACTTATCGGCATTCTCCTTTTCAAACCCGCCGGACTTTTCGGCCAGTATCAGCCGGAAAAGGTATAAATGATTCCCCGCGCCGCAGTTTATGCCCTCGTACTTTTATTGGGCAGCGCCCTTTGGAATTGGGTACCGCCCTTACTCCTTCTGACTACGGGTTGGAGGGTGGATGAGGCAACCTGGATGGGGCATCCGCCTTATTCCAGCGATTGGATTTTGGCTGGACTTATTACCTTTTTAGCAGGTTCTTCGTTCCTTTTGTTTAGGAACCGTAAACCGCAAACAAATGATGCGGAGGTTCTATTGGCCGCAGGGTTTTCCATTCTTTTCCTATATTTGGGCTACAGCCTGTTAATTTTCCAGGACTATTTGTTCACGCGAAACGGCCAAGCGGTTCCCTTGGATAGGGTTGCTTGGATATTTTTTGGAATCGGCGGGTTTTTCCTGATTCTTCTTTTAAAAGCTTCAAAGCGGGGCGAGTGGGCTTTGGGCGCGACACTGTTCTTCCTCTTGATCTTAGCGCATTTTTCAATCAGCCGTTTTCCGTTATTGGGCGGTTTTTCCAACATGATTCTCGCGATGGAAGCCTGGGGAAAAACCTTTCTTCATGGTGATTCGCCTTATGGAGCGCAGGTACATTCAGAACAGTTGATGCAGTGTTGTTACTTGCCTGGCTTATGGCTGTCCTTTTTACCGGCAGTAGTGCTTCACATGGATCTTCGTTTTTTGACCGTTATTTATACGCTTCTATTCGTCTTGATGGTTTGGCTTAGCATGAGGCCGCAAGACCGCCCGTTGGGATCGTGGTTTTTGGTACTTTTCTTACTGAACCCCTGGACTTTGGCGCGCCAAGAAGTTTATTTTTCAGCCTATCTTCTTTCCTGGGCCGCCTTTTTTCTGGCTCTCAGTCGTGGCCGCCAGACCGCGGCCGCGTGCTGTTTTGGCTGGGGATTATCGGTTCATCCTTTTAGCTGGATACTTCTGCCCGTCTGGGCCGCTTGGAACATCCGGTGCCGGGGTTGGAGAGACGCCCGAAAAGATCTTTTACGAGCAGCTGGCGTAGCAGCCTTGGTTGTACTTCCTTTTCTCCTTTGGGATCCGCAGGGGTTTTTCCAAGGAGCGGTGTTGACTTGGCTCGGGGGGAATCCCATCGCAGTTTCGCACTTTGGTCTGGCGACTTGGCTGGCTCCCTGGCCGGGATTGTTAAAAGTTTTGGCTTTGATTTTTCTTGGTACGGGGGTTTGGGGCGTCTGGCAAGGAAAAGACTCGCTGGATTCTCTTTTTCGCTGGTTGACTGTTTCTCTAGGTCTTGTGTTGTTAGCTAGTTATCATATTGAGCACTACTATTACTTTGTGCCTTTGGCGTTGTTACTCCTTCACGAAACTGCGCTCTTGAGGAAGGTTGAGACTCCATGAAACCACGAATTCACTTCATCACTTTAGGCGTAAAAGACGTTGAAAAAGCCAGGCGTTTTTACGAAGAAGGTTTAGGGTTTAAGGCTTCTTCCGCCAGCCAGGGTGACATCGTATTTTTCCATACCGAAGGGGTAGCGTTAGCCCTTTATCCCCGCGCCGCTTTGGCAAAAGACGCGGAGGTATCCGACAAAGGCAGCGGATTCGCGGGAATCACCTTGTCCCACAACGTGGCGGAAAAAGAGAACGTGACCCTGGTATTACAACAGGCGGAAGCCGCCGGGGGCCGAATCGTGAAGCCGGCCGAGGACGCTTTTTGGGGAGGGCACAGCGGTTATTTCGCCGATCCCGACGGGCATCTTTGGGAAGTGGCCTGGAATCCGCACTTTCCCTTCGCGGAAGACGGGAGTTTAAAATTACCGAAATGAAATCCAACCTTCAATGGACTCTCATTCTTCTCGCCATTTCCGGAGCGGCTCAAGGGCTGACAACGGTGATGCCGCTTTATTTTTCCCAGCTCTTCATTCTGGCCTGTATTAACGCCATTTTGGCCGTGTCCCTCAATTTGGTGAACGGACTTTCGGGACAATTTTCTTTGGGACAGGCGGGGTTTATGGCGGTGGGCGCCTATACCGCCGCTTCGGTGAACGTGTTTCTTTTATCCTCGCTTCACGGAAATCCCTTTGGAGATCAACTGGCCCTGATCATTTCCTTAGCCGCGGCGGCGGTTGCCAGCGGGTTGGTGGGATATTTAGTGGGGCTTCCTACCTTGCGGCTGCGGGGCGATTATCTGGCGATTGTGACTCTGGGTTTTGGTGAAATTATCCGGGTCATCATTTTGAACATTCAGGCGGTGGGAGGAGCGCGAGGCTTTATCGGAATTCCCAGCAGTACCAGCGCCTTTCTGGTGGTCTTCGTTCTGGTTTTATGCGTGATTCTCACCCACCGGTTTGTGCTGTCCTCACACGGAAGGGCTCTGCTATCCCTTCGGGAAAACGAGATCGCCGCGGAGGCAATGGGGGTCAACACGACTTTATTTAAAGTCCAGGCCTTTGTGGTTTCTTCCGCGGTAGCGGGTGTAGCGGGAGGTCTTTTCGCCCATTACCTTTCCTACATCAATCCCAGTTCGTTTGATTTCATGAAGTCCGTGGAGATTGTCATTATGGTGGTCTTGGGCGGGATGGGGTCGGTATCTGGCGCGATCCTGGCGGCCTTTATCCTGACTTTCCTGCCAGAAGCCTTACGGCCTTTGCAGGATTGGACCCATGTGGACTTGCGGATGGTGATTTATTCTTTCCTTTTGATCCTCATGATGCTGGTTCGACCGAAGGGTATTTTCGGGCGCCGGGAACTGTGGCAGTTTTTTGAAAAAAAGACGGTTTGAGGGGTTCCGTTCGCTTTTTTTCTGTTCATCAATCTCGAAAAAATAGGATGTGATGAAAGGTAGGCCACGTTGGAAAGGTTCAGACCAAAAGATCAATTCCGGCTAGAACTTTTCGAACCGCAGGAATCTCCTGCTGATTTTATCCAATAATTCCCGGAGAAGCTCTATTTTGTGAAATGATTGAAAATCCTTGAGAAATGGGGGACCCATCAAAAGGGCTTTTGAATTGTAAACCTATGTAAAGCCATTTGTCGAATGGGTTTCCTTGTGATAACGTTTTTCATAATAATTTTTATTGTGGAAGTAATCCTGATCAAGGTACCGGGATGAAGCGTAATATTAAAATCATTATCTTTCTCTTCTTTGCAAGCCTGTTAGATAGCCGTTCCGCTGAGGCGCAAACAATGGGATGGCAAAAACTCCACGGCCATGTGCCGAAGGCGGCGGCCACAGCGCCGCGAGCAGCTGATTTTACGGGGAATGAAACTTTAAACCTGGCCCTTAGTCTGCCGCTTCGAAATCCAATGGAATTAAATCAACTGTTGAACGACCTTTACGACAGTCACAGCCCCCTTTTTCGTCAATTCCTCACACCGGAGAAGTTCACGGAGCAGTTCGGCCCTTCCCAAGCCGATTACGATAGTTTGATTCGTTTTGCCCAAGCCGAGGGATTGAGCGTTACGCGCACCCACGCGAACCGGCATTTATTAGATGTGAGCGGCACCGTTAGGGAAATTGAGAAAACTTTTCACGTGAGGATGCTCCGCTACCATCGACAGGATGGCAGCGTTTTTCACGCGCCCAATCAGGAGCCCTCCGTCGACTTGGACATTCCATTGGAATATGTTGTCGGTTTGGAAAATTCCCGTCTGCCCCATCCCGCGGGTTTAAAGAAGCAGGCGCCTCAAGTTCATCCGGAGACGGGAACAGGTTATCTCGGGTGCTATTTGGGAACCGATTATCGCAACGTTTATTTACCCTGTCTCGCTGCCGCGGTTACAGGAACAGGCCAATCGGTGGCTTTGGTGGAATTTGACGGCTATTACGCCAGCGATATTTCCAGCTATGCCGCTTATGCCGGCATTACCGAACCGACGGTGACCAACGTGATGGTGGATGGTTATTCCGGCGCGGCGGGAACAGGTAACATTGAGGTCGCTTTAGATATTGAGATGGTCATGTCGATGGCTTGGGGCTCGACTATCTATGTTTTCGAGGAATCCAACAGCGGATTCGCGGATGACATGTTGAACGACATCGCCAATACCATTCCTAAATCCAATCAAATCAGCTGTTCCTGGAGCGGGTTCGGAGATTCAGCGACTCCTGCTATCTTCACCCAATTCGCCGTACAAGGTCAGTCTTTTCTTCAGGCGGCAGGGGATGACGGGGCTTATGTCACCGGTGACCCGACCCCTACGGTGCCGGGTCCAATGGACGTGACCTCGAACTTAACCGTTGTGGGCGCCACTACGCTTAAGACCACCGGTACGGTGGGCAATTGGAAGAGCGAGGTCGTCTGGAATAACTCGCCGGGCATTCTGGCCACCAAAACCCCCGCACCCAACGCGGTCTCGGGCGGGGGCATCTGCTCTAACTCGACGCCGGTGGCGATTCCCACTTATCAGGTTCCTTTTGATACCCTCAACAGCGCTTCCGCTGTCAACCGCAACCTGCCGGATGTCGCTATGGTGGGAGATTTAGTGACGGCGGTTTACAGCAATGGAACAACCAACTGCCTTTCGGGAACCAGCGTGGCGGCACCCCTCTGGGCGGGGGTCATGGCCTTAGTCAATCAGGAGGCCGCTTCCCAGGGCAAGGGTCCGATTGGTCTGCCTAATATTTATCTCTACCATATCGCCGCGACCCCCACCCCTTACGCGGCGGATTTTCATGATATTACCAGCGGAAATAATAATTACTGGGGAACCAGCAGCACTTATTCGGCGGGAACCGGCTATGACTTGGCCTCGGGGTTGGGGAGCCCCCAATGCGGCCTTGTGGCCGACCTCGTAGCCCAGGTACCGACTTACACTAAAACCTTTACTCCCACGAACACTCCTACGGTCACCAATACTCCCACTAAAACGGCGACTTTGACCTCGACTTTGACTTTTACAAAAACCTCCACGCCTACCCCGACGCACACCCCGACCAATACGCCCACTCTGACCTTTACGAACACCCTTACTTTCACCAAAACTTCAACACCCACCCCGACATCTACGAATACTCCGACCTTCACTCCCACTTTCACGCCTACCAACAGTTATACGAACACTTTTACCCTGACCTTGACTCCGACCCAGACTTTTACGAATACCCCTACAAATACCTCTACCAACACAATGACCTCGACGAGCACCCTGAGCCCAACTACTACACCCACTGTCACTCCAACCTTCACTTCTACCAATACACCGACTTTGACGAGTACGCCGTCCCTTACCCCGACTTTCACATCCACTTTGACCTGGACGATTACCTGGACGCCGACAATTACGCCGACACTAACTTGGACTTCCAGTCCGACTAACAGCTTTACCCCGACTCTCACTCCGACGGTGACCAATACGCCTACCTCTACCAGTACCCGCACGCCCAGTCCGACTAAAACCATGACCAATACGGCGACTACGACCGGAACCCATACCCCCCCGCCTCCGGCAACCCGTACGCCGACGGCGACTCCAACCCCTACCAGTACGCTGACCCCGATTTTCTCTTTTACTTCGACCAACAGTCCTACGATTACTTTTACCGTCACACCGACCTACACGCCAACAATAACCGCAACGCCTACCGGCACCCCGACAGCTACCTCGAGTTTCACTTCCACCGCGACTTCGACCTTTACCCTCAGCCCAACAGTGACATTTACAAGTACAGTCACCCATACGCCGACCATTACCCCCACATCGACCAATACCTTGACAGCTACCTCTACCTTCACTGCGACCCTGACGTTTACCGCGACCCTTAGTCCAACCGTCACGTCGACGAGCACTGTGACGAATACGCCGACCATCACGCCTACTTCCACCAATAGCCCAACTTCGACACCTTCTTCCACGCCGACGAATAGTCCGACGGTGACGCCGACCTCGACTCCGACTTCGACGCGAACCTCTACCTTGACCCCGACGAATACCCCGACGGCGACGGTTACCTTTACCGCCACGGATAGTTTTACGCCTACTCCCAGCGATACCCCGACTTATTCCCCAACGATTACTTTCACGCCCACCATCACCAATACACCGACCATTACCTTTACTCCCACCATTACTTTTACCCCGACGGTTACGCCTCCTTACCCGACCACGGGAACCAGCTACGTTTATCCCCAGCCAGTCTCAGGAAGCGCCTATCTGGTTTACGCCTCCTCAACGGCCCAACAGGTACGGGTCAATCTTTACGCTTTTTCAGGTGAGGCGGTGGCTTCTTATATAGATAACGCCCAGGCCGCCGACAACAATCGGTTGTCTCTCAATCTGCAAACCTTCGCCCCGGGAGTCTATTTTTACGTGATCCGCGGGATAGAGACGGGGATGATTGACCGCGGAAAGTTTTTGGTGGTCCATTGAGAAAAGGTCTTGGACTATTTCTTTTAATTTTGGCGACGCCGCTTTTTGTGCGGGCCCAAACCTTGCCCGCGGCCCAAAGCATCCTTCAATCCATGAATACCCAATCGGGCGCCAAGGCCACGGCTTTGGGCGGCGCCTTCTCCTCACTGGCGGACGATACCAGCGCCTTATACTGGAATCCTGCCGGAATGGCCTGGGATACTTCCTCACAAATCCAAACGACTTATAATCAGTGGTTTCTGGACACT
The DNA here is from genome assembly GCA_963849245.1 of candidate division FCPU426 bacterium. Classification (GTDB taxonomy): domain Bacteria; phylum Oederibacteriota; class Muellerivitia; order Muellerivitales; family Muellerivitaceae; genus CAWKIY01. Next base: position 8,677 of record CAWKIY010000120.1, on the reverse strand, counting down.
TTTTTCCAGGATTTAGGCGCGGTTTTCCCGACTTCCTGGGGAGCTTTAGGGGCGCGGGTTTCTTATGTCAATTTCGGCTCTTTCGATAACCGTAACCAATTTGGGTCGGTTCAAGGCAGTCAGACACCCCAGGCTTGGAACGGTTCTTTAGGCGGAGCGGTTCATTGGGGAAAATTGGCATTGGGTTTGTCCTTGGACGCAGGGGAAGAATCTTTTACAGACTACGGGGTAAGCGGTTTTGGAGCGGACCTGGGGGCCTTGTATCGGGAGAAGTGGGGCAGTTTTTCCGCTGGTGTCAGGGATGTAGGCGGGGCCAATGGCTACGCGCTGCCCACGGAGTTTTATTTGGGAGGGTCTGGAATTTTAGGGTCTTATAATTCCCAATTTCATCTTTTAACGGACGTGACTTTTCCAGATGGCCCAGTGGTTTTTCACCATGGTTTGGAATGGGCGTACGAACAGGTAGTTTTTTTACGAGTGGGTTTTCAATGGATCACCCAGCCTTTGCAGACACAGGATCAAGCGGGTTTTGGGGGAGGCATGGGAGTGCGGCTGGGAGATTTCCAATTGGATTATTCGATTGTCTCTTACGGGGACTTGGGGATCACCAACAAGGCTGCGGTAGGCTATCAATTCGGGGCTACTGGTACGCCGTCTCCCACGCCGGTGGCGGCCCGCCGCAAAACGACTCTCGTGATCCCCGCTTCGGCCCCGACTCCATTTATTACTCCCGTTTCTCCAGCGACCGCGGCGGTCGTGACACCGGTCCCCACGGAGAGTATGAAAATTCTGTACAAAGAAGGAATCTCCGCCTACAAGGCTGGCAAGTACAAGGAAGCGGCGATGAGCCTGCATCAGGCGGTAAGAATCTCAGATGCTTCCGTGGAGCCTTTTTATTACGCTGAAGCTTACGCCATGCTGGGGATTATTTATCAGTATCACGCGACCTTTGCGGAACACCTGACGGCGGCGGCCAAGTATTACCACGAAGCCTTAAGGCGGGAACCGACCAACGAGACCGCGAAAAAACATCTAAAGCAGTTAGAATCAGCTCCGTAAATCCTCGGAGAAACGGCGGATAGAATTTAATCTTTTCTTCGCGCGTGGCCCAGGTGATTAGCCAGATGCATCAGATGAAAGGCAGTCCACTTCTTCTTGTTGAAGTTCCCCAGCCGGGGATGGTCGCTGAAATGACCCTCAAACTTCTCAAACTCATCTAAGGCCTTTCGCAAGTGGGCCATGGCGGCTTTTTCGTCGCCTTCCACGCGTTCTACCGGTACACCTGGTTTGAGGCCGATGCCAGCGGGTAAATATCCCCGGAAGACGGTCGCGTGATAACCAATCGGGCCCATGACATGGCGTTTCCACCAGGATAATTCTCGTTTTGTTCCCTTCGTCGACCCTTCAGTGGCTTTGGCGCAGTGGTTAAGGATTTGGAAATAAGTCCATTGACCGGTGGTCTCAACTTCGCCTTTTTCCAAACGGTCGAGCTCAGCCCGGACGTCATTGAAATTCTTAAAACGCAATTCTCTTCGCATTTATTCAGCTCCTGTTTTTATATTCATCATTTCAATGAGAACTGGACAAGTCATTTTATTATTTAATCTTGATTTGGTGAAAATGACTGCGGTGGCGGGGCAGGTACCGATTTGGTCTTGCGTAGTTTTGCCACAAAGAATCCCTCAATATCAGGGGTGGGTAATACCCGCAGGGACTTTACCACTGAGGGGTTTAATTTCAAATCGTCCCAAGCAGAGAGACCTCTCATATACAGGGGCAGATTTGGGGAAAAGTCTTCCATCTCGAGGCCTTCACCATAGTTTTCGAGGGCGCCGTTGAGGACCATCTCGTTTTCTTCGGGAGAGAAGGTGCAGGTGGAATAGACCAGGGTGCCGCCGGGTTTTAACGAGAAGAAGGCGGATTTGAAAAGACGGCGCTGGATCTTGGCCATTTTGCGGTTCGTGTCCTCTTTCCAATAGCCATAGGTGGAAGGGGTGTCCACTTGGAAGCGGCCTTCGGAACTGCAGGGGGCATCCAACAAGACCCGGTCAAAGGCCTCAAAGTGGTCTTTCCACACTAAGCCGCCATCGCTGGGTTCCAGAAGATGAACGATGGAAGCTCCCTGCTTTTCCACGTTGGCTTTTAGTTTTTCGAGGCGGATGGAGTTCTCGTCATTGGCCCAGATTTCGCCTTGATTCTGCATCAAGGCGGCGAGTTGGGTGGTTTTGCTGCCGGGGGCGGCGGTCAAATCCAAGACCTTTTCGCCGGGCTGAGGGTTCAAGGCCAAGGGGGGGATCATACTGGAAAGACCCTGGACGTAAATTTCACCCTTCTTATAAAGATCCGTTTTTTCCAGATCTTTTTGGGCGCCTTTGCGCAGGATAAACGCGTCGCGGTACCAAAGGATGTTTTCCATCTTGAGCCCATATTGTTCCAGTTGTTCCTTCAGGGCGCGGCTGTTGGTTTTGAGGGTGTTGACCCGGAAGGTGGTCGGACGATCAGTGGAAAAAGTTTTCAGCACCGAACTCCATTGATTCATGGGGACGATGCGGCGTAATTTTGCCTCAAAAGCCTCGGGCAGGTGACGGTTGGAATTTTGATTTTTCAAAGGGTTACCAGGGCAGTCCCATCGCGGTATTGAGGTAAGCCATCATCGGCGCGGCGGCCTCGCAAGACTCGATGAAGCGGTCCATGAAATCGGGGGCGCAGGCCTGCTTGGGGCTGAAGGGTGTGAAGAAAGTGAAGTCCTTATATTTCAAATATTCAATCAACTCGTGGTCGGGGGGAAAGCCCTTGGGCGGGCGCTGGAGTTTTTCTCCCTCAAAAGTGCAAAGTTTTTTGAATTTCCTGTCGGCGAGAACCGCTTTCCAAGCTTTGGGGTGCTTCGCCAGGTAATCCCGCAGTTGGCCCAGGACCACCGCTTCGGGGCGCCAGATACCGCCGCCGCTGAAAACCTCCGCGGGGGCCAGGTGCAGGTAATAACCGGGAGCGTGCACGTCCTTATTTCTCGAGGTGCGGAACTGGGCGGCGACGTGGGTCTTGTAGGGGGTCTTATCTTTCGAGAATCGGGCGTCCCGGTAGATGCGGAACATGGAGCCGCCGGTGGGGCTGTTATCCGCGATCAGGTGCTTGCTGATTTTGCGCAGGGAAGGGCCGACTTCGCCGATGAAGTCTAAAAGAGGATTACGCGCGATTTTCTCGTAGTATTCTTTGTGGGCCAGGAACCAGGGGCGGTTGTTATTGGTTTTTAAATCTTTGAGGAATTTAAAAAGCGCTGGAGTGAAGTGGCTTTTTCCCATGGTTATTGCGGGTGCATCATCTTTTTGGGACGGACCCAAAGAGCGATTTCTTCCACGGACCAAATCTCATCCGGCACATCGGGCTTGATAAAGACCCGGACGTATTTCTTTTTGGAAGTGAGAGGAGAACTGACTTCTTTCACGTTAATCACGGTGCCTACTTTACGGGTCAAAATATTAAATACCTCGTCATTCGGCTCATAATCCATGTCAGACATAACCGCTCCTTTCACTCACCCGTCTTTATTTTACCTTTGGAAAGAGCGGGGAGTTACAGATATTTACACCCCCTTTACGGCAGGTCAAACAGGAGGAATTCACCGGGTTGTTCGCCCTCGATTTTCAAGATTTCGGCGCCGCTGACGGCGACCCCATCACCTTCCTCAATGTGCTGGCCGTTCAGGAAAGCCTTACCCCGGGCGACTTGGAGCCAGGCGTAGCGGCCCTCTTCATTTTTATAGGTCAACGACTGGCCGGGGGCGATGAGGGCGCTGTAAAGACGGACATCCTGGTGAATCGTCACCGAGCCGTCCTGGCCGTTCGGGGAAACCACCAGGCGCCACTTATCCTTTTTTTCACTATCATGAAAAGATTTTTGCTCATAGCCGGGGGGAATACCCCGTTTTTCGGGGAAGATCCAAATCTGCAAAAAGTGGACGGGTTTGGTGTCCGAAGGGTTGGACTCACTGTGCATCACGCCGGTTCCGGCGCTCATGCGCTGAACATCCCCGGGGCGGATGATGGAGCCGTTGCCCATGTTGTCCTTGTGGGCAAGCTCGCCTTCCAAAACATAAGAGAGAATTTCCATATCGCGGTGGGAATGGGTGTCAAAACCCATCTCCGGCTCGACCCGGTCCTGGTTAATGACGCGCAAGACCCGAAACCCGTTGTTCTTCGGGTCGGAGTAATCCCCAAAGGAAAAAGTGTGATAGCTGTGGAGCCAGCTGATATTGGTGTGGCCCCGTTCGTAGGCTTTGCGGATGGTGATCATGACTTTCTCCTTTTTAAAACAATCGGCAATTTTTACCACAAAGTACATGAAGTTCACAAAGTTAAGATTAGAACTAAGTTATTTTTTCACTTTGTGAACTTCATGTACTTTGTGGTGAGAAATTAAGAATCTTGATCTTGAGTCTAAATAAAAAAAGGGCCGAAGCCAAGAGGCCCGGCCCTTTTTTACAGCTCGCGGATTATTTGCTGTCTTGCGGGGTTTCCACGGGTTTGTCCGCGGCTTTCTTCTGCATCATTTGCTTCATCTTTTCCATCCCGGCTTTGTCCATGGCTGCGATGTCCAGAGTGATATTGACATCATTGGCTACCATCAGGTTTCCGGCGGCGGTCAGTTTATCCTCGCCCCAAACCAACCCGAAATCCCGGCGGTCGATCTTGGTCTTGGCGACAAAGCCCGCGATATTGGCTCCCATCATGTTGTCCGAGCCCATGTAATCCACGTCCAAAACGACGGATTTGGTCACACCGTGCATAGTCAAATCACCCGTCACTTTATAGGTCTTATCCCCGGCGACTTCCACTTTTTTGCTCTTGAAAGTGATGGTCGGATATTTCGCCGCGTCAAAAAAGTCCGGCGATTGCAGATGATGATCGCGCATTTCGTTGTCCGTGCTGACGCTGGCAACTTGAATGGTCACGTCAATCTTGGCGGCAGTGGGTTTCTTCTCGTCGAAAATGATCGTTCCGTCGTAGTCTTTGAACTCCCCAGGCACGGGGCTCAGGATGTGGCGAACCGAAAACCCGATGTGCGAGTGGCCCTTATCAAAACCATATTCCTCGGCTTGTACGGCGGTGACGGCTAAAAAGCTGAACACGGCGAGAGACAATAAAAGCTTCTTCATAAAAAGTTTCTCCTTTTCTTGATTTACCGGCAAGTTGGACTACTATATAGACAATCTGATTACTAAAAGAAAGTAGGTACATTTTAGTAACCGGGTTGTCGCAAGGCCCTTATTTCTACCCTATTTAGACGCCGCAAAACAACAGGAGGAACGCAATGATTCGACATAGGCCCAATAAATCCGGACCGGCTCCCGCGGGATGCCCGCTGGAAACCAGCCTCAAACTTTTAGCCGGCGCCTGGACACCGCATATTCTCTGGTATCTCCAGACGGAGGCCCGGCGCTTTGGGGATCTCAAGCGGGACCTGGGCAAAGTTTCCGCCAAAGTTTTGACCACTCGGTTGAGAGAATTAGAAAAGCGCAAGGTTGTTACCCGTAAGGTTATGCACACCTCGCCCCCCACGGTGGAATACGCCCTGACGGATTTAGGGCGTAAGCTGGGTCCAATTTTAGAAGCGATAGCGGAGGTTGGCACCGAATTAACTCAGGACGAAGCGCAAAATAAACCGAAAGCTCTCACGAATAAAGAACGGGTGTCGGTTTCAGCGATAGGTTAAGTTTTTTGTTTTTATTAAAAGGGCACCTTTGGGTGTCCTTTTTTTTAACGGAATGGAGAGCGTTAAGTAACTCTATTCATCTTGGGCGAAAATAATGGGTTTCGATGGCTTGGGGATTATTTGCAAAAACCAAGGACGTGTGACTATCTCGCCTACAGGACCGCCTGCTGGGGGAATGCCTACCTTGTAATGAACGATCAGTTGAGTGTCAGTTTCTTCCAAACGAGAGACCGCGATGGAATAGCCTGTGGTCGGTTTTGATCCCGCAAGAAGTACAATTACCGCTTGTTTCGTAAAATCCACCGTTGGTTGGGGTTTGTTGGTGGGACAATTCTGCCAAATTTTTTGGAAGGAGTCGGTGTCGGTGACTAATTCCTCTAATTCATCGGTCGGGGTTGAGGTGAAAGCTCCGGTGAAGGTGTCTGTTGAGGCTTCTATAGAAGAAGGCGTGGGTTGGGCGGAATAAGCCGCGACATTTGAGAGTGTCATGTTTTGAGGCTGTGCCGCGTAGTTCGAAGAAGCGGCATGGCTGCTGGCGGTTGCTTGTGAATTATAGAGATTAGCGCTGGGAGCGGCAGCTTCGGCAAACTGGTCTTCGGATGACTTTTCAGGAGCCACGTTCCGCATGACTTTGGCTTTTTTGGCCATAGGGGCGAATGCCCGGGGTTGGTTCGATGAGAGAGCGAAGTTCGCTGAAGCGTCCTCGGTTTTTGAGGAAGGCGGGACCGGAGCCGGGGCGTTTGAGCGGGTTTTCGCCAGACGCATTGGAGCCGGTTGTGGGGCGGAAGATTTTAGATCAAGATCTTTCGCCGAGGGGGACTCTTTCTCTTCCGTCAGGTCGTTTTGCGAAGGGCTGGGGGAGTGCCATTGCTTCAGGCCTACGGGGTACTGGAATAAAAAGAAGCAGGCCAGTCCGGCGGCGGCAGCCAGGGGCAAAAGGGTGTAAAGGACCGGACGCTTGGGTGCGGAAACCCTGCCGCCGTGAACCCGGGACATAATCTTGCGGTGAAGATCCGAGGGAAAAGGGGGTTCAGGCAGGGTTTTTAAAGTTCGGCCCATGGTTTCAAAAGCTTTTAAGTCCTGACGGGCATCGGGGCATTGTTTCAAATGGGCGGCGACACGGTTTTGATCCCGGGTGGATAACTCCCCTTCACTATAGAGAGGAAGAAGCGGATGAATTTTAGCGCATTCTTTCATAGCCAATCCCTCAATTTGTCTCGTAACAGCGCCCGGCCCCGGGCAATGCGGGATTTCACGGTTCCCAGACCCGTCTTTAAGATTTCCGAAATTTCCCCGTAATCCAAACCCTCTAAGTCCCGTAGGATAACCGCTTTGCGGTAGTCCGGAGGTAACTCGGTCAGCGCTTTCTGAATGGCGCCCTTTAGTTCCCCGCTTTCCATGGAACGGAAAGAACTTACGCTTTTACGGTCCACTGCCTTGTCCCAAAAGGAGATAGTTTCTCCGTCCTTTTCCCGGGGGGCGAGCACCTGTGTCTTCTCCCGGTTACGCTTGGAGCGGATGGCGTTGCGGGACAAGTTGGCTGTGATAGCGTAAATCCAGGTGGAGAGAGAACTCTCGCCCCGGAACTTGGCCAGAGAGCGGTGGACTCTCAAAAACACTTCCTGGGTCACATCTCCCGAGTCGGTTTCATCGTTTAAAAAGCGAAACGCCACCCGGTACACCATGCGCTCATAGGTCTTCACCAGTTTCTCAAAGCCGGAGTCGCCCGACAGGGCCTCGGCGATCAGTTTTCGGTCGCCATCCCGAGAAGTTACAACAGGTTTCAGCAATGTGGAAAAGAAAAAACAAAAGGCCTCCACCCCATTGGACACCCACCGAGGTAAAAGGTTCCAGGCAAAAAGATTGAGAGCCCAAGTGGAGGTAAACATGGCTTAGTTTAACATATCCCCCGGCTCAGGAATCAGGGGGACTCGAAGCCGTTATTTCGGCAAGAGGCGCTGGAGGGATTCTACAGGGACCACGGTTAAGATCATCTTCTCCGTGCGCCGGATGATGGTGAGGGCACAGTCTATCCCTAACTTTTCATCGGTTAGGAGACGGTGCAGGTCATCCATGCCCTCTACGGGCTGACCCTCGAAGGCCACGATGACATCCCGTTCCCGTAAGCCGCTGCGCTGGGCGGGACCGCTGTCTTCTACGCCCACCACCAACACACCCTTTTCCATTGGCAAGTTGAAATGGCGAACCACATTTCGGGGAATATCAATGTTCTGCCCGGCGATGCCGATGAAACTGCGACGTACCTTCCCATACTTCATCAGTTGCATTGCCACTCTTTTAGCGGTGTCGATGGCTATGGAAAAGCAAAGGCCTTGGGCCGCCATAATGGTGGCGGTGTTGACGCCGACCACCTCGCCCCGGGAATTCACCAAGGGACCACCGGAATTGCCGGGGTTTAAGGCCGCGTCCGTCTGGATAATGTTGTCGATCAAACGCTGGGACTGAGACCGAAGGGACCGGCCCAAAGCCGAGACTACTCCGGCGGTGACGGTGGTTTGGAATCCCAAGGGGCTTCCAATGGCGACCACCAGCTGGCCCACCCGCAAGTCTTGGGAAACGCCGAGCGCCGCGGCTTTTAGGTGGGAGGCGTCATCGATCTTGATAACCGCCAAGTCGCTGTCTGGGTCCTCGCCGATAAGGCGGGCTTTATAGGATTGGCCGTCGAGAAGGGTGACTTCCATTTCCTTGGCGCCATGTACCACGTGGCTGTTGGTCAATAGGAAACCGTCCGGGGTAAAGATAAAGCCCGAGCCGCTTCCGGCTTTATGAAGGGAATCACCTTCGCTTCGGGCGCGCCGGTTCGGCCCATTTTGATAGACGTCGATATTGACAACTGAGGGGCTGACTTTTTCCGAGGCGTAAATGACCGCGCTGGAATAGGCGTCCAGAAGGCCCTCGTTTTCATAAGGGACCGTTTCAGGGGAAGCGGCAATGGCGGGTGAGGTTT
>CAWKIY010000119.1:0-7380 GCA_963849245.1 candidate division FCPU426 bacterium | reverse complement strand
ATTAATTTCACCCAAGCCCCTCTCTGGGTAGCCCTTCCCGTTTTCGTCAAACTCGCGAAAAACATGCCGGCCTGGTACCTAGGCGCCCTGGAAAGCGCTTTATTCTTGGGACACATCCTAGGGGCTTTGAACCTGAGAGGGATTCAGCGGATTTTAAGGGGCCAAGCCCTTTTGGTGTCTTGCCTCTTCATTCCTGGATTCTGCTTTATTCTTATGTCCTGGTGCCCGGGGATTCTCATTCCGCTGGCGCTCTTATTCGTGGTGGGATTTGGAAGTTCCGTGATCAACATCCAATTCGACACTCAACTGGCCTTGGTCATTCCCGATTCCCATCGTTCCCGGTTTAATTCCATCATGGAGTTTTTGTGTCAGGGGCTGAACCCCTTAGGGATGGCGGTGGGAAGTTTACTCATCGCCCAGTGGGGCCTTTCGGTCGCATGGGAAATCATGGGCGGACTGGGCCTGCTTTTGGCGCCCCTTCTTTTGTTGATTCCAAAATTAAGGGAGTTGATGGAAGTCCCGGCCCATCGGGCGAGTGGCTTCTTAAAGAAGCACTACCCCGGTATTGTTATCTGAAACCAGAAGGTCGACTATTTTGTTCAGGGCAGGTCTGATCTTGGTATTTCTCCATTTTTTAAATGTAACTTTAATACCCTCTCTTCGTATATTCCCCTATATATTTCAATTAGGAGATACATGAAAACTTCCAATTACCTATTTTTGATCAGCCTTTTCATTCTTTCTCTTTTCCTTCCGTTCCAATCCCTTCAAGCCGCAAATCTGGAAACCGCCACTTTCGCCGGGGGCTGTTTCTGGTGCATGACCCCGCCTTTTGAGAAGCTCAAAGGGGTCGTGAAGGTCACCGCCGGTTATACCGATGGGAACGGAAACCCCACGAATTACGATAATTACGCCGAGAACGGCTATACCGAGGGGGTGCAGATTACCTATGACCCTGCCGTCATCACTTACGCCCAGCTGGTGGATGTGTTCTGGAAGCAGATCAACCCGACCGATCCTGAGGGGCAATTCGTGGACCGGGGCCCCCAATACCGCGCGGCGGTCTTTTATCACAATGCCGCCCAAAAGAAGCTGGCGGAAAAGTCTAAGACAGCCTTGGACAAGTCAGGCCGCTATGACAAACCCATCGTCACCAAAATTCTCGCCTTCCGCAACTTCTTCGCGGCGGAAGATTACCACCAGGACTTCTATAAGAAGAACCCGGTCCATTACAACCTTTACCACTCGGCCTCAGGCCGAGACGATTACCTGGACAAGGTCTGGGGTAAAGACAACCACTAAGAACCAGTCACAAGAATCAGAAAACATTTTCACCACAAGCCCCTGACGGGGCTTGTGGTGAAAATGTTTTTGGTACCAGGTTCTAAAATACCACTACCTCCTAAGCGGTTCCGGCCAGGATTCCCAAGAATCCTGGCCTTTTTTATTCCTGACCCCATTTTACGGATCATTGCTATTTTGAAGCCTCTCGGTAGGATAGGGGCTTAGGTTTCCGGCCGAACGTCTAAACAAAACGCCTTGAAGGGCGAATTTTAAGCACCCATGGGCTTGAACGTGAAAAAAACAACCTCCCGCAAAAAAAAGAAACTGAACCTTCAGGAACTAGTCGACCATAAAACCTTGATCGCCACTATCATCGGGGGCCTTTTGGTCATGTGTGTTTCCCTGGTCTCGAACTACATGATGGAGGAAAGCCGCACTCACTCCGACCTTCTGCGCCAGGCGACGTTAGACCTGCAAACCGCTGATAATCTCGCCAAGGACGAAGGCAGTCTGGACGAGGCCATCCGGACTTATAAGGAGGCCTTATCGAAACTTTCCAAAAATCAGGACACTGAATCTTACGCCGATGCGGAAACCGGGCTGGCGCTTTGCTATTTTCAATTGGCGAAAAAGGACAAAAACCAGGAATACGCCAACCAGGCCGTGGACGCGTTGAAGGATGTCGTGCATCTTTACGCCAAGGGAAGCCTTTCCCATGACCGGGACAAGGTTTCCCGCGTCATCAACGCCTTAGCCAATTCCCTTTCGGTTCTCTCCGACATTAAGGAAAAGGTCCCCTATCTGGAGGAATGCATCAGCCTGCATAACCTGGCCTTGAAAACCAGCAATGAGCAAAAGGACACGGAACTCTCCGCCACCATTTTGATGAACTTGGGACAGGAATACCTGAAATTAGCCGGGGAAAAGGACAAAGTTCAAAATTTAAAGAACGCTTTGGACGCAGACCAGGAATCCCTGAAATATTTCACCGCCGCCGCCCACCCGAACGAGTACGCGGTGCTTTCCAACGGCATCGGTGAGGCTTTCATGGGACTTTCGGAGTCGTTTGACGCCGGGGTTAATATTCAAAAAGCTCTGGCCGTCTATGGTCAGGCGCTTCAAATCGCCACCTTGGAAACCGACCCCCAGGGATACGCCATGACGGAGATGAATCTGGGCGAGGGATTGCTTCAGCTCTATCAAATTCAAAATGATCCCCGGTTTCTTCTGGACGCCCTCCAATCCTTCCAAAATTCCCTTTTGATTTACAAACAGGACTCCAGCCCCTTTAACTGGGCGACTATCCAGGCCAATATCGGCAACGCCTATTTGCACCTGGCCGAAGCCTCCCGCAAAACCGCCTATCTGACCAAAGCCCTCGCGGCGGAAAACAGCGCTCTCGGTATTTTTAAAGCGGATACCTATCCCTTCAATTTCGCCCTGCTCAAAATGAACATGGGCAATATTTATCTGAATTCGGCCGCCGGCAAAACCGAGCCTTTGAAAAAAGCCATTGAGAATTATGGGGAAGGTTTAAGCGTCTGCACCTTGGAGCGCTACCCTTATGAATACGCTAAACTCACCAACAATATGGCGGTGGCTTACGGTCAATTAGCCCTTTCGGAGAATAAAGAGCAAAATATCGCGATCGCGCTGAAAGCCTGCCAAGAGTCCCTCAAAGTCTGGACTTCGGATAAGTACCCCTTGGATTACGCGGAGGCCCAAACCAATCTGGGCGATAACTTCAAAACTTTATCGGAAACCGCCGGGCACGGGCGTTTCCGTTCCAACGCCCGATCGGCTTATGAGGAGGCCGCGAAAATTTACAAGGATCAAAAAATCACCTACCGTTCACAAATCGTTGAAAAAAAATTAACTCTCTTGGATAAAAATCAGGGGCCGGACGCTTCCGCGGCTTTAACCCCTTCCGCTGGAATCTAAGCTTCATAAAATCTCGCTTAAAAAGGAAAACACATGGGCTCGCTGGATCGCTTTGAGCTGGGCATCGGAACCTGGGCATGGGGGGACAAGTCGGTTTGGAAATTCGGCCAGGGCTATGGCGCGGAAGACCTAAAAGAAACTTTTCTCGCCGGGGTGGACGCGGGAATCCATCTTTTTGACACCGCTGAGGTTTATGGGGACGGTAAATCCGAGATTTTTTTGGGTGAATTCCTAAAAGAACGCCCGAAGACCCCGCTCTACATCGCCACCAAATTCATGCCCTTCCCCTGGAAGGTCAGCACGTCGCATCTGTTGAAATCCTTAAAAGCCAGTTTAAAAAGACTGGGCCTCAACCAGGTGGATCTCTACCAGATCCATTTCCCCATGCCCTTTCGTTCGATTGAGGCCTGGATGGAGCCTCTCGCCCAAGCGGTGAAAGAGGGTCTGGCGAAAGAAGTGGGGGTTTCAAACTATAACCGCTCCCAAATGCTTCGGGCCCAAGACGCCTTGGGAAAGAAGGGTGTTCCTTTGGCTTCCAACCAGGTTCAATACAGCCTCGTACGCCGGAAGATGGAATTTAACGGCGTGCTGGAGGAATGTAAAAAATCCGGAATAAAACTCATCGCCTTTAGCCCGCTCGGCATGGGTATGCTTTCAGGTAAATACACACCCCAGCATCCGCCCCAAGGCCCCCGCCGTCTTTTTTATTTAACCCAGTTGGGGCGAATCCAACCCTTAGTGGACTTATTAAAAAAAATCGGGCAAATCCACGGCGGGAAAACCTGTAATCAAGTGGCGCTCAATTGGCTTTTACGGAAGGGAACCTTGCCGATCCCGGGGGCCAAAAACGCCGTTCAGGTGAAAGAAAACGCCGGGGCTTTGGGCTGGAGTTTAAGCGAGGCTGAAGTCGCCCAATTGGACGAGGCGAGCCGGGGATTCAAAGGGTAATCATTAAGAACTCATAAAAAAGGCAGCGGGAACCACAGATGAACACAGATAAACACCGATAAGGCTTCTGTTCAAAGAATAATCAGTGTTCATCCGTGGTTAGAAATTAATTTTGCTGGAAGTTATTTAACCTTGAGTGATTCCAAGAAATCGTCATAACCTTTTTTCAAGTGGTTTAAATTCCGGTCGATATCCCTTTTTAACCCATTCAGCTGATCGTCAGTGCTTTTTTGAACCTGTTTGAGCTGGGCTTCCAGCGCTCTTTCCCGGTGATGTAAATCATTAATTTTTTGTTGGGTGGTTTGATCTACCGCTTGGTGGGCCTCGTCCGCTTTGGCCTGGGCTTTTTTCGTCTCACGATCGATTTTGAATTTTAAATCATTCAGGGATTTCTGAATTCGTTTTTCATAATCCTCTTTTTTCTCGTTTAAATACCGGCCCGTGTCGTTCGCGGTCTTCTCCGTGTCCTGCTTTAAGAGGGTTCCCGACGGCGTCGGCTCATCCGCCGCGAAACTCCCGGTTCCAACCGCCCAGCCGCAGAGGCAAATCCACAAAAGAACGAATAGTTTCATTTAAAACTCCCTTGTTATGACTTGATCAAATACAGTTTGATTATGGGGAAAGGTTAAAATCAAAAGCAAGACCAACCCATAATAGAAAAAACCGGGGTTTTTATTTGACCGGCGAATCGTTAGGATAAGAACCGCGTCGTCCGAATTCAAAACCCGGAGTGGATATTGAATCCCGCTTCTCAAAAACTGTCCCTTCAAAAGGTGACCCGCAATGCCGCCAAAATGGACTGGTCCCAATGGGACCCAATGGCGGGACTGCGGGGCATGTTGGGGGTCGCGCTCCCCCTTATCCTGGGCTTTAGCCTGGGTTATCCCTCAGCCGGTGCCATTGCCGCCGGCGGCGCCATGAATTTGGGCTTGGGCTCTTTCGACCGGGAAAACCGGGCTTCCACCCGGGCCCTTTTCGCCGGAAGTCTATTCATGGCCCTTTCCACCCTGGCCGGCACCTTGAGTCACGGCTTAATCTTTTCGGCTTTTTTAGCGGCTCTTTGGGGATTTACCGGCGGCCTTTTTGTGGCACTCGGTCCACCCTCCTCTTTTATCGGCATTAAAGTCACGGTCGCTTTCATCATCGCCAATGGTTATCCTTCCTCGCTCAAACAGGCCCTGGGCCGCGCCCTTTTAATTTTGGCCGGAACTCTGCTTCAAACCCTGCTGGCCCACCTTGAGAATAAATGGATGGACGCGCGGGGCGGAAAATCCCGAAAACTTTGGCGTACCCCATCCCTCTTGGAAACCTGGCAGGAAGCGCGCCGCCAGCTTCAAAGAGATTCCCCCGCGCTCCAACACGCGCTCCGGTTAGGCGCGGCGCTCTTGATCGCCGAGGGCCTGTCCCATACCATTCTTTCCCAAAACGCCTATTGGATTCCCTTGACCGTGCTCATTGTTCTCAAGCCGGATTTTGACCAGACCTTCAATTGGGGACTATCCCGGATGGCCGGCACCATGGCGGGCGCGGGCTTAACCACCTTGATCGCGGTCCTTCTGCGCCCGAACCTTTGGACCCTCGGGGCCCTCAGCCTTTTATTCGCGTGGCTTTCCTTTCTGCTTTTAAAAGTGAACTACGCCCTCTACGCTTCCTGCATCACCGCTTATGTGGTTTTTCTCATTTCATTTATCGGTTTGCCCGAAATGACCATCGTGATCCACCGCCTCATCGCGACGCTGGTGGGAGGCTTTTTCGCTCTGGCGCTTTACGCCCTTTGGCCGAAAGCGAAAGCGGCGGCATGAATCTCTATTTCCGGCTGCTGAAACTGATTTTGACCCGGCTCTTTTCTCGAAAACCCATGGGGCTTTTGGACACCTCTCATTTGAAAAGCCGGGTTTGGCTCAACGATTTGGACAACAACATCCACATGAACAACGGCCGGTACCTCACCTTGATGGACTTAGGGCGTTTCGATATTTTAATCCGAACCGGACTTCTTCCGGTTTGCCTCAAGCGCCGCTGGTTTCCCATTGTGGGGTCGCTGAAAATTCTTTATTTAAAACCCTTAAAACCGTTTGAAAAATTTGACCTAAAAACCCGCATCGTTGGTTGGGATTCCAAATGGGTTTACATTGAGCAATGGTTTGAGGTGAAGGGAACACTTTGCGCAAAAGCGGTTCTTCAAGGTTTATTCCACGGACCCCAGGGGAAGGTTCCCACCAAAGAACTCCTCCGAGTGCTGGGTCGGAAAAAGCCTACCCCCAAATTGCCCCCCGATCTGCGTCAATGGCTGCGCCCTTCCGCTTAAATCTTCAAGGTTACCCTGCTGAAATAATCTTGAATTGAAAATTTAATCCTGGTGAAAACGCTTTTATTGATACAACTAATCGATTTCCCAAAATGCCTTTCATTATTCTTTTCGCCGGCGATTCCTTTATCTATTATTTCTCAGGCGCACAATTCCTGTCTCTAAATAAAGGCCAAACCTCGATGGAAAATATGACCGTTGAAATTGATCCGCATCCGTCTCACCCGGATGTGGCGACTTTTCGAATGAAGGGTATTCTTTACGCCAGCACCTTAACTGTGCTTGAAAAAGCCTTTCAGGGCCTCCTAGCGTCTTCTTCCCGAAATAAAATCGTGATGGACCTGAACGAGACCCTTTATGTCAGCAGCGGCGGTTGGGCGCTCTTAATGGCCAGTTTGGAACGGGTGAAAAGGCTGGGGGGAAACTTGGTGCTGGCCCGTCTGAAACCGGAAGTTTTGGATTCTTTGGAATTATTGGGATTTCATCAAACACTGCGGCCTTTTACCCAAATTGAAACCGCGCTTCAAGAAGGCCTTCAAAAGTCTGAGACATCTTCCTCCATCAAAACCGCTTAAAAAATTAAGGCATTGTGGAAGCCGCCGGGCTGGACATCGCGAAGGCCCCTGAAAAACCGTTTTGGCCCCCGTGTCTGTGCCCCGAATGGGAAGGATGGTCGCCTTGGAAAGGCCCTTTGCCGCTGATAATGGTGGTGGGTGGACCGCCGCTGTCCCAAGCCACATTCCCCTGGCTGTCGAAGGGATAATAATTCTCGTCCCAATAAAGTTGAACCGTCCGGGGACTTTGGGGATTGGGATACCACCAGAATCCGGCGTAATAATAAAGCCAGCGGTGGGCGTAAGTATCATTCCACCAAAACCGCCCATTCTTCCAAAAGACCC
>CAWKIY010000118.1:0-3558 GCA_963849245.1 candidate division FCPU426 bacterium | reverse complement strand
GCCCGATTCTTCCTGCAGGGCTCTTCCCACCAGGCAATTAAACTTCTGGTCTGTGCCGCACATTTCCACATCCGACTGCAGAACCACCGAGTCATAGCCTTGAATAAGCGGATACAAAAGCTCATGAAGACTGATAGGCCTTTGTTCTTTCATACGGTTAGTAAAATCATCCCTCTCTAAAATGCGGGCGACGGTGTACTTGGAAGCGAGACGAATCACTTCCTCAAAAGACATGGGCCGGCACCATTCGCTGTTGTAGCGGATCTCCACTTTCGCCGGATCTTTATCCAGAACCTTGAAGACCTGCTCCATGTAGGTTTTCGAGTTGGCTTCCACTTCTTCCCGGGTCAGCGGTTTGCGGGTCGCCGACTTGCCCGTCGGGTCGCCGATCATGGCCGTAAAATCCCCGATTAAGAACTGAACTTTATGGCCAAGGTCCTGAAATTGGCGAAGCTTCCGGAGAACGACCGTGTGGCCTAAATGAATATCCGGAGCCGATGGGTCCGCGCCCCATTTAATTTTTAAAGGCCGTCCTTCTTTGTAGGATTCCTTGAGTTTCTCCAAAAGCTCATGTTTCGAGATGATCTCGGTAGAGCCTTTGAGAATTTGTTCCAATTGCTGTTCAGGGGTTTGAGAAAAGGTGATTTTCATGGGCCACATAATAGCAAAAGCTTTTAGGGAGGGCTGTTAAAAATCAGACCGATGGCTATAATGAGACCCCTTAACTCAGTACCAGCATATGTTTTTTGCCAAAAGGATTCGGTTTGCCGATCGAAAAGCCCAAAAGTTCATTCGTGAATTCACTCAAAACTTTCTTTTTTATTGCCTTTGCCCTTCTGGGCATCGCGGGCGGCATCCTTTACGCCCAATTGCAGGACCTGCCTGATATCAAAGACTTAAATGAATTTCGGCCCTCTCAAGCCACCCGCATTTACGATATTAACGGTGACCTCATCAGCCAGCTTTGGCTGGAACAACGCACCATCGTCGCGTTGGATAAGATTCCCTTAACCCTTCAAAACGCCGTCATCTCCACGGAAGATGAGCGTTTTTATCAGCATTGGGGCATTGATGTGATTGGGATTGTGCGCGCTTTTATGGTGAATGTGGCTTCCGGGGGTGTCCGGGAGGGGGCCAGCACCATTACCCAGCAGCTAGCCCGCAACCTCTTTTTAACCCGAGAAAGAACCCTGACCCGCAAAATCCGCGAGGCCCTGCTTTCGGTGCAAATCGAGAAAAATTACTCCAAAAAACAAATTCTGGAAATGTACCTCAATGAGATTTACTTCGGTGAAGGCACCTATGGTGCCGAATCCGCCGCCCGGACCTATTTTGGAAAACATGTGGAGGATTTAACCCTTCCTGAATGCGCCATGTTGGCGGGAATGCCGAAAGCGCCGAATAATTTCGATCCGTATAAAAACCCCTTGGAAGCTCTCAAACGCCGGAACATTGTCCTGAATAATATGGCAGCCCACGGCTATATCAGCATTCAGGAAGCGACTGAAGCCAAGAATATCCCTATTGAACTCAAAAAAATAGAAGTCCAAAACGCCCCTTATTTTGTGGAATATGTCCGTCAACAACTCGAAGCCCGGTACGGTTCCAATGCGGTTTATAAAGGCGGTCTTTCCGTTTACACCACTTTGGATATGAAGCTTCAAGAAGTCGCTCAAAAAGCTCTGGCGACTGGGTTAGAGAACGCCGAAATTTTAGCCCGTAAAACCCGCCTCACCAACATTCCGGTCGACCAACCTATCCAGGGCGCGCTGTTGGCGATGGATCCACATACCGGCGCCATTCGAGCCATGATCGGTGGAATTGATTACCGTAAGAGTGTTTTTAACCGTGCCACTCAATCCCGCCGCCAGCCCGGTTCCGCTTTCAAGCCGATTATTTACGCCGCTGCCATCGAGAACGGCTACACCATGGCGGATGTGTTTTTAGATTCCCCTGTGGTTTATCCCGACCCTTCCACGGGAAAACCCTGGAGACCGACGAACTTCTCTGATAAATTCCGCGGTCCCACAACCCTTCACACTGCCTTGATGTACTCCATCAATGTCGTCACCATTAAGCTTTTGGAGAAGTTGGGTATTCAACCGGTTGTCAGTATGGCCCGCCGCTTGGGAATCACCACGCCGATTAAACCCAACTTGTCATTGGGTCTGGGGACTTCTGAGGTGAGCTTGGAGGAAATGGTTCAAGCCTTCTCTGTTTTCGCCAATCAGGGTGTGCGAGTGGAACCTTTTGGTATTTTGACCGTTAAAGATTCCTCTGGTCACGTTTTGGAGAACAACACTCCCGTGGGAGAAGAAGTGGTTGACCCGCAAGTGGCTTATATTATGGTTAATACCATGAAAGACGTTATCGACCACGGAACAGGCCGCATTATCCGCCGTTTGGGCTTCACCTATCCCGCTGCCGGTAAAACCGGTACCACCAATGACAACGTGGACGCCTGGTTTATTGGTTTTACACCCGACATGACCTGCGGAGTCTGGGTCGGTTACGATGAGCGCCAAAGCTTGGGCAAGAAACAAACCGGCGGCGAAACCGCCGCGCCAATTTGGGCCGAATTCATGAAAGCCGCCACTGCGAATACCCCGATGAAAGACTTCGAACCCCCCAAAGGAGCCGAAACCGAGTTCGTGAAAAAGAAAATTTGTCTGGATTCAGGCCTTTTAGCCACGGCTTACTGCCCCCGAACCAGGGATGAAATTTTCAAGAAAGAAACCGCCCCGACCAAATCCTGCAACTTGCATACGGGTTCCGGCGGCGGCCTTCCCAGCCCAGTCGACACGACTTCCGGTTCCTCCGGCAGTCAGTCTACCGGAGGCGATATTTTAGAAATGGAAGCTCAACCCATTGTCAAAGCCGCACCCGCAACCGAAACGACTCCTGGCGCCGACGAAGAAACTTCGCCGAACGAGCCCAAAAAGAAAAACGATCAAGAAGCTTATCCTGACGAGGGCTTTTAAGCCCTATTCTACCAGGGGATATTTCGATCTTATTTCATTTTCCGTCAACGCGTTGAAATGCCACCATTCATGCGGCAATTGAAGAAAGCCGCCCTTCGTCATCACGCTTCTTAAAACCATCCGATTTTCCATTTGTTGAGAACTCAGCCTCCCTTCTTTTAAAAATCTTTCTTCCAACCGGGGTTCGGACATTTCTAAGAACTCGTCGAACCCGGCTCCCATATCCACTAAAGTGTCTTTTTCATCCAGCAAGCTCAAATCCAAAGCCATCCCATAGTTGTGCGGGGAACCTTTTTTCGGATCAGCGATGTATTTTTCTTGCGGCGTATTTTTGACCCTTTCCCACATTTTCCACTGAACAGCGCGCGGCCGCAGCGCGTCAAAAACAATAAAAGACCAAGTTGGATTTTTTTGATTCAGAAACTGGACCGCCTTTTGAAATTTTCCGGCCGCATCCCGGTGAAGAAACGCTTTGCGGAAAGAGCCATAAAGGTCCTCCCCCATAAAATTATCACAGGAGGCGTACTTCAAATCGATTTTGACTTTTGAAAATGAGGAAAGATCGACGTAATTTTCA
>CAWKIY010000117.1:0-4941 GCA_963849245.1 candidate division FCPU426 bacterium | reverse complement strand
CATGCACGCTGCCGCCCCGTTCCATCTTATAAATGGGTTCTCCCCAGAGTGAAACACCGTCGGGAATCGGCTTACCCTGCGGGGTTCCGATCCCAACTGCCACGATAGGCACATTCTTTTCTTTCGCCTCAGCGCAGGCCTGATCCAAATTCGAGGCGCCATCGGTTAATTCCCCGTCCGTAATCAAAAGAATCGCCCGACCCCGTTTGTCCGGGTTCTCTTTGGGAAAAGCCGCCAGGGCCGTCCGGATTCCCTCCCCAATGTCCGTCCCGCCCCGGTCCACGGCATCAACATCATCCCTTTCCAAAACCATGGAAGTCGCTTGAAGATCAAGGGTCAAGGGCACTTGAATCAAGGCTTCCCCGGCGAATACCACCAAACCCACCCGGTCTCCATCCTGGTTTTTCATCCAGGAAAGCACGGCCTTCTTAGCCGCTTCCAGCCGGTTGGGAATCATGTCCTGGGTGAGCATACTTTTGGAAAGATCCAAGACCACCATGACATCGCTTCCTCTTAAATGAAGATCCTCCGGAACCGGTTTTCCTTGAAGCCTTACCGCGCCTAAGAAAAGCAGGAAAAAACCGCCTAACAAGAACAGCCCTCTTAGAACCCGCCTTCCCCAAACGACTTGCGGCGCCAAAACCAAGTGGTGATAGCCTAAAAATTCCAAATCCCGGCGGTCGCGCCACAAGGTAAAAACCGCCAGTCCCAGCCAAACGAGAAACAACCCCAATAAGGGCAAAAACCAGGCCGCGTTTCCAAAGTTCATGGCAGTGTCCTCAAAACGGTGGTTTCCAAAACAATATCCAACGCCAGTATGAGGAAAGCGGCCAGTAAAAAGAAAGGCGCCAACTCCTGGTATTCCCAGTGACTGGTAACCGTAACATCTCTTTTTTCAAGCCGGGCGACATCATCCAAAACCGCTTGCAGGGACTCATTATTCTGCGCGCTATAGGCTTTCGCTCCCGTAATCCGGGCAATCTCGGATAAAAGACCCATATCCACTGGATCACTCATGGCGATTCGTCCTGTTCTGGGATCAATCGCGGGCGCGAGATGGCCGTCTGGATACTCAAACATCGCCGGAACGCTTTCTTTGGAGCCCATGCCGACGGCGTAAACCTTCACTCCCCGGCTGGCCGCGATCTTCGCCGCGGTCAGGGGATCTACCGTGCTGGCGTTGTCCCCACCATCCGTGAGCAGAAGAATGGCCTGGTGGTTTTGCGCCTCCTCTTTCGGATCGTCCGGAGGCTTGGTCCAGCGGGAAAGGAAAGAAGGCAAAGAAGCCGCGGTCGCGGAGTCATCGGTTTTTTTCGTTTCGCCGTTTTGAAGCCGGCTCAAACAAGAAACCAGGGCGTCCCCTATGGCCGTCCCGTCCAATTTGATGGAATGGGGAGCCGGCTCCACGTTTGATAAAAGTTTTTTAACCACCTCAACATCGGTCGTAAGCGGGCATTGGGTAAAACTAATGCGGGCGAAAATAGTCACGCCCACCCGGACATTCTGTACCTTGTCCAAAAACTCGGAGAGAAAGTGTTTGGCCGCGGCGATACGGGATGGTTTTAAGTCATTGGTCACCATGGAGCCTGAGACGTCCAAAGCCACGAACAAATCGGTGACTGGTTTTTTTTCCTCTATTTTTTTCTGACCTGACTGAGGCCGGGCCGCCGCAATAAAACAAAGGGCCACGACTAAAAACCGCAGAATCCAGGGAACCAGCTGAAAAGAAAAAATTCCGGAGGCCATTTCCACCAACCGGGAATTACCCAGGGTAAAAGTGGAGTATTTAGCACGGGAGGCGAAATAAATCGCGATCATCACCAAAGGCAGGATGATCACAAAATAAAGCCAAAAAGGATTGGCGAAATGAAAGCCCTGGCTTTCCATTAGCGCCTCCCCATCCGCTCAATGCGTTTTTTAAAGAAACGCATCAGGGGAGGGATCACATTCTCTCCCGCGTTCAAATCCAGCCGGTCGGCCCCTTTATTCGTAAGGATTCGCAATTGACGCTCCCGGAACTCATCGGCTTTTTTAAACGCTCCTGTTGAACCCGGCGAAAGATAGCCAACCCGTCCCGTTTCCGGATCCCGGACCGCGATGCGGGCGGGAAGTTTAAGTTTATTTTCTAAGGGATCACGAAGAACCGCCGCGATGAGGTCGTGGCGCTGGGCCAGGACGCCGGAGGATTCCAGCGGAATGGGTTCGGTAAAATCGGAGATCAGGGTCAGAATGGTTCGGCGTTTGAGTATTTTGGAAAGCATCTGAAAAGCGGGTTTGTAGTTGGTTCTTTTACCAATGGGTTTAAATCCGATGAGTTCCCTTAAAGCCCGCATTGTCGCTGATTTGCCCCGCTTGGGCGGAAGCCAATATTCCACCCGGTCTGTGAAAAGAAAAAGGCCGACCCGGTCCTGATGTTGAACGGCGGCGAAAGCCAAAACCGCGCTCAGACGCAGAGCCGCTTCCCTTTTGCTAAAAGGACCCGAACTTTGCCAAATCGAGGCCGACAAGTCCACGGCCAAAACGATTTGAAGTTCTCTCTCCTCGACAAAGGTTTTAACGAAGGGAGCGTTGAGGCGGGCGGTCACATTCCAATCAATGGAGCGCACATCATCCTCAGGAACATATTCCCGAACCTGATGAAACTCCAGGCCCCTTCCCCGAAAGGTACTTTTGTAGGCGCCCTTGAGGAGGGTATCGACCGGCCCCCGGGTAACAATTTCAAGGCGGCGGACTTCATTTAAGATGGATAAAGGATCGGATGGTTTCATGATGGATTAGACGGTTAAATCACTTTCTGGAGTTGCGTTGGAAAATGAATTATTTCCGGCGCCGGGAGACCGTTTTGGGCTGCTGCGCCCAGCGCGGAGCGAAATAAAACAAGGCATAAAAGACTGCCCCAAGACTGACCGCGATAAAAAAGTTAATCTTTAAGGCTTTGACGGAATCTAAACCGTAAAAATTCTCAATGGAGTTATAAACCTGCCAAAAGATCCAAATGACCGGCCCCAAAAGAACCCCGAACGCGGTATAAAGCCAAAGAAGTTTTCGCAGGGCTTTCTGAGTTTTAGAAGTTTGATAGAAGCCGTAAGCCGCGCTGCCAACCGAAATCAAAATTGAGAGGGCTAAAATAATAAGATTGGCTTGATCCTCGCTGATCAGTTCCTTCATTGCGGAAACCTTTCCAAACCGGTATTACGAATTGAAAAAAGTCGGGACAGCCCAAAGTAAAACCGACACAAACATCAAAAGAGTGCCGCCCAGCATCACCAGCGCCCACCAGGTATCCTGGGGTTTCGGCGTGGAATCGGACTTCCAAAGGCCTAAATTGAAAAGAACATATCCCGCGATAATTCCCAAAATCCATCCAGGTGCCAAGGTTCACTCCTCAGTTTAATTGAGATTAATTACTGCTCGGAGAACAAGGATCAGCGCTTCCGCAAGTCCCACAGCCGGGAGCAGTAGACTCGGAAAGTTTCGACTCAACCACAGGTTTCTTCTCAACCGCTGGCTTACTCTCCGCCGCGGGTTTACTCTCGTTTTTGGCGGATCCTCCGTTTTTGTACTCATTCTGGTAAAAACCCGAACCTTTAAACACAAAACCCACATTGGCGGAAATAAGACGTTCTACTTTCGACCCGCAGGTAGGACAAACTTTCATGGCGTCTTCTTTAATGGAGTGCCATATCTCAAAAGGACCGCATTTTTCGCAGGAATAATCGTAAGTCGGCATTTCTCAAACCTCTTCCTCGTAGATCAGCGAACTAAATGATAGGCATAAGCCCACAGGGTGTCAACGCTCTGAAACCTTGGAAACCGTTGAAAACAAATAAAAAAGCCCCTGGAAGAAACCTTCCAGGGGCTTTGGGATACTGAACTTCGAATGGCTTAGTAGTCCATTCCTCCGCCCATGCCGCCCATACCGCCCATTCCAGGAGCGCCCATCGGGGCCTTCTCTTTTTCTGGAATATCCGTGATAAGGGTTTCGGTCGTCAAAGCCAATCCCGCGACCGAGGCCGCGTTTTGAATGGCGCTGCGAACGACTTTAGCCGGGTCGATAACACCAGCCGCCACCAGATCCTCATAAACATTCGTCTCAGCGTTATAACCCACATTGAGCTTCTCGGTTATAACCTTCGCGATCACCACTGAACCCTCGCCGCCCGCATTGCCCACGATCTGGCGTAAAGGCTCTTCCAAGGACCGGCGCACAATGTTGGCGCCGATATGCTCGTCGCCTTCCAATTTGAGGCCTTCCAAGGACTTGATGCTGCGGATGAGAGCCACGCCGCCGCCCGGCACGATTCCCTCTTCCACCGCCGCGCGGGTCGCGTGTAACGCGTCTTCCACACGGGCTTTCTTTTCTTTCATTTCCACTTCGGTCGCCGCTCCAACGTTAATGACCGCGACACCGCCGACCATCTTGGCCAACCGCTCTTGCAGCTTCTCGCGGTCGTAATCGCTGGTGGTTTCTTTCACCTGACGACGAATGGTTTCCGAACGGGCGTCGATATCTTTCTTTTGGCCCGAGCCCTGCATAATCGTGGTGTTATCCTTATCGATAACCACTTTCTTCGCCTGGCCCAAGTCTTCCATCTTCACGTTTTCGAGCTTGATGCCCAAATCTTCCGTGATGGACTTTCCGCCAACCAAGATCGCGATATCTTCCAGCATGGCCTTGCGGCGGTCGCCGAAGCCCGGCGCCTTGACCGCGGCGCAAACGAAAGTTCCACGGATTTTGTTTACCACCAGCGTCGCCAAAGCCTCACCCTCGACCTCTTCCGCGATGATCAAGAGAGGACGGCCTTTTTGCACGACCTTCTCCAAGATCGGCAGCAAGTCTTTCATGCTTCCGATTTTCTTCTCGTGAATCAGGATGTAGGGGTTTTCCAACTCCACTTCCATGCGGTCCGCGTTGGTGACGAAGTAAGGGGAAAGGTAGCC
>CAWKIY010000116.1:0-4255 GCA_963849245.1 candidate division FCPU426 bacterium | reverse complement strand
TAAAAAATGGAGAAATACCAAGATCAGACCTGCCCTGAACAAAATAGTCGACCTTCTGGTTTCAGATAACAATACCGGGGTAGTGCTTCTTTAAGAAGCCACTCGCCCGATGGGCCGGGACTTCCATCAACTCCCTTAATTTTGGAATCAACAAAAAGAAGGGGCGCCAAAAGCAGGCCCAGTCCGCCCATGATTTCCCATGCGACCGAAAGGCCCCACTGGGCGATGAGTAAACTTCCCACCGCCATCCCTAAGGGGTTCAGCCCCTGACACAAAAACTCCATGATGGAATTAAACCGGGAACGATGGGAATCGGGAATGACCAAGGCCAGTTGAGTGTCGAATTGGATGTTGATCACGGAACTTCCAAATCCCACCACGAATAAGAGCGCCAGCGGAATGAGAATCCCCGGGCACCAGGACATAAGAATAAAGCAGAATCCAGGAATGAAGAGGCAAGACACCAAAAGGGCTTGGCCCCTTAAAATCCGCTGAATCCCTCTCAGGTTCAAAGCCCCTAGGATGTGTCCCAAGAATAAAGCGCTTTCCAGGGCGCCTAGGTACCAGGCCGGCATGTTTTTCGCGAGTTTGACGAAAACGGGAAGGGCTACCCAGAGAGGGGCTTGGGTGAAATTAATGACCATGGCCAGGACGCAAACCCAAAATAGGACCGGGATTTTGAAAAGAATCCGGAAACCATCGAAAAGTTCTTTTTTCCAATGGTTCAGGGATTCGGTTTGAATCCTTTTTTTTCTTTTGGGAACCGTGTTGGCCCGGATCAGGTTGGAACTCAGCCCCGCGATGAGAAAGGAGGCCGCGTCAGCCAGGAAGGCGCCAAAAACCCCCAGGACTGAAACGATAACGCCTCCCGCCAATCCCCCGGCCACGCCTCCGAAAGAATTGACCGCGTAAGACTGTTGAAAAGCCTTTTGCCATTTTTTCTTCTCGACGATTTGGGGAATGATCCCGCCCTCGGCGGAGTTAAATAAAGCCGTGCCCATGGAGGCCGCGCTATAGAGGCAGGCCAGCAAAAGGAGGTTGAAGAAATCGAAATAAACCATCGCGGCCATGAGACAGCCGACGACAAACCTTCCCAGGTCCGCGATCACGATCAACTTTTTGCGGGAGAAGTTGTCCCCAAGGGGCCCAAACAGGGGAAGAAGAACGAGGCTGACGACCATCGCAGGGACCAGAATGGCGGCGATGGCCTTGGCGGACCCTGTTTTTTCCAGTATCCACCAAGATAAGGCAACAGACCTGCATCCATTCCCCAACAGAGAAACCAGCTGGCCCAGACGGAATTTCCAGAAGTCTGGGCCCAAAGAGGGAGCCAATAGTTTTGAAAAAGGATTCAATTTTCGACCCTTCTCATAACGGGATTGATCTTATTTAACGATGGAGTAGCTATAAACGTCCCGGGGTTCGCCGCCGGCATTCGGATGGAGGATTTGCCGGCGCAGGATACCCTCGCGCTTCATCCCGACCTTTTCCATGACCCGGGCGGAGGCAAGGTTCTCTACGTCACAAATAGCCCAAACCCTAAAAATGTCTTTTTGAGCGAGCGCCCAATCCACCAGGGGTTGAACCGCCTCCGCTGTATACCCTTTTCCCCAATAGGCTTTGGCGAGGACATAGCCAAAGTCCGCTTTAAACCCATCTAACCTGAGTTCCAGCATACCCAAAAATTGATCGTCTTCTTTCCGGATAATCACATAGGGGAACCGATGGCCGCTTTGGCCCCGGTCCAGAATAATTTTGAGAAAGGACCGGGTTTCCTCGACGGTTTTGTGAGGGCTCCAAGTGACATATTTCGTGACTTCCGGGTCTTGGGTGTAGCTCTCGAAGAGGGTTGGCGCGTCTTCCATTCGGGGGACTCGTAAACGAAGACGGGTTGTTTCAATGGTCGCGGGAGGGTTCATTGATATTTTCCTTTTATGGGTTTCCAAAAGAAAGTTAGAGTTTCTTTTTGAAGAAATAACGCACATGACCTTTAGGGTAAGGCAGGCGGCCGAATACTTTGTACCCCAGCTTGCGGTAAAAGCCCGGAGCCTGGAAGGTGATGGTGTTTAAATTGACGTTTTGGCAGTTCCGCTTTTTGGCCCAGGCTTCCGCTTCCGCCAGCAATTGTTTTCCCACTCCCCGGCCCCGGGTTTTTTCTTCCACAAAGAGAAGGTCCACATAAAACCATTTCAAATAGGTGGAACCGATGAGTCCCCCGAGGAATTTGCCCTTTTCGTCCCGGGCTTCCAGGTTGAGGGACTTCCAGCCTGTCGCCCCGACTTTGCCGGTATTGTAGGCCAAGAGTTTCGTCAGGATTTTTTCCCGAAATCCGGTTTGATTCCGAGAAACGACTTTAATGGTTGGGGATTTGCTTTTCATCCGCGGTTCCTTTTTCTTTTGTTCCATTCAGGACTTCGCCAAAGACTATCCCTGTCAGAAGAATTTTCCGACATTCAAACCGGGAATAACATTACCCGTGATGTTATTTAGAGGGATATTGAATCCAAAGCCCAGGTCGAGTCCATCTTTCGCTTGGTAATCGAAGCCGACATTGGCGTAAATCAAGAAAAGGTTGTCGTTGCTGCCCCCCGGTCCGTTCGGCAAATTGAAATAAACAATTTCGGGAGCGATCTTTAAGAAAGTCTCAGAAAAATTTAAACCCACCACCGGTGAAAATTCCCAGCGCGGCACGAGAAACTTCATTCCAAAACCAAAAGCGGTTGCCGACTCGGGCGTATAGGTGCTGGTAGTGACCACGCCGTTGGAAGTGGCTGTGGCAACGCCGGTATCATTTAAAAAACCAAAACTACCCGTCAGTCTTAAATAATTCGTCGCGTTAAAAGCGGCGCTAATCCCATAGGTACTAATGACGGGGTCGTTACTAAGACTTAAATAGAGGCCGAACCTTTTATCCATCCGATTATCGCCGTTCGAAGAGGCCGGAGTGGAGGAGTAATCCTCCTGCGTGGTCAACGCGAAAGCCTTTGAACCGGCAAATAATAGTAATACCAAAAGGAAATATTTTTTCATTTTTATACGCCCGATTTAATATTTTTTCCAATTATTATTTGTTCTGCCACAAAAACAGATAAGGAAATGAGGAATAGTTTTTTGTTTAAATGGCCTTTGCCAAAATCGGCTTTTTCTTATGGTGGATTTTTTGGGCCTTGGACAAATCATAATTCTTCTGCAAGTTCAGCCATAAATCAGGAGTGGTTCTTAATACATCGGCTAAAGAGAGCGCCGCTTCAGGGGTAATCCCCCGTCTCCCATGGATGATTTCATTTACCTTCGCGTGGGACCATCCCAGGTGTGTCGCGAAGGAGTTTTGAGAAACTCCTAAGGGTTTCAAAAAATCCTCATTCAAACTTTCTCCCGGATGCGTCACGGGCCTGTGTTTGGGTAACATAATTGCCTCCTGACTTAACTCAATGATAATCCACGATTTAAGGTTCTTCTACGTCACTTTTAACACGACAGGTTGGGCCGGTTTAATCCGGAACCATGGGTCCTGAATTATCCCTCCGGAACCAGTAGCCTGAGTAGAAAATGCGGATTTGGTGGTTTTCGTCGACCGCGTGCAAGGTATCGCCGTCGGTGAAAAAGAGTCCGGGGACGATGGCGTCGTCGCCGGAAACGGGCAGGAGGCCGATCTTGAAGTCGGAGAGGGGGTAATGGAAGGGCTTAATGGCGATCTTCGCCGAAATGGTCAAGACGCCTTTTTCCTCCTTCAACTTGAGTTCCTTAAAATCAATCTGGCCGTCGGGTTTTTCCTGAAGGTAGCGCCCTTCCCGTTTTTTCCAACTTTCCGGAATCGGGGCGGCCGTTATCTTTTGCAGCGGGATGGGGAAGGGAAGGCCTCTTAAGACCGCGAGAGTCTGGCCGTTGACATGGGAAATTTCCAGGGGAAATTGGGGGAAGTTAATGGGGAAAAGAAACAGGAACACAAAGCGGGGCATGAAGCGGCCTGGCGCGATGGGAATCAGGTCAAAGTCGTAATTGAAGAATCTTCCTTCTAGATGGTCGCCTCTATTCTCAATCGGCGTGACTTGGCCGAAAGCCGAATAAAGGCCGGTGTAACTGTCCATCACCTCCGGGGCGACCTGAATGGCGGGAGGAACGGGAAGTTTGGCCTCTTCCAAAGGAAGCGTGAGGCCTTCTTTCTCATTCACCATTCCTTTCAAGGCCCGGCGGCTGGTTTCCATAGCCATGCGTTCGCCGCCCTCGCTATTCGATAGAAAAACCACGCCCAACC
>CAWKIY010000115.1:0-4489 GCA_963849245.1 candidate division FCPU426 bacterium | reverse complement strand
TATGTTGTGTCGCTTGCTTCGTTCGTTGGTCTTGCTGAAAATAAGGCCAATTTTGCCCTTAAAGAGGCCTGCGTCCTGAGCGTCAATTAAGGCCTGGAGGTTTGATCCGCCCCCCGAGGCAAAAACCGCGATACGAATCAAGTGTGAGACCTTTCTTACCGAGTCGGAAGTGCCTGTAACCGAGTTAGATTGTATTGCGCCGCTTCATTCGCTGGGTCAAAGCTCAGGGCTTTTTGATAAACCGCTATCGCCTCAGAACTTTTCCCTGTCATCACCAAACAATTGCCGTAATCCACCAGGGCTGGAACGCAGGTAGGATAATCGAAAACCAATTTTTGATATATCGGTAAAGCGTTTGAAAAACGTTTTTCACCCGCCCATTGCCGGGCCTGCTGGTAAAGAGGTAATTGGGCAATAAGAGAGGGGTCTAACTGAATAGCCCGTTTCATTTGGGCTTCCGACTCTTCCATATGGCCTAAGCTGCTCAAAACCTTGGCTTTTTTGTAATGAATCAATACAAAGTCGGGTGATAGCTTTCCAACCGCTTCCAGATCGGCAAGTGCTTTCTCGGTGTCACCCGGCGTCGCCCGGTCCGCATAACTCATACCCCTAAAATACTTCGCTTCCAAGTTTAAAGGATCTAAATGGAGTGTTCGGTTATAACCCGAGATAGCCTCATCCCACTTCCCATTTCCGGAAGCGGTTAAGGCGCCTTTAAGCTGGATATCCGCTGCCTGACGTTGAAAAGCGTTGGCCGCCTGTTGAAACACAAGAACCATAACCAGCGCCACCAGCGGTAATAAATAAACCTTGAAGTCAAAAACATCTAAGCTTTTTCGGCGAATGATATAACCCTTCATCCAATAAAACCGCTGGGAAAGAGCCACCGGCAAAGCCGCTAAAAAAAGTAGAGGGACTAAAGTCGACGGCAGATAACCGTTAAGATCAAAAAGATTACTAACTGCTACTCCCGCAAATGCCGCGAAGGCCCCAGCCGCCAAGGGTTTTGGGATGGCGTTGACCGAATAAAGCTTCCACCATTGAGCTAAAACAAAAAATCCAAAAGCCAATAAAAGTAAAAACCCAATCACACCCGTTTCCGCCAACCACTCCAAAATCCAGTTATGAGCGTGATTCACTTCATAGCTTTTTTCCGTTTGATTCATCATCAAAGAAATGGGCCGGTAATCCGGGAAAGCGGTCGCGAAGGTTCCAAAACCAAATCCCAGCCAGGGACGGGCTTCAAACATTCGAAGAGTACCCTGCCATACCTGTTTCCTAAACTGAATCGAATCACTTTTAACATTCGCCAATTCTTTTAAACGGGAAGCCATCGGTGAAACCCAAATCGAAATCACGACAAAAGCTGCGAGAACCGTCAGCCACTTAAAAGATTTGTATTTCTTGTCTTTCCAAATAAAAAGAATATAAACCATTACTCCCGCCAGCAAACCAACCCATCCGGCTTTGCTCCCAGTCCATAAAAGAGCGGTTAAGCTGAAAAGAACTACTGCTCCCCAAAGCACCTTCATCGAGAGCTTTTCAGTCCGCGATAACAAGGCCATCGCCATAGGCCACACCATTAACAAATAACCTGCTAAAAACTCAGGATTTCCCAATCCTCCCACGACCCGGCCTTTAAATTGAGTTTGAACGATAGCTGTCCACCCGCCTGTTCCCATCCCCAGGGCCTGACAGACCGCCCAGATGGCAGTCGCGAGACCCGAGACCAAAAAGACCATTAAAAGATTCTCAGCCCGCCAAATTTCAGTGCAAGTAAAAGTTAAAAGGATGTACCAGAGGGGAAATACCAAAAAATCCGAGAGATTCTGAAATCCGATTTGAGAATAGGGGGAAAGAACATCCGTTAAAATCATCCAAGCGATCAAAAACCCCAGGACCACCAAGGCTTTGGAATAAACCCAGCTTAGTTCACCCGTAAAAGCGATTCGTAAAGCCCAAGCTCCCAAAATAAGAAAAACCAAGACCTGCGAGACTGCCCATTTGGGAAAGAGCGGATCCGCGCCATCAAGCTGGGTAATCAAAGGAACGGTGAATAGGAGAACAACGGAAAGAAATTGAGAGGAACGGTCTAAAGCCAGCCGCCAGCCTGTTTGCGGAAAAACCGTTTTAGTTTTCGGGGTGGAGGATTCCGGATTCATTCCACGAATCCCTTATCAAACAAATTCAACGCCCTTTTCACCCGCGACCACTTCACCAATAATAGAAGGATCAGCGCCATTCTTCTTAAGAGCTTCCATCGCTTTAGCGACTTCAGCTAAACCTACAATGATGACCATACCGACTCCCATGTTGAGAGAACGATAGGCTTCGAACTCCGAAAGGTTTCCCGCTTTTACCATCCATTGGCAAATCGGAAGCACCTTCCAAGAACCTTTTTTGAAGCGGATACGGCATCCGTCCGGCAAGACCCGAGGCGGGTTATCAATAAGACCGCCGCCCGTAATATGGGCCATGGCTTTCACTTCGACTTCATCCAAAATGGGATAAATTTCAGAAAAATAGCTTTTGTGAGGAATTAAAAGCGTATCCCCAATCGTTCCGTTGAGTTCAGGTAAGGTATCGGTATATTTCAGCCCGGAAACTTCAATCAACTTACGGGCCAAGGAATAGCCATTCGTATGAAGGGAAACAGAAGGAAGGCCGATACAGATATCCCCCGGCTTCACATTTTGACCGCGAATCACTTTTTCTTTTTCCACCACGCCCACAATGGTACCGGCGATGTCATAATCCCCTTCTTTATAGACCGAAGGCATTTCAGCAGTCTCGCCGCCAATGAGAACCAATCCAACTTTGGAGCATTCTTCCACCATACCGGAAACAATCTGCTCAACTACCGCCACATCCAGCTTGCCTGCGGCTAAGTAGTCGAGAAAAAAGAGGGGCTTCGCGCCTTGAACCAAAATGTCATTAATGGAATGGCCGACAATATCTTGTCCCAAACTTTTATATTTCTTCATCTTCACGCCGATTTGGGTTTTAGTCCCCACGCCATCGGTTGAGGAAACAAGAACCGGCTTTTTATATTTCGTGGTATCGAACTCAAAAAGTCCGCCGAAAAGGCCGATATCGGACAAGACCGCCGAATTGAAGGTTTTCTTGACCAACTGCTTGATCCGTTGAACGGATTCATTGCCCTTTTCAATATTAACGCCGGCGTCTTCATAGCTGATTTGCGTCAAGGAAAGCCTCCAAATGGCCCAAAAGAAACGGAAGTTTTAAGAAATTCGGGGATATCGTAAGGTTTCCCGCCAGCAAGAACAAGCGGTAAAAGTGCCCATTCTTCAGGCAAGTTCATAGAATCCCGGAGGATTTTCAAGGGGATTTGAATCGTCCTTTAAGTTTCCTTTGTGGCCTGTTCTTGTGCCAGCATCTGAATCTCAATTCGAGTGATCAGGCCGCCGATAGGACCGGCCACATTCATCAAAATATTATCAACCTTATTTCGCAAAGCCAGTTCAAACAATTGGGACCCTTGAATCGCGACATAAGCGTTCTCGTGTTTCCATTTGTAAAGAGCTTCCTGACTGGTGAAAGCGAGCCAGCATAACTTTCCCTCTGGACTAGGCTGTGTCACCACTTGAATTTCTTTAAGAGGCTCATGGGTAGATTCTTCTAAATGGCCTGGCGTTGGCAGTAAAAGAACATGGTTTAAAAGTTCTTGGTAAAGTTTTTTTCGGGTTTGAACAGTAGGCTTTACGGACATTTCTCTCATGGTTTTTTCGAGTTTTAAGTGAGAAGAAATATTCTTACGCTGAAATAAAAAACTCAAGAATCCCACGGACACCCCGAACAAGTTGGATAGGAACCAGGCCAATTATTGTTTTTTCAGCCCATCCGTCAAGAAGTTAAGCGAAAAACCCGATCGGCGCCGTGGGAATAAAACTCGGAAAGACATTAGTTTGTTGGGTCAACCCCAAGTGCTGGGTCAAAATTTCCGAATGAACCTGCCGGAAATCAGTAGTAACCTGCAAATCCCGTCCTTCAAAAAGCTGTTCCGGGGCCAAGCCGGGCCACCGGCCATAGACCTTGCCGCCTTTAATGCCACCGCCAAAAAGCATCATTACGCTCGCGTGGCCGTGATCTGTTCCCCGATCACCATTTTCCTGCATGGTTCGGCCAAACTCAGTCATGGTGGTCAGTACAATATCGCCCGCCTTATCTCCCACACTTTGGTAAAAGGCGGCAATAGCGTCCCCCAAATCCTTGAGATGGGCGTTTAATTGTCCGTCTGTCGAACCTTCATTAGCGTGGTGATCCCATCCACCAATATCCAGAAAACCAATACGAAGACCGACATCCGCCTTAATAATCCGGCTCAGTTCAAAAAAGCTACGGCCTACCGGATTCTTAGGGAAACCCGCTTCTTCCGGATTTTTGGGACCATTGCCGATAATTTTTTGTAGAAGATTTACGGAGTCCTCGGTTTCTTTGCCGACCCCCGCTAATAATCGGTCCACACTTC
>CAWKIY010000114.1:0-13548 GCA_963849245.1 candidate division FCPU426 bacterium | reverse complement strand
TGTGGTTTATCCGGATGATTTGAAAGCCACGGTGAAGGATAAATACAACCTAACGGATAATGATTTCGCCGGAGCTTTTCGTAAGACCGTCACGGTTTACAAGTGGGATGACGCGAAAGCCCAGTTCAAGGATTTAGGCGATTTTTTTTATTGAGAGTTTAAGTTTTAAAAGGCCGTCCCCGTAAGGGACGGCCTTTTTTGTTTAAGCCAGTACTTGCTGAATCTCGTCGACCAGCCGGGTTTTGGCGGGGGCACCGACCAGCTGTTTAACGACCCGACCATCCTTGAAAAATAAAAGGGTCGGCACGCCTCGGACTTGGAAGCGGGCGGCGGTTTCCTGGTTCTCGTCGGCGTTTACTTTGGCGATCTTAAGGCGGCCACCGTATTGGTCCGCCAATTCCTCCAGCATGGGGCTGATCATCCGGCAGGGGCCGCACCATTCAGCCCAGAAGTCCACCAGTACGGGGACCTTCGAATCTAAAACATCTTTTTTAAAATCAGTGTCCGTTGTGTGCAATGAAGCCATCGTTTTTCCCCCGCGAAATAAATTTGAGCGACTTTATTTAGATTTAGGTCGGAAGTTTTTGGCCTTCAAGGGAAGCGCGTAAATTATTTTCAAAGTGAGGGAGGGAGGCTCAATTCATTTGAGCCGCGGCTCAAACCAGATGAGCCCCTGAGGCTCCCGATTTCGAGCCGGCGCGGCTCACGGCGCGGAAAATTTAAAGTCCACCGGAAGAAGATCGGTCGAGTTAGCTTGGGTGAAAAAGAGAGTCGCCTTGTCCGGGGAACAGGCGATTTTCGTAATAACCCCGCCGTCGCGCACATGATAAGCGGAAAGGTCAACGGGCTGGGCCGAGGCTTTCATCGTGTCATCGGAGACCTGCAGGTTCACCAGGTAATCCTTCAGTAGCGCCTTGCCTTGGGCATCGGGGGTCCCATCGTCGACGGTCAGGATGAAAGCGGCGGACAAGCCGTCCGCGGCCCAGCCTACGGCATCGGTGAGAATAATGGTTTTCAATGGGCCATTCAGGGTTTTCTTTAAAAGATTGACGCCCGCCGGCTCGGCGTAAATCCAGCCCAGACGGGCCGGAGCGGGACTTAATCGGATGAGGCCGACGAGACTGGGTTTGCCGTCGCCCCCGTCCAGGATCGCTAAGACCGACTGATTATCGGAGGAAATGGAAAACTGTTTCAGACCCTTGAACTGGCGGGAATCAGGATTGCTGGCCAGATTTAACTGGGTCAAATTGAAAACCGGTTTGCCCTGATCCCATTTGGGGGAGGTCCGGCCGATGAGATTGAGGGTGTCGCCCAAAAGAAAGTAGTCGTTGATCGAATAGACCTGCTGCAGGGGAAAGAAACTGCCGGTATTGCGGAATTTATCCTGGACCGTGATGGTGATCGCCATGTTCGGGTTGGAGAAAGCCTGGTCGTCAATACCGGGCATGGTTTCCGAAAGGGTAATTTTATAGTCATTGTTTTCCAGATTCCCGGGAACGGCGCCCGCGGAGGAAAAAGCGCAAAGTGAAATTAAAAAAGCCAAAAGTGAAAAGAGCTTCAAGGGTGTCTCCTTTTTAATGGGCGACTTTGGCGAAATCGATGAATCCGCGCTCAACATCCACCGTGATCAGTTTTACCCGAACCTTATCCCCCACGTCCAGCCCATGGGAACCCTGTACTAGTTTGCCCTCGACGGGAGGGCTTAAAAGCCTGATCCAAGTACCTTTGTCCGAGGCGCCGGTGACAAGTGCCTCAAAGTACTCGCCGATGCGGGGCGCCATAAAGGCGGCGCTGGCGGATTTGCGGACCTGACGTTCCACCTTATCCGCGGCGTTTTCCTGCTGGGTACAGTGGCTGGCGAGTGAGGACAACTCTTCCACAGTATAGGCGGGGTTTTTCTTCTCAAAGGCGGTTTTAAGAAGGCGGTGGGTGATGAGATCGGGATAGCGGCGGTTGGGGGCGGTGGAATGGTTGTAATCCCGCACCGCCAGACCAAAGTGGCCCATCGGGGCTTGGCCCGGAACCTCCACCACGTATTCGCCCCGTCCCAGGAGCTTGACGATCGTCAAAGAGAGGTCGGGAAAGTGGAGGGGGTCTTTTTGACGCTGGCGGGAAAGAAAGTCTGACAGGGCTTTGGAATCGGGTACGGCGGGAAGTTTTTCTCCCAGCGCCCCCGCGACCGCGACAATACGGTCCCAACGCTCTGGCACTTTCACCACCCGGCGAAGGGTGGGGAATTTATTCTTCGTTAAGAAGGTGGCGGTGACCCCGTTGGCGGCGACCATGAAGTCCTCAATCAATTCCCCCGCGCGGTTCTGTGTTTCTAACTGCAAGTCCACGACCGTGCCGTCCTGGGTCACGGGCCGGGGTTGAAGCGTTTGAAGCTCCAAAGCGCCGTGTTGGATACGAAGAGAGCGCATTTTCTGAGCGGCCTCATCCTGCAGGCGGAGCTGTTCGTCCATTCCCGGCACTTTCAAAGCGGTTGGGGACAAGGCGCCTTTGCCTTCCAGCCAGGCACCCACGTTGTTATAAGCAAGTTTAGCTTTATTTCTCACCAGAGCCCGGTAGACCTGGGATTCCACAATTTGTCCCGTAGCGTCGATGACCATTTCAATAATCATGGCGATACGGCCTTCATCCTGCGAGAGGGAGGTGAGATCGGTAGAAAGTTTTTCCGGCAGCATGGGAAAGGTTTGGACACCCGTATAGACCGAAGTCGTGTTCTTTTTAGCGTGCAGATCCAGGGGTGAATTCAGTTTTACTACGGCGTCCACGTCGGCGACCGCCACCCAAAGGCGGATTTTACCGCCATCGAGTTTTTCGGCTACGGTGATTTGGTCCAAGTCCCGGGAATCGTCATTGTCGATGGAGCACCACAAAGGCGACGTCATATCTTTGAGCGCGGGTTCCTGAGCGGGACCTTGGATGGAGCTGAGCTGCCGCAGCGCGTCCGGCGGGAAGTCCGGTTCAAGCCCGTTGGACACCATGGCGTTATGGGCGATTTGGGCTAGAGATAATTTCTTATCGGTGTGGCTTTCCATGAGAGACTCACTTTCTTTTTAACTTCCCAACAGATTTCCCTGTTTTAAGCCTTAAAAATATTCTCGTATTTATCCCAGTTGGCCCAGGCTAAAAAGACAGCCAAAGCAATGTTGACTAAGGCCAAGGGAATCCCTGATGGTTCCAGGAAGGCATGAAAGAGTAAAATTTGAATCATAATGGGGGCCAAAATTAATAACGCCAAAGGAGTGGTGCGCTTAAAAAAGAGCATAAAGCCTGAGATGCCTTCCACGGTCTTCAAGAAGGGCAGAAAGTAGCCGGTCGCGAGCATGGCGGAGAAAAACTGGCCCATGGGTGTTTTAAGATCAACGTTCATATTTTTCATGAAAAAATAACCGAAACCAAACACGAAGAAAATGAGACCCAACATGATCCGAGCACCGATCACGGTATATTTCAAAACTTTACTTTGTTTCATGGGGCTGGCTCCTTTGTTTTGTTTCGCCGAACTAACCGCTTTTTTGAAGGGACTGGTTGTAAGGCTCTTTGGAAAGATGTCCGAATCCATATGGACTAAATTGTAAAGGTGTTCGATCACCACAAGCCAGACAATTTCATAAATCTCACGCAATCCGTTCGTGTTGATTCTCCTGGAATGGGTTCGCTTTAACCCGCCCTTAAAACACAAATGAGGAGGGTATTATTCCTATGACGAATAGAGTGGGAAAAACCGGACAGGGATAGCGGGTTCCTCAGTAGTTTTTGGGACGGGCTTGGTATCCACGCCGTAACCGCCTTGATTTTTAAGGGCTCGTAGGCTTAGATTGAAATTGAAGGGAATTGAAATCAAAACGCAAAAGGGACGCGGCCTTGAAGACCTCCTTAAAAACCTTTTCCCGTGCTTTTCTTCTATTCGCGCTGGTGTTTTTTTCCACACGGCCCAGCTACTGTTTTATGGCGGTGTTTCAACACTTTGACCTGACGAAGCAAGCGAAGGCTTCGGCCGAGACCGCTCAGGCCAATTCCGGTATTCTGCGCTGCTGTTTTAACCGAAACGATGAAAAACCCCTCTGGCAGCAAATTGCCGTGTCGCAAATCAACCCCTCGAATTTGACGTTCCCGCTTTTGTTTCTTAAGAACCGGGTGGTCGCCGCTGAAAAAACCTCGCCGCATTTTTTTCGATCTCCGCAGATTCTTCGTATCTGAAAATCCCCTCAACCTAATTGATGATCGTTGAAAACCCGGGCTCATGGCCCCGGTTTTCTTTGGATTCGTCTTCCGAACGGCTGCTGAAAAGCTCTTCTCTTTTCAAGCGCGTTTTGAAGCACCCGCGATCACACCCTAAAACCGCCGGAATTTTCCGGCTTCGGTACACTTATTTATTTTTAAACTTATTAAGGAAAAATACTATGAGTTCAGAAAACAACTCTTTCGGCGGGGTTTTAACCGCCCTCTCTCTGCGGCGGCCCATTTCCATTCTGGTCTGCGCGCTGGCGATCATTTTGCTGTCCGTTTTTAGTTTAAGCCAAACTCCGGAGGACATTTTGCCGAACCTGAACCTGCCGGCCATTTACGTGGCCCAGGCTTATGGCGGAATGTCGACGTCCCAAATGGAAAGTTATGTAATCTCCCTTTACGAGAGTCTTTTCCTCTTCGTGTCTGGAGTAGACCATATCGAGTCCAAGAGCATCCAATCCATTGGACTGATCAAAATTCAGTTCCAGCCTGGGACCAATATGGCGGAGGCTTTGGCTCAGGTCATTAATTACGTCAACCGGGCGAAGGCGAGTCTGCCTCCGGGTACGGTGCCGCCTTTTATTATGCGCTTCGACGCGGGCAGCCAGCCCGTGGGCGACTTGGTTTTTAGCAGCGACACCCGAAGTTTGGCGGAATTGCAAAACTACGCGCTAAATTTTGTAAGGCCCGCTTTCGCGACCTTGCCCGGCGTCTCCGCGGCCGCGCCTTTTGGAGCGAACTCCAAGGCGGTCGTGGTTTCCCTGGACCCGGACAAGATGCGCCGGTTCAACGTCTCGGCGGATGACGTGGCCCAGGCGGTGGCCCAATCCAATACCATTACGCCCGCCGGAAATGTTCCCATGGGCGATCTTTATCCCATGGTCACTTTGAATTCCACGGTGAAGGATGTGCAGGAACTTCAAAACGTTCCCCTACGGCTGGGTACCTCTCCTACCGTATTGCTGAAGGACGTGGGAACCATCGCCATCGGGGGGGATATCCAAACTGGTTACGCCTTGGTCAACGGACACCGGACTATTTACATTCCAGTCACCAAAAGGGCCGAGGCCTCCACTTTGGCGGTAGTGGATGAGGTCAAATCCCACATTCAATATTTTCAGGATCTGCTTCCTTCGGATATCAAAGTCAGCTACGAGTTTGACCAGTCAGGTTATGTGCGCCGGGCTATTGGGTCCCTGATTTTCGAGGGGCTCATGGGGGCACTGTTAACCGGGCTCATGGTGCTTTTGTTCCTCCAGGACTGGCGAAGCGCCCTCATCGTGGTGCTGAATATTCCCCTGGCGGTCATGGGGTCGCTCTTCGCCCTTTGGTTGACGGGTCAGACCATCAATATCATGACGCTGGGCGGCTTGGCCCTGGCCATCGGTATTCTTGTGGATGAGACGACAGTGACCATCGAGAACATTCATACCCATTTGAGCCGGGGAGTTAAGGTGGCGCGGTCCTCATTGGAAGCCACTACTGAAATTTTTATTCCCAAGCTTTTCACGCTCTTTTGTTTTCTGATCGTTTTCACGCCGGCTTTTTTCATGACGGGAATTCCCCGGTCACTGTTTATCCCTCTGGCGTTGGCGGTGGGATTCACTCTGATCTCCTCTTTCCTGCTGTCGACGACTTTTGTGCCGGTACTCTCGACGATGCTTTTGCCGGACCATAAGAAAAGCCACGGAAAGTCTGAAGCGAAGAAAAAGCCAACAGGGTTTGACGCTTTCCGCGTGAAATACGCGAACTTTTTGGAAAGGCTTCTGCCTGCCCGGGTGCCGCTGGTCACGGGTTATCTGCTGGTCTGCGGACTTTTAGTGGCGCTTCTTTTTAGTTTCTTTATCGGCCGGGAAATCTTTCCCCAGGTCGACGAAGGGCAGTTCCAACTGCGTCTCAGGGCTCCGACTGGGACCAATATTCAATGTACTGAAGCGGATGTGCTGAAGGCGCTTGATATTGTGAAGAAGGACGCGGGGGGGGACAACATGGTGGAAGAATCCGTCGCTTACGCCGGGTCCCAATCCTACAACCTTGTCATCAACGCGATTTATCTTTGGACTTCCGGGCCGCAGGAAGCGGTCATCGATGTGGCTTTAAAGCCCCAGGCCCATATCAAGCTGGCGGACTTTAGGGAAAAACTTCGGCAGGATATTCCGGCCCAAATGCCGGACGTACTCATCTCTTTTGAGCCCAGCAGTCTTGTAGAACGGATGATGAGTTCGGGCGCGGCCACGCCGGTAGAAGTGATGGTGAGCGGCAATAACTTCAACGACGTGAAGGCCTACGCCGCGAAACTTTACGACGGTTTGAAGACGATCCCGGTTTTACGCGATCTGCAGTACGGACAGGCTTTGGATTATCCTACCCTGGACGTGAATGTGGACCGCAAAAAAGCGGGGATTCAAGGTTTCAGCATGTCCCGGGTCAGCCAGTCGCTGGTGCCGGCTACCTCTTCCAGCCGTTTTACCCTGCCCACCTATTGGGCGGATGAAACCATTGGAACTTCCTTTGTGGTTCAGGTTCAGGTACCCCAGGGGGCTATCACCCAGGTATCGGATTTGAAGCGACTGCCGGTTTCGATCAATGAGGCAACCATGCCTTTAGGTGATCTCTCCACGATCGATTCCACTACGACCCGGGGAGAAATTGACCGTTATAACCAACAGCGCACCCTGAACCTAACGGCCAATTTGTCGGGTTTAGATTTGGGACGGGCTTCCCGGCTGATCTCGAAAGTCCTTAAGGATTTGGACGGGCAAAAACCCAAAGGCGTCACGGTGGCGCTGCGGGGACAGATTCAGCCGCTCAATCAAATGTTCGCCCAGTTATCCATCGGACTGATCATGGCGCTGGTGGTCGTGCTGCTACTGCTCGCGGCCAACTTTGAATCCATCGCTTTGGCGGTCATAGTGCTTTCGACCGCTCCGGCGGTTTTGCTGGGGGTGGCCATCACGTTGTTTTTAACGGGCACCACTTTAAATATCGAGTCCTACATGGGAACCATCATGTCGGTCGGGGTCGCGGTAGCGAACGCGATTTTGTTAGTGACTTTCGCGGAAAAAGACCGGTTGGTTCATGGGGACTCCCTCAAGGCCGCGGTGGAAGGCGCGCAGAGCCGTCTTCGGCCGATTTTGATGACCAGCTTGGCCATGCTAGCGGGTATGGTGCCGATGGCGCTGGGACTCACCGAGGGGGGACAGCAAACCGCGCCTTTGGGCCGGGCGGTTATCGGGGGATTGAGTGGGGCAACCATCGCCACCTTAACCCTATTGCCTTTGATTTTCGCCATGGTGAAAAAAGGCAAGTCCATCCAATCGCCCTCACTCCACCCGGATGACCGGGAAAGTATCCATTACGACGGGAGGAAATCATGAAAAGCATACTCAAAACAATTGGCCTTTTACTTTTAATGGGGTTCGTTTCCAGTTTGGCTTTCGCGCAGAACGCGGCTGAAACCACGCCCCTGGATCAGCCCTCGCTGGGTGATATTTTGCGGCTGGCGGAAAAGACCAGCCCGGATTTAAAGGTTCAAGGAGAGAGGGAGAAGCAGGCGAAGGAGTCCAGCCGGGGATTGGCTTCCTTTTACTACCCGCATATTTTCGCGGCCGGCGCTACAGGCCGGGGGTTGGCGGGTGCGGGTTCGGCTCTGCCGGGATTTGGGGGAGTGATTTCCTCCCCTTTTGGCGAGGGACCTTCCGGGGATATCAACGCGACCTGGACCTTACTGGATATCAGCCAGATTCAGGGACTCGATGCCGCCCACTACCAGGAATTTTCGGCCCGGGAGAAAACCCGGATCGCCAAAGCCCAGGTCGATCAGGCCGCGCTGATTCTTTATTTTGACGCGGCCCGATACCGGGGTTTGGAAAATGTTTGGCTGGGTCTGGTGGAGAAGATTAAGCCCATTCACACCCTGGTGAAAAATTACGTGAAGGTGGGCCGCTACAACCAGGTACAGCTGCTTTTGCTTCAAGACCAGATTGAGCAGGCTCAATTGACCGCGGATACCTATGAAAGACAGTATCAGGCCGCTCTTAAAAGGCTGGCGGTGGCCATCGAAAAGCCGGTCACCAATGTGCCGGACGCCGCGACTTTCAACGAGGAAAGCCTTCGGGTTATATCAGATAGCGGGGATAATCCGCTTTTGGGTTTCGCCAAAAGGGATGTCCAGTCCGCCAAGGCTTTGTCAGACAGCGCCTCCACCGAGGGACTGCCGAATCTTTACGCCACCGGCAGTATCGGCCTGCTCAAGGGGGTGGAATTGGTGCCAGATAGTAATTACTCAGCCAGCATTGGGATCAGCTTTCCCCTGTTTGAGGGGTTTCGCATTGACGCGGACCAGAAGATCGCCCGCTCAGTGTTTGAGGAAAAGAATGATCAACTTACCGCCGTTCAGCGGCAGGTGGACGACCTGAACGATCAGTATGACGAGGCGCTGGATATCGCGCGCAACAAGATCAGCGAACTGGCGGCTCAAAGGGATGAGGTGGATGAAAATTTCAAATTGGCCAAACAG
The DNA here is from genome assembly GCA_963849245.1 of candidate division FCPU426 bacterium. Classification (GTDB taxonomy): domain Bacteria; phylum Oederibacteriota; class Muellerivitia; order Muellerivitales; family Muellerivitaceae; genus CAWKIY01. Next base: position 4,793 of record CAWKIY010000114.1, on the reverse strand, counting down.
CGCTATCTCTCTCTGCTGGGAACGGTTACGGACCTGCAGGCTTCCTTGAGCAATATGGCGCAGGTGCAGACGGAGTGGATCGACGCCCAGATGGACGCCTTGACGGCTTCAGGCGCGAAAAAATTGTTCAATGGTGGAAGCTTGGCTGCCACGGGAGATTCATCAAATTAAAACCAAATGGAAACGGGGTTGACGCTGACGCATCAACCCCGTTTTTGTTAATCAGCTTTGAACCTATCCCAATCAATAATTATTCGGTCCGAAGATCTCGACAATTCCCGAAGCGCTGCTCACGTTATTGTTATCGTAATCCGCCACGTAAATATTGCCGCCATAAACCAGAAGGGCGTCGGGCCCGATCAGGGGTGTAGCGCCCGTCTCATTTCCGGTGAACAGCCCCAACTGCGTTCCCGTGTTGTTATAAACCTCAACCTGGCTGTTGAAATAATCCGCCACATAAACGTAGTTGTTGCTATCCACGGTAAGACCATAAGGGGCTGCATCCGAACCCGAGGTGAAAGGCAAGTCCCAATGCGTGGAGACGGTTAAGGAACTGCCGCTGAGTGTGAGTACCCAGAGCTCATTGTTATCGCCGTCCGCGACATAAACATGGCCGCCAGCGTCCACGGCGACTGCTTCAGGATAAACCGGTCCAAAATTCGAGTTGCCGCCGTAACTCCAAGAGGCGACAGGAGTGCCCATGGCTCCGAAGACTTCCAGCAGATCGTTGCCTGTATCGGCGACATAAACGTTCTCATTGGCGTCCAGCGCGATACCGCTTGGATAAGAAAGGGTCGTGCCGCTGTACTGAGTCCAAGACGTAATCGGGGTGGGTACGGCTGAGGGGGCTAAGGCGTAAACCGCCGCGCCCGCGCCTGAGGTTGGATTACCCGCGTCCAGCACATAAACCGTGGTGCCGGCCGAATTGACCGCCACGCCGTCGGGGAATTGGAAGTTGGTCAAACCGGACGCCATCCAAGTAGAATTTACCGCGTAGGTGCTGGAGTTGAGGACTTGGACTTGGGAAACGGATCCGCTAAAGCCTTCGGCGACATAAATAACGCCGGCGCCGCTGGAATAAGCCAGACCGTTGGGGCCAGAGATACCAGTTGAGATGGTTCCAATATAACCTGGGGTCGATTGAAAGGTTGCCGTGGGGACGACAGTCGTGCTGGGAAATCTTCCTCCGTTCGTGCTGCCGGTGGGCGTCGAATTGGTGTTACAAGCTAAAGGAATCATCAGGCCCATTAAAGCCAAGGCGAGTACAAAATATTTCATCTTTCATCCTCCGTGGATCAAATCTTCCGCACTGTTTAGACGAGGCAAGACTTGTTTTAGTTATGCTATTTATTAAGACCGATGAAAGCGGCTTTTAACCAGAGGGTAAAGGCGGGAAATGGGTAAAACGTTCTACGGAAGATAAGTTTTAACCACATTTTTCAAGGCGAATCAATTTGATAAAAATGAGTTCAAAGGGGTTGGCTTATCGCCCGCAGGTAGGGTCCGAATAAAGCTCGCCAGCCGCGAGATAACTTGTTTTGACTTCGTCCCGCGGCAGGACATTGATATAAGTCATCAGACCTCCCATGTTAGCCGGTGTGACTTCGTTTCCTTCTCCCTGGGGACCCGGATTGATCATGTGGTCCAGGATATGGCAATGGAACATCCATCGCCCCGGGTTAGAGGCCGTGAAGGCGACATCCGCCGTTTGGGAAGGAGCTAGGTTGACCGTGCTGGCCGAAATCGGGTGATCCAGCGGGTTTCCATCCAGCGCGACGATTCGGAAGGTATAACCGTGCAGATGCATGACGTGGTCGTTCTCCGAACTGGCGTTTACCAGATGAAGGAGGACCCGGGCTCCCCGGGACACGCTCAGGACTGAGGTCTCGGGAAAAGCTTTTCCGTTCAGTGTGAAGACGTTTTCTTGATCGGAGCCGCCGACTTTAAAAGAAGCCATCTCGTAGAAGGCCTCCACATCGTATTTCTTTTTCGGCGATCCCGCCGGATCAACGAATAGGATTCCATGAAGGCCCTGGTCCATCTGAAAACTGTCATTGAAATGGGTGTGATAAAAATGGGTCCCGATCATTTGCGGGGTAATGGTGAAATGGTAGGTGAATTGGCCGCCGGGAGGGATCGGTTTTTGGGTAATGCCGGGGACGCCATCTTCTGAATTAGGAACGGCTAAACCGTGCCAATGGAGGGTGGTCGCCTGGGGCAGTTCATTTTTAACCACAAACCGGACCCGGTCGCCGACTTTTAGCCGGATCAAGGGTCCCGGAACCTGGTGGTTGTAACCCCAGACGGTTACACGCGCCGTATTGTAAAGCTGCCAGGTGAAAACGGAGGCGGTGAGGTCGAATTCCTTGCTTCCGTCGGGCAATAACTTGGGTTCCAGGGTCCGGCCATGCAGGACGTCATTAGAAGCTTGGTCCTGCGCGTTGATTTCCTTGCGGGGAAGAAAAGGACCGTCCAGAGACGCGTACATTTTATCCCCATCGTAATCGGGGGCGTTTAACGAGCTGGGCGGGGGCGCGGCGACGCCGGTCTTGGCCTTGTCGGTGACTTTTCTTGAAATCCAGCCTCCGGCGAACCCGAAGGCTAGCAGCAAGAGGACGGCCAAGAAGGGAGCTATCCAGCCCGCCAGAGTTGAAAATTTTTTTAAAAAATTCAAGGAGAAGCCTCCATAAACAAACTTAAGTCTTCAATTGAAGAGAGCCAAGGCAGTAAAAAAGGGTCTTAAAAATAACACGTTCCCCCCGGATGAGTGAAAGGGCAGTAGGTATCGTTTGTGTTAATTTTTATCCGTTGAAGAGGTTTTAAAATAAAAAAGGCCCGCTTGAGAGCGGGCCTTTTTGTAAGAGAGCTCAGGCAAAGGTTTTAGTTTTGCTTCAGACTCCATTCCGGCCGGTATTGGGGTTCAGGAAAAGACGGTCAGCGCGCGGGGCGTCCACAAAATCAAACATCGGATTCAAGGAACCGGCCAGGGCATCGAAGGAATAGTTCCCGATTCTTCCGAGGTTCCAGTTGTCCTCCACGAAGCGCAGGATAGAAGTCTGATCGGTGATGCCGTGATCCACGTAGTTTTCCTTGGCGTAGGGCGAGAGGACGAGCAGAGGAAGGCGGGGACCGTAGCCGGCCCTATCCTCATAGCCGCCCATAGCGGGATTGCTGGATTCAAACGTAAATGGATCGGCGCTGCTGGCGGAAGTGTTGACGACGGGCGGGGCCTGGTGGTCGTACCAGCCGTCGGAGTCGTCATAGGCGATAAAGATAGCCATGGTGTCCCATTCGGGTGACTTTTCCAGCTCGTTAATGGTCTCCACTAGAAATTCCTGCTCGCAGATAGCCGTGGATTTGGCGGGATGCCCGGTTTGGTAGACGGGTGCTTTGACGTAACAAACCGCCGGGAGATTGTGGGCTTCCAACGCCTGCCAAAGGTTGCTGAGGTCGTATTGATGGTTGGCTTGATCCGTATGTCCAATCATGGAAACGCTTGTGGGCGGAAGATGGGAGGGATTACAGGTCGTGGCATAGTATTGGAAGGGGTCGTAATGCGGGTCATAGTCCGCGGTGGGGGAGCCGGCGACGCAGGTATGGGTGGTATTAGGACTGGCGAACCCGCCAATGAAAGCGCCCCAGGTCACATTCTGGGCGTTTAAAAGATCGCCCATGTTTTTTCCCGACATGGAGATGGTGTCGCCGGTGGAATAGTTATCGTAAGTCGGGTCGATATTCACCAAAACCGTTCCGTTCAGCACCGAGGAGGTGGCAGTGACGGGAGTCGCCCCGTGGGTCTGGCCTGAAATCAGGTTCAAGTGGCCGAGCAAAGTGGGGCCGAAGGTAGTCCCGTAAAAATTATCACTCATGGCGTAATTTTGAGCGTAGTTCCAAAGGGCGGTGACGGTACTCCCGTCGTAATAGCCCATATTCTCGTAAGGAACGGCGCAGCCGGTGCCCTCCGTGAATTCCACAAACTCATCCGCGGCGCCTTTGTCATAAGCTTCCTGTTCCGCCGTGTAGGCGTTGTCTTGGTCGCAGGTGGACACACTGGTTAAAAGGAAGGGCTGAGCCGAATTCTGGTTATTGGTCAATAAATCGGCGTTCAATCCATTGATCGTGGGACTATTGGGTTTCGGCTGGAAAATCACATTGCCGTTCGAGTCCGTGATGGTTTTAGGATAAGTCGCGAAATAATGGTCGAAGGAATTATTTTCCTGGAAGATGATGACCACATGCTGAATGGGAGTCGTGGTTCCTCCAGTAATTTTGGGACCCGCTCCCACGGTGACGACAATGACGAGGATAAAAATAGGCAACAACATTAGCGGCATCCAACGGCTAAAAATCGGCATTTTTTTCTTTGCTGACATGAATTTCTCCTTTGGGATTTGTGGATTGTGGGAAGGCGGACCCGCCCGTTAAATGAATCAGGGGCCCGTGAGAGCGGGCCCCTGACCGGGTTGCTTTACCTGAAACTTAAATTCAACTTAAAAAGCGGATGTCCATTGCTCGAGGGAACCATTTCCGGAAGAACCGTTTTGGTAATCCGTCGTCCAAATACCGCTTCCCGCAATGGCGACACCCGTCACATAACTGAAAGCCTGGTTGGAGGTGAGGCCCGACTGGCCAAACACCGCGACTAAGACGCTGGAAGGCGAGAATACGTTCACTACCGAGTCGTTCACATCCGCGGCGTATACGTTTCCGCTGGTGGAATCAATAGCTATTCCCGTGATGAAGTCCCCTGGAGTCTCAATGTTGGTATTAACCTGGTTCAAAAGAGACGCTCC
>CAWKIY010000113.1:0-3589 GCA_963849245.1 candidate division FCPU426 bacterium | reverse complement strand
CCTGGTCGAGCAGGTCGCGCGCAGCCTGGGCCCGGATTTCGATATCGAAATCCTGGAGATGCATCACCGGATGAAGATCGATGCACCCTCCGGCACGGCGCTGGGCTTGGGCGAGGCGGCGGCGCGCGGCCGGCGCGTGGGGCTCGATCAGACGGCGGTCATGAGCCGGGAAGGCCAAACCGGCGCCCGGAACTCGGGCGCGATCGGTTTCGCCACGCTCAGGGGCGGCGATGTCGTCGGCGACCATACGGTCATCTTCGCCGGCGCCGGCGAGCGGCTCGAGCTCAGCCACAAGGCCGGCGATCGGCGGCTCTTCGCGCGCGGCGCCATGCGGGCCACGCTCTGGCTCGCCGGCCGGCCACCAGGCCTGTCGGCATGAAGGATGTGCTGGGGCTTTAGGGTCGAGTCAAATGGCTGACAGATAATCGTCCCAATCAAAGCTCAGCATCTTAATTTTAAGGTTCTTTCAATAAGCTGAGATTTTATAGTCAAATAGTGCAAAAAACGAGCCACATAAAGCGTTAAACAAAGGCTTTCCTCAAAATGATTCAAAATCTTTTATTAGCCTTATATTATGCCCAATAAAATTTGGATTCTTAAAACCAAAGACGGAGATGATTTTTTAAGCCCCTACCCAGTTCAAAAACGTCTATAACGAATAGGAATAGGGTTTAAAAAAATCATAAAATTTTACCGGGAGATTTAAAATGCTGAAGAATTTTATCCTAGGTGTTATTTTCACTTTAATAGCGGGAATGGCCGGAGCCTACTTGTTCATTTCTCTTGGATGTATGCCTGCCAACGCGGACAGCAAACCTGGAGGGCTTGAGACTTGGATGGCCCGAAAATCCTTAAGGGCCGCAATTAAACGGGAAGCCCCGTCAACCCCTAATCCCCAGGCATTGAATGACGCTAATTTAATTTCCGGTATCAAACTTTACGCCGTCAATTGCGCGGTTTGCCACGGAGCAGCCGATGGGAAAGCTTCCAATATCGCCCTCGGCCTCTATCAACACGCTCCCCAGTTAGCAAAACACGGCGTAGAGGATGATCCGGATGGAAAAATCTATTGGTACGTTAAACACGGGGTCCGGTTAACCGGAATGCCGGGATTCAGCGGAACCTTAAGCGAAGAACAAATGTGGAACATTGTCTTATTCTTGAAAAACATGGATTCGCTTCCGGCGAAAGCGAATAAAACCTGGAAATCCGTTTCAAGTTCGTCCACGAAGTCTTAATTACTTCCGCTTGGCCCTTTCATACTGGAGGGGCCAAGTGATATCCCGTCCCAGTTCTCTCGCGGCCTGAAGCGGAAAATAGGGCTCTCGCAAAAATTCCCTTGCCAAAAAAATCAAATCGGCTTGAGCTGTTTGAATAACATGGTCCGCCTGAGACGCGCTCGTAATCATCCCAACTGCCGCGGTGGCGATCTGTGCCTGCTGTTTGATTTTCTCGGCCAACGGAGTCTGATAACCGCTAGCGATAGGAATCTTCACCCCCGGAATCACCCCTCCTGACGAACAGTCAATCAAATCTACTCCTAGTTTTTTAATCTCCAAAGCCAGGGCCACCGATTGATCCAAAGTCCAGCCTTCCGGTTCTTTCCAATCAGTGGCGGAAAGACGGACAAAGAGGGGTTTATCTTCCGGCCAAACCTGCCGGATGGCGGCGATAACTTCTTTTAAAAAACGGGTGCGATTCTCAAAGGAACCGCCGTAGGAATCGCTTCTTTGGTTGCTAAAAGGAGAATGAAATTCGTTGATTAAATATCCATGGGCTCCATGAATCTCAATTACATCAAAACCCGCTTGAAAGGCGCGGCTCGCCGCGTTCTTGAATTTTTGGATAATCTTCTGAATTCCCTCAAGGGTCAACGCGGTTGGAACGGGCGAATGTTCGTCAAAAGCGATCGGACTTGGCGCTACGGGTGTCCAACCACCCTCGTTTGGGCTCAAAGTCGCGGTTCCCTTCCAGGGAATATTGCTGCTGGCTTTACGCCCCGCGTGGGCTAACTGAATTCCCGCCGCCGCTCCCTGAGATTTAATAAACCGGGTCAGCCGGGAAAGGTTTTCAATGTGATCGTCTTTCCAAAGCCCTAAATCTCCTGGACTAATGCGCCCCTCCGCCTCCACCGCGGTCGCCTCTACCATGACCAAACCCGCTCCCCCCACCGCCCGGCTTCCCAGGTGAACTAATTGCCAATCGTTGGAGAAGCCATCCTCATAGGAATACTGACACATGGGAGAAACCCCAATACGGTTTTTAAAAGTAACGCCTCGAAGGGTAAGGGGTTCGAAAAGATGCGGCATAAAGCCTCCTAAGAGTTTAGGAAAAGATCAGAAAAAGATAGAAGGCTGGCGGGAATAAAGCAAGAAGACTTAAGAAGAGACTTTCGCTACCACCGCCCGCCAGCTTTCAGCCAGGGAAGGATAGTAGGGCCTCCAGTTCATTGCCATCTTGAACTTGAGCCCCGAAACCTTACAGGATTTACCCACCGTCTCGAGGGGCGGACATAAAAGGGAGGCCAGGATGGACGGCGCCATCATCAAGCTTTTGCGGCCCAGGGTCCGGGCCAAAGCCTCCATAGATTGGCGTCGGGTAGAGGCAAAATCGTCGCAGATGTTGTAAACGCCCGCCGGCGCCCGCAAAGCGTGAACCACCGCGATGGCTGCGTCATCGGCGTGGATCATGGAAACGTGCCCGTCCATAGGGCCGTTCTGTAGAAAGAATCCGAGTTTCGCGAAAGCGATGACCCTACGGGTATGGTCATGGTCCGCGGCGTAATAGCTCGCGAAGCGGAGAACCACCGGGGTAATCCCTACCTTCTCCAGCTCCAAAGCGTTCCTTTCAGCCATCAGGGCCGATGTGGTCATGGGACCGTAGCGGAGCCGTCCATCCTCGGTCACGGTTTCCGCGCCCCGGTCGGCGTAAATATAGATGGAAGATTCCTGAATAAAGCGCCCCACTTTATTGCGCAGGGCTCCATGAGCCAGACTGATGGAGAGCGCTTTGCGAATTACTTCATACTTTTTCCAGGTTTTAGGTTCACCCGCGTCCGATATCAGATTGATGATAACTTCTTGGCCGTAAAGTGCCGCCTGCACATCGTTGACTTTCAGCAGATTCAAGAGAACAGGCTTGGCGCCGAAGCGTGAAACAAGGCCAGCCTCAGTCTTTGACCGGACTGCCGCCGTAACCTGATGTTTCTCGTGACTCAATAGCCGGAGCACCCTTTTGCCCACAAGGTGGGTTCCACCGGTAACAAAAATTCGCATTCATTCCTCCGAGGAAGACGACAAGTGAAGTTAACGGAGAGTCTAACCCTAGTTTTTCATTTTCCAACGATCATTGCAACTTCAAGACGGACCCAATCGGTTAAACCATTCACTTGAAGCTTTATCCCTGATGGACAATCAATATCTATACGCCGAAAAAACGCCTCAAGCTTAAGGCATTTTTTATAGTTGAGTCTTTACACAAGCCCAAACTTAACCAGGAGAGTAAAAATGATTTCAGTTTGGATTCACTCCAAACTGAAAGTAAAAAAACAGACTGTTTCTTTACCAATACTTATTCAAAAACTTAATCA
>CAWKIY010000112.1:0-31038 GCA_963849245.1 candidate division FCPU426 bacterium | reverse complement strand
TTCCGGCGAGAAATAGCTGGAGACATTCAGGGATTGCCCGATTAAAAGACCACCGATTAAATTAAAAAATAAATCGGAGTTACTTAAATACTGTAGATGCAGCCGGCGGCAAAGGGGCCGTAATTCGGCGGCATATTGAAAATCATTTTTCACCCGGGTCAGGCAAAAAAGGTCAATCACATGACCCCGGCGCTTCAGATATTTCAAAAAATGATAAAGGCGCAGTTTATCGCCATCATGCGGCGGATAAGGAATGAGAGGCGTCAGAACGAGAATATTCAAACCGTTTTCCTTGTTACCAGCGTTTACGAGCGGATGATTCTTTAATAAACAAGACGGTCAATCCAATCGTCACCAATATCCAAACGGCGCTTAGAACATAACTATGAAGCGGAATAATAGCGGATTGAAAAGAGGGTTCCAAAGAAGGCAGTGGGATGCCCAACAAGTTCCCTCCCGTTTTCAGCATCAGGTTTTCCCCCTCCAGCTTGTTATAGCGCATCCAGGGAATAACCGCCAAAATCCAATTGATTAAAACGCCCGTGGTGAAGGAAAAAAGAGTTAAGGCCTCCCAAAGGTAAAACCGTTTCATCCGTTCTAATACGGGATAAATGGCGAATAAAAGAAGGGGGGTAACTCCCACCATATACCGGGTCGCGGGCGTCAGTCCTAAATTTTCGTAAAAAGACATGGAAAGATAATAAAAGGCGAAAGTAATGATTACCGGTAAGCGCAGGGGATTGCGGGACCGCCACAGCAGGACCCCTCCCGTCACCGCGACCGCGAAGATCGGGAAATGAAACCAAAGACCGCACTCCTGGTCAAAGAGAAGCCCAAAAAAACCGATCCAAAAATGGCTCAGGGGGAAAAGCGAGGTGAAGGGTTCATTGTGCGCGCCCAAAGGTGTCCACACCCCGTAGAGGCAATAAAAATAGAGGGCCAGCAAAATTACCGGGATCCCAAACCCGGCCGCCAGCCAGCCCATTTTTTCCCATTTGAACTTTTCACTTTTCCAAATCTCATGGGCGGCGGCTAAAAGAAGCGGTATCACTAAGAGCACGTTCCGGTTATGCATCCATAAAAACAAACCTAAAATAATTCCAAACCAAACCCATCGTTTTCTTAAAAACAAATATAAGGACAAGACAGTTAAACAAGCGGTTGGAATTTCCGGAAAAATAAGTCCGGAAAAAAGAAGAAAAGGGCTGGAGAAAAGACCGATCGTGCCTACCGCCTGAAGAGGCCATCCCTTGGCTCCCGTCAGTTCCAATATCCGAAGCGTTAGAAAAAGGGCCAGGGCCGTCAACAGGGAAATGGTTAAGGCCGCCCCTAACCGGCCCAACAGCGCGTATCCCGGAAGTACCGCTAAAACCGGCCCTAAGGGATGGTGGCTGTATCTTTTACCGTTTACCACATGCTCCAGCCCCTGCGGTTCCAAAGTCCCCCGGTGATAAAAGGCCTCATAATCCCGGTTTTGATAGTTATTGGTCAGATCCAAATCCCCGTCATGAATCAGGCTGTAGGCCATAAGTAAGTAGTGGGGTTCATCCCCGCTGAGGTCGCACTGGGTGGTATAGAGCGTCACCCCTATAAAGAAGAACATCGACACCCAGGCAAAGGTTTGGGAAACCGTCGATTTGTTTTTAGGAGCCCGCCAAAAAAACCAGGGAGCGAAGGGAGAGGTTTTAGGAAGCGGATGCTTGTTTTCGCGGGTCCGCCACAAAAGCCAGGCGCAGAAGACGAAAAGATGCGTTATCCACATGAGTCCCAAAAGAAGCTGGATTTTCCGCAGATAGAAGTTATGGGGATCCGGCAAATGAAACTCGGTCACCCTCAAGACACCCGCGCCTAAAAACCAGGGCAAATGGGTCAATAACAAAGGCGTTAAAAAGGACTTCGATTTTGACCTGTCCAACTTAAAAACCAGCGCGCTTTCCAAAGCCAGCAGGCACACAAAAGCGGCTAAAAGAATTTCGCCCGTTTGAGCCAAATAAGGAAAATCGTTCCAAATAAGCTGGGCCGATTGCAGGAAAAAATATTCCAGAACTCCCACTAGCAGGACAAACAAAGCCAAGTTAAAGGGCGTCAATTGATTGATTTTAGACTTCAAGCTTTACTCCCGAACTTCTCGTAAACCTTCAGGGTCAGCCTCGCGGTCTTTTCCCACGAGAACAGCTTAGCCCGCCGGATGCCTTTTTGAATCAATTGTTTTCTTAAAGAGGCTTTCTCCATCACTTGCTTCACCGCTTTGGCGATGGCCGCGGGGTTTTGGGGATCCACTAACAGAGCCGCGTCTCCCGCCACCTCTGGCAAAGAGGTGGTTTGGGAGGTAATAACCGGTACACCGCAGGCAAAGGCCTCCAACACCGGTAAGCCGAATCCTTCCAAGAGCGAGGGATAAAGAAACAGGTCCACTTCCGCATAGATGTCTTTGAGCATCTTGAACGGCACATTGCCCGCCCATTCCACATAACTCCCCAAGTCCAGGGCGATGGCTTCCCGTAAATAGTGGGTCAGCTTCAACTCAGCCTCATCCATACCGATAACGATAATTTGAAATTTCTTTTTCTGATCCGCCAGAATTTTAGCGGCTTTGAGGATATTGGCGATATTTTTTCTCTCGTCCGCCGCGCCATGAACCAAAATTTTAAAAAGCTTCGAGGGTTTCCGCGGTTTCTTTTGATAAAGATGCAGGTCCACTCCCTCCGGCGTTACCCAAACTTTTTCCTTTCCCATTTTCAACTGTTGTTGAATTTGATCTTTGGAATAATCCGAAACCGTCACAATCGCTTGCGCCATCAAGGCCGAACGGGGAATGGCCCATTTCTTATAAGCGTCAATCAAGCGCTGGCGAAGAGTGGGTTTCGGCCGCACTTTAGAGAGAGGCCGGGTATACATGGTGTCATGCAGGGTCAGCACAAAAGGAATATCGCTGATGACCGAAGCGGAGTTATCCACGTAATGAAGCAAATCCAAATTCTTTTGCTCGGCCGCCCGGGGCAAAAGCTTTTGTTCATAATAAGCGGCGTTGGAAAAGGGCAGATCAATCGAGTGAAACTGTTTGTTGGAAATCTGCTGTCTCAGACGCGGGGGCGCGTTGAAAAGGAAGTACTGGTTTCGCCGGTCAATTTTCGAGAGGGCTAGAATCAGGTTGGCCGCGTAGGTGCCGACCCCCCGGCGGTAAGCCAGACGGGCGTCGATTCCTATCTTGAGGAAGGAATCAGCCTTTGGCTTTTTGCGCACGATCCACTAAAAGGACAGGAATGCCGTTCTCCACCGGAAAGCGGCTTTTGCAGGCGGTGCACTCGATAGCGGTTTCTTTGTCGCGCAAGGCGGACCCGCAGGCGGGGCAAATCAGGATATTCAATAATTCTGGGTTCATGGTCTCTCTTTTGTATAGGCTTTTAAGATGATTCCCCCGCCCAAACCGGGCAGAAGGGCTTTTCCAATGGCATCCGTCACGTTTAAAAGCCCGCGATTGATGGTCGATCCGAAACAACTTAACACAGCTTCAAGAACTCGGGGAAATTTGAAGTAATTATAGGTTTCCACTGAAACCCTGTCAAACTTGGCTTCCTCGGCCAGCTTCTTCAAATCGCCCGGACCAAAAAAGAAAAGATGGTCCGTTTGTTTGGCTTTGTGGGCGTTATTGATCCAGGGCAGAAGCCGTTTGAAGTAGGACTTGTCGTTCGTAATGGTCACAATCAAAACCCCGCCCGGCTTTAAAAGGCGTTTCGCCTCCCGAAAGACTTTCGAGGGGTCATAGCAATGATCCAAAGCTTCTTTAATAAGGACGCCCTGGGCCACCATGTCTTGAAGCGGCAATTGCTCCGCCGTCGCCCGGGCAAAACCCAGCCCCAAGGTGGGAATATCCCTTTGATTCAGCTGTTCCTGGGAAGGCTCAAACCCCAGATAGTTCCAGGCTTCCGAAGCCGTTCCCCCAGCGTTCTTCAGGAACAAAGCAAACTCCCCCCGCCCACAGCCCGCGTCTACTAGCAAAGGCTTTCCCGAAACCTTCGCGAAGTTTTCTTTGAGGATTTCCAGCACCTTTTCATCCAACCGGCGGTAGCGCAGTTTCATCAAAGGCGTTAAGGATTTGAGAAAGTCATCGTCATCCCAGTGGGATTGAAGGCTTTTCCATTTTTCGTAATTCGCGTTGCTCACCACAAAACCTCTTTATCCATTTGGAATTAACGGTCTCAAAAACGGAAGACTCCAAAAAAAGCAGGCAGCCAGGAAAAGAATAGCATAGGCGGCGTAGAAGAAAAGCCACAAAGGCTCCAAGAAGTAATGAAGTACTACCATGGACAACCACTCAGGGGTAAATGTGGACTGAGGCGACTTGCGCTTGGCCTTGTCGATGGCTCGGTTGATCCGGCCATAGTCCTCGAACCGTGAGATGAGAAAAAACTCCACGACTTTTCGAAAGAACCCCGGCATCGGCTGAATGACTTCGTTAAAGAAGGTTTCCATCTTCCTAGCCCATTCTTCCCCCACAACTTGGGCTGGCATGGGCACTAACTCCGCGATCTTCATAAAGAGAGAAGCCAGCAGATTGGACAAAACCAACTGAAGCGCCAAACACCAACCGCCCAGCAACCCCATCACGATCCCCACCACAAAAAAGAAAAGGGTCGGCGGCCCTGGCGGGTAATGGGCATCGCCGCTATGGATCGCGCGGTAAAGCAACCCCAGGGCGCCTGCGAAGCAAAGACCTAGACCAAGTCCCAAGACAAAACCCTGGATTAATAGTGAACTAATTTTTTTCATCTCTCATTGTCCAATAATTAGGAAAATCAATTCAAACCGAAGGATAGGCAACAACTTTAAGAGCAACGCTATGCTTTCCACACCACGCTATACACTTTTTCGGAATATCGATTTGATAATAAGCATATTTATTAAAGTTGTAGATTTCGGCTATGCAAATAGAAAGATGACTATCTTTCGGCAATTTCCCTTTTTTGAAAACTTTACTTTTTTCAACCAGATTAATAATTGAGTCCAGGTGCGTTTCCAGATTTGCCGTTTTGGGCCGAGTTGAAAACAACCGAAACCAAGTATATTTCTCAATTAACTTCTTTTTGCCTAACTGAATTTTTTGTCCTCTATTTCTAGAACCAGAGGAAGCGTCTATTCCGATTCTCTTAGACAAGGCATCCAAGGAAATAAATTTGGTGAAAATCTCAAAAGAAATAATATATTCATGATCTTTCCTTGCTGACTTTTTCATTTTTCAACTCCAAAAGATGTGTCGGAAATTGATACTGAGTTCGCGTTATACAGCTTTAATTTTTTTAACCATATACCGATTGAAATATTTTGAATAGTCGTCGAATATTTCAATTCTCAAAACCTCTTTGTAGGGCAACCGATATGTTTTCTCCCATTTTCCAGTGGCGTCGTAAGAAAGTAATTCGAATTCCTTTTCGCCAACATAAGTAATGATGCCTATAAAAAAAGCGTTTATTTTCCTGGATTGCATTTCAACGATGGGCCAAATTTTCCTACGATGACACTCCCAGATTACTTGCTGAATGTTTTCCACTTTCCTAATCCACGGAATATGATTTAGCTTTCTTATTTGTCCATTCTGAACAATGATCTTATCCATAAGACGTTCAAAAGGACCCAATCTTAAATCTTTTAAAAATTTAGTCGGAAGAACATGAACACCTCCCAACTTAAAGTCATCAATATCTTGAAAAACGATCAATTCGGGATGGCAGGCCAAAACAATTCCATCATAGGCATCCCCCCCATAATGTTTGGTTTTCATGCGAACAGAACGTTTCTGCTGTCCTGCTTTTTTTAGTTTTTGAATCTTTAAATCTGTCATATTTTTCTGAATCACTCCCTAGATTTGGCAAACCAACATGTCTCACAGTTTCCTTAAAGACTTTATCCTTCAAAACTGTCCCCGGCCATTCAAAATTGTGCCGAAAACCAAAGAAGAACCCCGTGTTAAAAGGCTTTTTCTTTGTGGAAATGGCACTGATATTGCTTTGTAATAGGGCGCCATGAACTTTGACCAATACGAAATGGACTCCTTCTACGACGAAATCTATGAGGCTCCCGGCCAGCCACGGCCGAGCGCGGCGCCTCTGATTAACCGCCTCAAGGCCATGGCCCCTGGCGACCTCCTGCGCCAGCAAAAAGTAGCTGAGGCCGAACTGCTTCAAATGGGCATCACCTTCACGGTTTACGGCAGTAACGAGGGCACGGAAAAAATTTTTCCTTTCGACGTCATTCCCCGCATCGTCAACGGGCAGGAATGGGGCGGCATTGAGAAAGGCCTCGTTCAGCGCATCCAGGCCCTGAACCTTTTTATCGACGATATCTATCACGACCAGAAAATTCTCAAAGACAAAATTATCCCCGAGGACATGATTAAGACCTCGGTCGGCTACCGTCCCCAATGTAAGGGCCTCAAGGTTCCCAAAGGCATCTGGATTCACATCACCGGCACCGACCTGGTGCGAAACAACGACGGTTTGTTTTACGTTTTAGAGGATAACCTCCGCTGTCCCTCGGGCGTTTCTTATGTGTTGGAAAACCGCAACGTCCTGAAGCGCACCTTGCCCAAGGTATTCCAGAACATGGCGGTCCGAGCGGTGGACGATTATCCGCACCGCCTTTTGAACACGCTTCAAAACTTGGCTCCCGAGTCGGTTTCCAATCCCCGCATCGTGGTCATGACCCCCGGCCCCTACAACTCCGCTTATTTCGAGCACGCCTTCCTCGCCCAACAGATGGGCGCCGAACTGGTGGAAGGCCGCGACCTGGTGGTCATCGACGGTTACGTGATGATGCGGACTACGAAGGGTTTCGAGCGGGTGGACGTAATCTACCGCCGTATCGACGACGACTTCATCGACCCCCTCGCTTTCCGCGCCGATTCCCAACTGGGCGTGCCGGGATTGATGGACGTTTACCGCGCGGGCCGGGTGGCCCTGGCGAACGCGCCTGGTTCGGGTGTCGCCGATGACAAAGCCATTTACACCTATGTCCCCGCCATCATTAAGTACTATTTAAAGGAAGACGCGATTCTCCCCAACGTTCCTTCGTATGTTTGCTGGGAGCCTTCGCAGTGCCAGCATGTGTTAGCGAACCTGGACAAGCTGGTGGTCAAAGCCGTCAACCAATCCGGCGGCTACGGCATGTTGGTCGGCCCCCACTCCACCCAGGCCGAACGGGAAAAATTCGCGGAGCTGATCAAAGCCAACCCCCGGGACTATATCGCCCAGCCGACCCTTTCCCTTTCCCGCGTTCCCATCATCGTCGACGACCACTTCGAGGGACGTCATGTGGACCTGCGCCCCTATGTGCTTTACGGCAAAAGCGTTTACGTCATGCCCGGCGGCCTCACCCGGGTGGCTTTGAAGAAGGGCTCGTTGGTCGTTAATTCTTCCCAGGGCGGCGGCAGTAAAGACACTTGGGTCTTGGGCGACACGTCTAAGAAGAAGGGATCTTGAAGTGAACAACACTAACAAAATAAGCAAGTTAGAAGTTAGGAGTGAGAAGTTAGAAGTTAACAGCTTTAACTGCTCACTCCTAACTTCTAACTCCACACTCGAGGTTTACCGATGTTAAGCCGTTTGGCCGATTCTTTTTACTGGATGAGCCGCTACATCGAGCGGGCGGAGAATGTCGCCCGTTTCATCGACGTCAACCTCAACCTCATGCTCGATTCCCCGCTGGAGGAAGACGGACAATGGTATCCGCTGGTCGTCACCACCGGTGACGAAGAGGACTTCAAAGCCCGCTATAACAACGAAGCCACCCAAGAAAACGTCATCCGCTTCCTGGTAGCCGACAAGCAAAACCCCAACTCGATTTATTCCTGCCTCAGCAAGGCCCGGGAGAACGCCCGCACCATGAGGGAATCCATCTCCAAGGAAATGTGGGAGCAGTTCAACAGCTTTTACTTGATGGTTCAGAATCACATGCACAAACCCCTGGAAGTGGAGGATCTCTATTCCCTCTGCCGCCAAATCCGCATGGCCAGCCATTTGTTTGTGGGCGTCACCGACCACACCATGTCCCACGGCGAAGCCTGGAATTTTATCCGTTTGGGCCGGATGCTGGAAAGGGCCGATAAGACCGCCCGTATCCTGGACGTGAAATATTTCATCCTCCTGCCCAAAGTCGAGGACGTCGGAACGCCCTACGACGCCATCCTTTGGACCGCGCTTTTAAAATCCGCCAGCGCCAGCGAGATGTACCGTAAAAAACACAGCCACATCCAGCCCGACAAGGTGGCCGAGTTTCTCCTGCTGGACCGGGAATTCCCCCGTTCCATGCGCTTTTGCCTGATCCGGGCCGAGGAATCCCTGCATTTTGTCACCGGCACGCCCGCGGGCAACTATTCCAATATCGCCGAACAGCAAATGGGCCGCCTGCGGTCCGAACTCGACTATGCTAATATCCGGGAGATTGTTAAAAGCGGATTACACGAATACCTCGACAGCTTCGAGGCTAAATTGAACTCAGCGGGGGATGCCCTCTTCGCCACACTGTTGGCGCTGCAGCCGGTTCCGGGCTTCCCCGTCGCGAAAAGGATCGAACAATGACTTTTTGTCTCGCCATGAAGGTGAGCGAAGGCCTGGTCGCCCTGGCCGACACCCGCATCACCAGCGGCACCGAGCCCATCACGGGGAAAAAGGTTTCCATCCACCAGAACGGAAACCATTCCCTGTTTTTGATGACCTCGGGCCTGCGCTCCGCCCGGGACAAGGCGCTGACTTACTTCAATGAGGACCTGGAAGAGAATCACCTCAAATACGACAAACTCTACAAAGCGGTCAACGCCTTCGCTTCCCAAATCCGCCAAGTCGCTAAGGAAGACAAAGAGCTTTTGGAAGCCAGCGGCTATCAGTTCAACCTCATGTCCATCATCGGCGGTCAATTGGCGAAAGATAACGAACATAAACTTTACCTGGTTTATCCCCAGGGAAACTGGGTGGAAGTCACCGAAAGCACCCCCTATTACGCCATTGGGGAATCCAGCTACGGAAAACCCCTCATTGACCGGGCCCTGACTTATGATTGTTCTATGGAACTGACGATGAAGATGGGCTACCTGGCCTTTGAGGCCACCCGTACCAGCGCCACGGATGTGGATTTCCCCATCGACATGGTGCTATACCGAAAAGACACTTTTCATATGACCGAGACCCGCTATGAGCGGGAGGACTTGAGCACCGTGACCGACTGGTGGAAAAAGCGCGTGAGAGAAACCGTGGAGCTTTGCCCCGATGATTGGGCCCGAATCGCTTTGGAGAAACTTCCGAGCAAGAAGTAGGAGACGCCATGTTATTTGAAGTCAAACACCGCTTACGCTACACCTACAGCAAGGAAGTTTTTCTGGAGCCCAACGTGGTGCGCCTTCGGCCCCGGGACGACTTCAGCCAAAAGCTGGAAACCTTTAATTTAGAAATTTCCCCCAAGCCCACCGGCCAGTCCGACTCGCTGGATCTTTTCAACAACCACCAAACCGAGCTTTGGTTCGAGGAAAAGCAAGCCAACCTGACACTGGAAACCAATTTCAAAATCCAAACTATCCTCGGCAATCCTTTTCATTACCTGATCACCGATCCCCAGGCTTTGAAACTTCCAGCCAAGTACAACTCCGACAACAAACAAGCCCTCGCCGCCTATCTGCACCGGGTCCATCCCGACGCCGCGGTGGATGAGCTGGCCCAATCCCTGCTTCATGAGAGCGACGACAATACTTTGAACTTTCTTTATCACATGACGGACTATATCCACCGCAATATCCAGCAAACCATCCGCGCGGTGGGCGACCCCCTGACGCCGAACAAAACCCTGCGCCGAAAAGAAGGCGCCTGCCGGGACTTATCCGTTTTATTTATTGATATCTGCAGGGCCATGGGATTGGCCGCCCGTTTTGTCTGCGGTTATAAATATGAGCCGGGAGCGAGGGACAGCCACGAACTGCACGCCTGGGCGGAAGTTTATCTGCCCGGAGCGGGCTGGCGAGGCTATGACCCCAGTATGGGATTAGCCGTGGCGGACCAGCATATCGCCTTAGCCGCGGGGCCCACGCCCCAGGACGCGGCGGCGGTGTCCGGAACCTTCCGCGGTTCGGACGTGCTGACGCGGCTGGATTATGACGTGGATATTAACCCGATTGAAGTGGAGAAGAAGGAAACGGCCATTTGAAGATACAGCGCTGGGGATTAACCCCGGCGCTTGGCGACCTGGCGGTAAAGAATTTGCGTGCTCGCGCCCTTGGACTTCTGGGGCTTTTCAGCGGCTTTTTTATCCACCGAATCGATGGCTTTGTTGCTCTTGGTCTGGCGCCAGCCCTTGGCTTCGCTCTTCGACCAAACTTGCGGTTGATCTTCCGTCGTCACATCCACCAAATAAGAATCGGAACGCTCTTCTAAAACCACTCCGACCAAATTGTCGTTCGAATTTAAAATTTCATCCCCAACCCGAATTTTAAACGGCATCTTAAACCCCTTTGAATCACTAAACGTAGAAGGGATATAGAATACCTCAATTCCTCCCAAATATGACGCCCGTCTGGCTTTCCTCGTGATTGACTTTTATACTAAAACCCCATATATGGGGCCTGGTTTAACGGAACTTACTATCAGCAGGTTTGGAAGGAATTAGGATTTGGAGTCAACCTTGGACGAAACCCAAAAACAGGGCTTTGACGGCATCGCCGTGGCTTCCTTTGAAAGCCGCATGGGCCAGGAAATGTCCAGCTTGATTTCCCGCAACGGCGGCCAGCCCCGGGTCGCGCCTTCCATGCGCGAGATTCCCCTGAGCGAAAACCAGGACGTCTTTTATTTCTTCGAAAAATTACGGGAAGATTATTTTGACCTGGTCATTCTCATGACCGGTGTGGGCACCCGCACCCTTTTTCAAACCTTGGAAGAAAAATATCCCCACAGCCATGTGGAGAAGGCCCTTCACCGAACCGCTTTGGTGGCCCGGGGACCCAAATCCGAAAAGGCGCTCAAAGACAACAACCTCAAAAGTAAATTCAAGATTCCCGAGCCCAATACCTGGAAAGAAATTATCGAGACGCTGGAAAAATACGACTCCCTTAAGGATAAAAAGATCGCCGTGCAGGAATACGGCGTTTCCAACGTGGAGTTTCTGGAAGCCTTAAAGAACGGCGGCGCCAAAGAAGTTATCAGCGTCCCCGTTTACCGCTGGGCCCTGCCGGAAGACGTCAAACCCCTGACCCTCTTGATCCAATCGATCCTGCAAGGCGAGATTCAAGCCGCCCTCTTTACCAGCGCCAACCAGATCACCAACGTGCTGGAAGTCGCCCGGGGGTTGGGCGAGGAAGAAGCGCTCAAGAAAGCCCTCAATCAATTGGTGGTCGGCTCAATCGGGCCCATGGCCTCGGAGGCGCTTCAAAAAAACGGAATTCATGTGGACGTGGAGCCTGAAAATACCAAGATGGGCTTTTTGGTGAAGGAAACCGCGGAACAATGCCGGGAAATTCTGGACCGCAAGAATCCCGGCGGCATCAAGCTCATCCCCGCCAAGGTTTTTGAGAAGGTGGCGACTTTGGAGGACAGCCTCTTCCTCAAAGCCTGCCGGATGGAAAAAACCTCCCGCACACCCCTTTGGATTATGCGCCAAGCCGGACGCTACCTGCCCGAATACCGGGCCATCCGCTCCACCGTTTCTTTTTTAACCCTCTGCAAAAGACCCGACCTGGCCGCCGAGGTCACCATCCAAGCCCAGGAAGTTTTGGGCGTGGACGCCGCCATTCTTTTCGCCGACATTCTTCTCATCAGCGAGCCCATGGGTTTTCAATTGGACTTCGCCGAAAGCGGCGGCCCCGTCATCGGCAATCCCTTCCGCTCCAGCGAGGATTTGAAGCGCCTGGAGGAAGTGGACGGCCATTTCGACTTGAGCTATGTCATGCAGGCCGTGCGCCTGATCCGCACCAACTTGAAACCCCACATTCCCCTGATCGGTTTCGCCGGAGCGCCTTTCACTTTGGCCTCCTATTTAATAGAAGGCGGCGGTTCCAAAGATTACTTCCACACCCGTTCCCTCATGGCCGGGGACTTCGGCGTTTGGGATGAATTTATGAAGCGCATCGTCGCCGCCACCACTTCTTATTTAAACGCCCAAGTCGCCGCGGGAGCCCAGGCCCTGCAATTGTTCGACTCCTGGGCCGGTATCCTGGCCCCCGAGGAATACCAGCGTTTCGCCCTGCCTTACGTGAAGCTTCTTATTAGCGGCTTAAAACCCGGCGTCCCTGTCATTTACTTTGGCACCGAAACCGCTCCTTTTTTCCCCTGGCTCGGCCAAATCGGCGCCAACGTCATCGGCGTGGACTGGCGCATCGACTTGGATAAAGCCTGGAAACAGCTGGGCAACGTGGCGGTACAAGGCAACCTGGACCCCCAAGTACTTTTGACCAATCCGGATAATGTGCGGGCCAAAACCCTCGAAATCCTGAAAAAAGCCGGCGGAAAACCGGGCCATATCTTCAACCTGGGCCACGGCATTCTGCCCTCAACCCCGATGGAAAATGTCCGGGCCATGATAGAAACGGTGAAGAGTTGGAAGAACCAGTAAGAATCCAAGAAACGAAAAAGGAAAAAAAGTGAGCAAGACCTACGACGCCATTCTCCTCATCGGCTTTGGCGGCCCTGAAAAACCGGAAGATGTCATTCCCTTCCTGCAGGACGTCACCGCCGGACGCAACATTCCCATCGAGCGCCTGGAAAAAGTCGCCAAGCAGTACCAGCAAATCGGCGGCGTTTCCCCTTACAACCGCCTGACCGGCGAGCAGGCCCAGGCCCTGGAAAAACTCTTGAAGTCGCGGGGTTTGGATATTCCGGTGGTGTTGGGATTCGCCCACTATGCCCCCCGGATCGCGGACACCTTGATGGACCTAGCCAAGCAGGGCAAAACCAAAATTTTCGCCATCGTCATGGCGCCCCATCGCAGCCCGGCTTCCTTCGATAAATATGTCACCCGAGTCGACGAGGCTTTGGAGAAAATCAAAACCGCGGGTCTGGCCGTTCCCCAAATCACCTACGCCCCCGAATGGCATACCCGGCCCGGTTTTATCACCGCGATCGCCCAAAACATCACCGAGGCTTTCGCCCAGCTCTCTCGCCGCGGAAAAAGAACGCCACCGGGCGGAGCTCATCTTCACCACCCACAGCATTCCGCGGGCCATGGCCCACAAGTCGCCCTACTCCCAGCAGTTCGAGGAAACCTGCCAGCACGTGATGCCCAAAGTGGAAGTTCCCTATTACCAAACCGCCTATACCAGCCGCAGCGGCAGACCCGAGGAAGTTTGGCTGGAACCCGACCTAGGCGATTTCATTGAGCGCCGTACCTATGAAACCCTTTCCGCCTGCGTGGTGGCGCCCATCGGATTTTTGGTGGACCACGTGGAAGTGCTTTACGACATCGACACCCTGGCCCAGGAAAAAGCCAAATGGAAAGCCCTGCATTTGGTGCGGGCGAAAACCGTCGGCACCCACCCTTCCTTCATCGCCATGCTGGCTTCGCTGGTGGAAGAATCGCAAGCCGAATAAACCTTTTTAGCCGCGGATACACGCAGATGAACGCTGATGTTTAAAATTGAAGGAAGAATTTATCTGCGTTAATCGGCGTTCATCTGCGGCTAAATGCTTTGCCTTATTCGTTATACTCTGTGTTTTAATTTTTTAAGGATTTTAAATGAATCCATTGCGAATCACCATTATCGGCGCCGGGATCAGCGGGTTGGCCTGCGCCTACCGCCTCTTGGAGCTTTCCAAGGAAAAGAATATTCCTTTGGAGCTGAACATCCTCGACGCCGGAACCAAAGCCGGAGGCACTTTAAGCACGATTGAAAAAGAAGGCTTTCTCATGGAAGAAGGCCCGGACTGCTTCATCACGGACAAGCCCGCCGCCCTGAACCTCATCAAGCGCCTGGAGATGGAATGGCAGTTGATGCGCACCAACCTGGACCTGAAACAATCCTTCATACTTAAAGGCAACAAGCTTCATCCCATCCCTGAAGGGTTTTATCTCTTAGCCCCTTCCCGCTTGATGCCCCTCATGACCACTTCCCTCTTGTCGCCCCTGGGAAAATTGCGGGCCGCCTTCGAGCCCTTCATCCCGGTGCGCAAAGACCCTCAGGATGAAAGCGTCGGCGCTTTCGTGAGGCGGCGCTTAGGCCGGGAAGTCATGGAATCCCTGGCCCAACCCTTGATCGGCGGGGTTTATAACGCCGACCCGGATGATTTAAGTTTGAACGCCTGCATGCCCCGCTTCAAAGAAATGGAAAAGCAGTACGGCTCGCTGTTAAAAGCCCTGGCGGCCAAAAGATTAAGCGGCCAGTCCCAGGTTTCGGGCGCCCGCTATTCCCTCTTCGCCACATTGCAAAAAGGCATGCAAAGTCTGGCTGACACCCTGATTTCCAAAATCCCCAGTCAGTCGCTCTGGCTTCAAAGCGCCGTGCAATCCCTCAAGCAGGATGAAAAGGGCGGCTGGATTGTGCAAGCGAACAGCCGTTCCCAGGAAGCGGACGCGGTGGTCTTGGCCCTGCAGCCCGCCAAGATGATTCCCTTGATCGGTTACTTGGATAAAGAATGGGAGAAACTTTTGTCCGGCATACCTGCCCACGACTCCGCTACCTTAAACCTGGGTTTCCGCCGGGACGATATCGGTCATCCCCTGGACGGTTTTGGCTTTGTGGTCCCAGCCAAGGAAAAGAAACTGATCTTGGGTTGCACCTTCTCCAGCCAAAAATTCTTCGGCCGCGCTCCCGACGGCTACGCTTTGATCCGGGTTTTCCTAGGCACCGAGGCTGTCTCCCAATTAAAAACCCAAGGTGAGAAAGCCATCGTTGAAAAAGTCCTTGAAGAACTCAAGCCTATTCTGAACCTGAAAAGCCAACCCATTGTCCACCATCTCGCTTCCTATCCATCGGCCATGTCCTATTTCCGGCCCGGCCACTTAAGTCAGGCTTCCCGGTTGGAACAAAAGGCCTCGGAATACAAAGGGCTTTTTCTGGCGGGCAACGGCTTCAAAGGCGTGGGTATTCCCGATTGCGTAGCCTCAGGTGAACTCGCCGCCGAGAACCTCTTCAAAACTTTCGCCCCCAAAGGTTAATTATGCGCCGCCTGTTTCTTTTGATCCCCGGCTTGTTTCTTTCGGGCTGTATTCAAATGTCCGTTTTTATGCCCCCTCCCCACTGGCAGACCTATCAATCCGAGCCCTTTGGTTTATCGGTGGATTGCCCCTATCCCCTGACTTTTCACGAGAAGAAGATTCCCGAAAGCAAAGGCCGCTGGGGCCGATGGCTTACGGGAAAAGCGGTTATACCCGACACGCTTTTCATGCTGAACGTTTCTTCTTATCTTTCCCCCGACGCGGATGTGCCCACCAACGCCCAACAGCTGATTAACAATTACATCAACAGCCTCAAGCAACCGATCAACCGGGAACTTCAGTGGAAAGCGGTCCCGGTCCAATGTTCCGGCATGCCCGCGACCCTTCTCACCGGAAGCTACCTTTACGTTTACGACAAAATTTGTTTTTCCAATCTGATCCTGATCAAACCAGGCCAAACCTTCAGCGCCAGCGTCTTTTATGGCGACGCTCAAAAATACGGCCCAATAGCGGACCAAGTGCTTCAATCCGTCAAATTAGGACTCAAAATCCCGTGACTTCCTCCTCCGCTTCCCATCGGCTTTTGATGCTGAACAAACCCAAGGGCTATCTCGTGACCCGCTCCGACGAAAAGGAGCGTAAAACCGTTTATAACCTCCTGCCCGATTGGGTTTACGAGGATCTGTGGATGCCCGTGGGACGGCTGGATATGGATTCCAAAGGGCTTCTTTTATTTACCCGGGAAGGCAAACTTTCGGCCCGCCTGACCGAGCCCGGTTTCTGCAAGAAAGTTTATGAGGTTTGGGTTCGGGGCCACGTAACGGGCGAACAAGCCGCGTTGATGGTGAAAGGCGTGAAAACTTCCGAGGGACTTTTAAGCGCCGCGCGGATCGACATTCAAGGCGGCGCCGGGCCCAAAACCCGGCTGGAAGTGGAACTGGACGAGGGTAAGAACCGCCATATCCGCCGCATGTTTGGCGCGCTCAAGGACGCCAAATTCGGGACACCCTTCAAGGTTTTGGAATTAAAAAGAACCGGCATTGGCAAGCTCAGCTTAGACGTGGAATCCGGCAAGTGGCGTTTTCTCACCGCGGACGAGGAAACGCTTCTTTTCTAAATCAAAAACAAAAAATGATTCGAGTCGTTTAAATTGAAATTTATTTTTGACGGCCTTGAATAAAATTTTTCCCGCGAAACCTCTTAACGATTTTAGACACACACAATTTTCACAAAGTAAGTGGAATTTTTTTCTTAATTCAGTTAAATAAGACCCAGCAAATGAGTCGAGTTTAACCCCAGGAGAAAAAAATGCCGTCAGTCGAGAAACGCTGGTCCCCCCGAAACAAGTTTTTCCGCAAAGTCGAAGTGGTTCCCCACAATGCGCCCTTCGCGCGCCTGGTGTCGGATGACAAACCGAAAACCTTCTGGTCCCAGGACATCAGCAAGGGCGGGATGAGCCTTCAAACCAACCAGTCTTTGCCGGCCAGCGCGGTGGTGAAATTGAATTTTCAATATTTAGAAAAAAAGCCAATGAATGTCTTCGCCAAAGTGGTTTGGACCAGAGCCAACGAATGCGGTTTGAAGTTCATGGCCTTTGAGGACCGCCGCTCCAGTTAACCCGCTCGGAATCAACCCCTACAGCAAACCGATTCTCACCACGAAGTTCACAAAGTACACGAAGTAAGACATAAAGATTTTTGAAACAAGACTTTAAACTTTGTGTACTTTGTGGTGAAAGAAGTTTAAAAATTATTTTTAATGGTTCTCCATCAGAAGAAGTTTCACTTCTTCCAATACGTCTTCCACTTTAATTTCCGCCATGCAGAAATAGCCGTCGTCACGCTTGCACTCCTGTGAGCGGCAGGGCGAACAGGGCGGATGCTTCGTCATCACCTTGACCTTGGGTCCCCAGGGCTTCCAAACCTCCACCTCGTTGGCCGCGGAAAAAAGACTTAACACCGGCACCCCGCAAGCCGCCGCGATATGGCCGGCGCCTGAGTCACACCCGATAAAAAGCTGGCAATGCTGGATCACCGCCGCCATTTCCATCAAAGAAAGTTTACCCACCAGGTTCACCACCGGACATTCCAAACCGTCGACAACTTCATGGCCGAAACCTAAATCCTGTTCCCCGCCCAAAACATAAATGTCCGCCTGAGTGTTTCGGTGCAATTCATGGATAAGCGCGGAGAAGCTTTCTTCCAGCCACCGCTTGGAAGGCGCCGCCGCGCCGATATGGAGGGCCAGCCGGGGAACGCCCGGTAAAAGCTCCTGGCTGGGCAGATGCTTTTCCGCCAGTTTGGTATCCCGGGGATGAACCCACATCTCTAACTGACGGCTAGGCGTGATTATGCCAAAGGTCTGTAATAAATGGAGGTTGCGGTCTACCTGATGCAGTTCAGAAAAAGGCTGTTCTACCTTTTGGCTTAAAAAGGCGCTCACGAGCCCCAGGTCATAGCCCACCCTTTGACCCGCGCCGGACAAACCCGCTACCAGCGGATCCAAACGGCTTTGATAGCGAAAGCTAAAGAGAAGATCGATTTTCTTGGACCGTAAAAATTGGATGAGTTTCCAGGCGGATTTCCAGCGGTCGATCGGCTCCTGATCGGGCAAAAGCCACAGGGCGTCATAGAGGTAAACCTCGTCGAAGTAGGGACAGGCCTTGGCCATCTCCGCCACGAAGGAAGGAACTACCACTGAAATTTTGTCGTTGGGATAAGCCTGCCGCAGGGCGCGGTAGGAGGGAATCCCCAAAACAAAGTCGCCAATCCGGTCGAGTCTTAAGAGGAAAATTTCCATAACGCTAAACATGGTAACGGAAAGCGGTTAAAAGCTGTCAGGAAAATAAGCGACGGCTTAGTGAAGGACTAAAACTTTCACGGTTTTGTTTACAGGGGTTCCCGTATTCACGTCCACCCCATCTAAAACGACCAAGTAAACACCCGAACCCACCGCGCGGCTTGAACTATTGTCCAGATTCCAGAAAGCCTGGCCGTTCGTGATTCCCAGGGTTCGAACTAATTCACCGCTCACCGCGTAGATTCTAAACCGGCTGCGGCCGTCCGCCGGGAGTCCGGAGAAGGACGCGGTCAAAATAATCGTCCCATCGCCATGAATAACATTCGGCGCCGCGGAGACCTGCACGGGGATTTGACCGTAGGGTCCAATCCAAGCCGTACGTTCTAAATAAATGCTGCTAGCCTGCGTTGCGGTTTCCATCAAGGTGAAATGATAGAAACCGTTGGGCACTAAGGTCCCTTGGGAGTTCGTGGCGTCCCACGCGGCGAAAACTTGACCGTTTAAGAAAAGGGTTACGGTTCCACCCACCCCCGACGCGTCGAGCTTAAACGCGGAGAGTGTAAATGAGAGGTTTGTTCCCGCGGGGAAAATCAAAGAACCGCAAAGACTTTGAACTAACTCTCCCCTCTCGTCAAAAATCTTGACCACTTGCTGGGTGCAAGGCAAAGCGGTCGGCAACGGCGTAGCGCTTCCGGTGGGCGTCACCGTAAGAGTAGCCAAACTGGTGGAGGTGGGGGTAGTCGTTTCAGTTTGTGTAAAGGTATTAACCGGAACTGTCGTAGGGCTGCTTGTCATCGTCATGGTCGAAGTCGCTGTATTGATCGGTGTCTGAGTCGCCAAGTTTGTGGGCGTCATGGTAAAAGTCGCGGTAGGTGTCGAAGTTAAACTGAAGGTACTGGTCGGCGTGTAACTGAAGGTGCTGGTTGGCGTAAAGGTCAAAGTATCTGTCAACGTCGGGGTATTAGTGACAGTCGGCGTAAAGCTCAAGGTATTGGTTGGTGTATCCGTGATCGTGGGTGTAAAGCTCAAAGTATTCGTCGGAGTATTTGTGACCGTCGGGGTATAGCTCAGCGTATCCGTTGGGGTGTTAGTGATTGTAGGCGTAAAACTCAATGTGTTAGTTGGAGTATTCGTAATTGTCGGCGTATAGCTCAACGTATTGGTCGGCGTATTCGTAACTGTCGGTGTGAAACTCAGTGTATCCGTCGGGGTATAGGTGATTGTTGGGGTAAAGGTCAAAGTATCTGTCGGTGTATTCGTGATCGTCGGCGTAAAACTCAATGTGTCAGTCGGGGTATCCGTTATCGTAGGCGTAAAGCTCAGCGTATTCGTTGGGGTGTTCGTAATCGTGGGAGTAAAGCTCAACGTATTGGTCGGCGTATTCGTAACTGTTGGGGTATAGCTCAATGTATTCGTCGGTGTATTGGTAATTGTAGGCGTAAAGCTCGGAGTATTAGTAAGAGTATCCGTAATCGTCGGCGTAAAGCTTAACGTATTCGTCTGGGTGTTTGTAATTGTCGGCGTAAAGCTCAAAGTAGTGGTCGGAGTATTTGTAACCGTCGGTGTATCTGTATTGGTTGGCGTATTGGTAATAGTCGGTGTATAGCTCAATGTATTAGTCGGCGTATTCGTAATCGTAGGCGTGAAACTCAATGTGTTGGTGGGCGTATTCGTGATGGTTGGCGTAAAGCTCAGCGTATTAGTGGGAGTATCCGTAACTGTTGGCGTGAAGCTCAAAGTGTTGGTTGGGGTATTCGTGACTGTCGGAGTAAAGCTTAGGGTATTAGTCGGCGTGTTCGTGATAGTCGGTGTATAGCTCAAGGTGTTAGTCAGCGTATTCGTAATCGTAGGCGTGAAACTCAAGGTGTTGGTGGGTGTATTCGTGATAGTTGGCGTAAAGCTTAGGGTATTAGTCGGCGTGTTCGTGATAGTCGGCGTATAGCTCAAGGTGTTAGTTGGTGTATTCGTAATCGTAGGCGTGAAACTCAGGGTATACGTTGGTGTGTTTGTAATGGTTGGCGTAAAGCTCAGGGTGTTAGTAGGTGTGTCAGTGATAGTCGGTGTATAGCTCAAAGTGTTAGTCGGCGTATTTGTAATCGTAGGCGTGAAACTCAATGTGTTGGTCGGTGTATTCGTGACTGTTGGCGTGAAACTCAGGGTGTTAGTTGGTGTATTTGTGATGGTGGGTGTATAGCTCAAGGTGTTAGTCAGCGTATTCGTAATTGTAGGCGTGAAGCTCAACGTGTTGGTTAGGGTATTCGTAACTGTTGGCGTGAAACTCAAGGTATGCGTTGGCGTGTTTGTAATTGTCGGCGTAAAGCTTAGGGTGTTAGTTGGTGTATTTGTGATGGTGGGTGTATAGCTCAAGGTGTTAGTCAGCGTATTCGTAATTGTAGGCGTGAAGCTCAACGTGCTGGTCGAGGTATTCGTGACTGTCGGCGTGAAACTCAGGGTATACGTTGGTGTGTTTGTAATGGTTGGTGTATAGCTCAAGGTATTAGTCGGTGTATTCGTAATTGTAGGCGTGAAGCTCAACGTGCTGGTCGAGGTATTCGTGACTGTCGGCGTGAAACTCAGGGTATACGTTGGTGTGTTTGTAATGGTTGGTGTATAGCTCAAGGTATTAGTCGGTGTATTCGTAATCGTAGGCGTGAAGCTCAACGTGTTGGTTGGGGTATTCGTGACTGTTGGCGTGAAACTCAGGGTATACGTTGGTGTGTCAGTGATGGTCGGTGTATAGCTCAAAGTGTTAGTCGGCGTATTTGTAATCGTAGGCGTGAAACTCAATGTGTTGGTCGGTGTATTAGTGACTGTCGGCGTAAAGCTTAGGGTGTTAGTTGGTGTATTTGTGATGGTGGGTGTATAGCTCAAGGTATTAGTCGGTGTATTCGTAATCGTAGGCGTGAAGCTCAACGTGTTGGTTGGGGTATTCGTGACTGTTGGCGTGAAACTCAGGGTATACGTTGGTGTGTTTGTAATGGTTGGTGTATAGCTCAAGGTATTAGTTGGCGTATTCGTAATTGTAGGCGTATTACTCAAGGTGTTAGTCGGCGTATTTGTGGTTGTCGACGTAAAGCTCGGGGTGTTCGTTGAGGTATTGGTAATCGTCGGCGTAAAACTCAAAGTGTTGGTAGGTGTATTCGTGATGGTCGGCGTATAACTCAAAGTGTTCGTCGGTGTGTTTGTCATTGTCGGAGTGAAGCTGAATGTATTCGTCATGGTATTGGTCGGCGTTTTGGTTGCGCTATTAGTGGGTGTAATCGTTGACGAATTAGTAACCGTGGGTGAAACGGTTGGACTGCAGGGATTCACAACAACCGCGCAAGGAACCACGCCCGTATTGGGATCGGCCCCTCCCTGCTCATTAATCAATTGCCCTTGGTAGAAAAGGGCGTAATGCGGGTCATCAAAATAATCCCCGACGCTGGCTCCCGCGTCCCCGGTGTCGCCGCAGGTTCCCTGGGCAGTCGGTATCTGGCTGTACCAAAAGGAAAGTCCCGGATTATAAGCGGTTCCAGGACCGGCCACCTGAACCGAACAAGCGATCCAGTAACCCCCATTGGCCGGGATGGTTTGGGCGGAGGGATTTGTGATATCCAATTCCTGATTCGCGATATGGTTGGCGCTGGCCGTACAATTCGGAACAAACAACGAAGAGCTCAAATTAAAATTTGGAAGACTATTCGTGATGAAAGTACCGGTAGGCCCATAGACCGCGCCGCAATAATTGGTGGTCACGCTCCAAGTGGTACTGGCCTCGTCCGGCCAAAGCTTAATCGTTAAATCCGAAATCTTGACGTTGTTGGAAGGATCAGCGTTTTTCACGTAAAAACGGTAAGTTGTCTGATCGGTTCCGCAGGCGACCACCCTCACCTTGAGATCCAGATTGGGAGAAACTAAGCATCCCGGAATCGGGGTATAAGTCGGGGTACCGGTCGGCGTTGAGGTAGGTGTAATGGTAGGCGTGCTGGTTTGCGTTTTGGTTGAAGTGATGGTCGGGGTCGGAGTAATGGTGAAGGTAAGGGTTTTAGTCGGCGTATTGGTAATCGTCGGGGTATAGGTGCGCACAGGCCCAATACAGGAAATGGCGTAAATAGAATAATTATTCGTTCCCGTTGCGCCGCTTCCGAAGGGAACTTGTAAAGCGTTGAAAGGGCCGCCGGTTAACTGCTCCGAATATTCAGTGCCCGCCGAACCGGTCGTGTAATAAACATCGGCGGTTGTGCCAGTACAGTAAAAAGCAAGCCAATATTGTCCCGCCGGTAAACCCACGGGCGCCACACTCACCGTATTCCAACCCGCCGCTAAAGTCGTTTGCGCGCTTTGGGTGATCAGACTGACCGGAACGCCTCCGCTATTGTTGTAAATCCCCAGGACACCCTGGGCGGCCGTGGCGGCCGTCATGGAAATAGCCATCGCGGTAATCGTGGCTGAGCTAGACAGCGTGTAAAGCGTGCTGTCTTCATAACCGACTCGATTGGCGCTGGCCGCGCCTCCCGTGGTGGCGGAAGACCCAAAAGTTTGGGGAGCCGAACAGGTGGCGGTTGGAGTAGCCGCGGTGCAGGTTCCGGAGTTGATGTATTGAAGACTTTCGTCCCCGCCGGTGGCCGCGGTAAACCCGTAATAAACGAGATTCTGCCCCCCAAAGACACTGTTGATCAGGTCACGGCTATAGGTCATGGTCTGCGGCTGGGAGGTGGTCTGGGCATCCATAATAATCATGGTTAATAATTTGGTGGAAGGAACCCAGCTAATCGTCACCGCGTGGGTCGCGCCGTTTTGTATGGAATTGCCCGTAAAGGTATAGGGACAAGAAACTCCCGGGGCGACAACATTCGCGCAGGTATTCGCGGCAACGCCGTTTTCTTGGGGAGACCAAACACCGTTGGTTTGGTAAGTCGCGATTCCAAAAGCCATTGAGGGGGTAATGGGTTCGACCCCCGAATATCCCCGGCAAGAACCGCAGGGTGAGCCGTTTCCGCTGACCGCCGAGGTTCCCCGCGGGTCATTCTGTAGGACAAAGTCGATTCCATCCGCGCCTGTTCCGTTTCCGAAATAAGCGTTGAAACTGAGGGTGAACGCTTGAGTAAGATCGATGGGAGTGGTGTTCCAGCAAGCGCCGCTTTCCCCGCCGACAGCCTGAGTCAGAGTAACAGCTCCCCCGGATCCAGAGGCATCCCCGACGATGGCCCAATTCGGGCAAACCTGGGCGAACAGCGGCGAACTTCCCCCCAATAAAATGAAAAGGGTTAAAAGCCCGGCCCAGCCCCATGAATTTAGTTTTGTTTTTGTTTTTTTCTCAACCGCGGCGAGGCAGAAAGAATAAACAGCGGAAAAAAATAACATAACCATCATTCTTATTTGATCTTTGTCCAAAGCCCTTATCCTGCGTGTTGAAAAGTGTGGATGAATAAGGAATCCCAAGCCGCAGATCCCCAAAAGTGTTTATAAATCAACAGTGTAACGGTTTAACCTGGATGCCAATTATACCCCTTTACCAGTCGTTATAAAGAAAGCGGTCGTTAAAACATGACATAAATTAAACTTAATAATGCATTTAGTAGGGTTCGGGATATAGCCCTACCAGATATGGGAAGAGGACGGTTTTGAAATTTATCTAACGGAAGGCTGGTGGGCGTCCTGAATGAGTATCTCGATTGTCTCCAGCTCACCCCCATCGCACCAAATGGCCCCGCAAGACTCATTCGTGCAATGATCGATCACCACCTGGGTCAACATGGAATGAATTCCTTTGCCCATCGGATTTAAACAAAGGGGACATTTAATTTCAGGAAAGTGGTCCCGATCTTTCAATGGACCCCTTTGAGTGTCCCGCCAAATCCGGGCTTTTTTTATTTCTTCAGCTGTAAACGTTTTTTCTTCCCGCGTAATAAGACGCTCCAACACTCCCGCCTTTAATAGATACCCTTTGCAAAAACTGCATTGCTCCACTTGAGAGCCTTCGTATTGAACATCAATGAAAGACACCTTACAGCGCGGACAAGCGTTCTGGGTAACCGATCCCAGAACTTGCTGTTGAAAAAGCGGAAGAAGCTCCGGGGCTTCGGAAGCTTTGGCTACTTGCTGGCTTCCCGCGGGACAAACCCAAGTGGCAGGAGTCATAAATCCCATCGATAACAATTGCGGCGGCGTATAAGGCCCGACCCATTGGTTATCGCGATAAGCCATGAAGGAGGACACCGTATCGGCGGCAGGAGTGGTTTTTCCAGTCGTGAGGGGCCTGTCTTCTTTCTCGGTTAAAGCCTGCAGCGTTTTCACATCGGTCTTAGCCCAAACTAAAAGTTTATCCAGCCGTTTAGAAACCGGGGGATGGTTGCTGAAAAGGTCCGAAAAGAACCCTTCGGTTTGGTCGAGGTCCGAATCCGAGGGGTTCATAATAAAAAGGGCCTGGTAGGCATGAGGCACATTCCCCCGATAGCGGCGGGAAATTTTATAGAGGCTTTCCGCCATGGATAAAGGGTCTTTACAAATTTGAACCCCATCCGCGTCCGCCAGATATTCCCTTTCCCTGGAAATAGCCATGAAAATCAACTTCGTCAATAAATAGCCCAGCCCTGAAATCATCCACAAAACCACGACAACCAGGATAACCCCTCCGCCTCCCCTGCGCTGGGGAGAAGAAGAAAAAGAAGAATAGGAATTTGAAGAACCAGAAACGAGTTTTCCCAAAATTTCATTGATGGAACCAAAAAAACCGAAGAGAAAACAAGCGGTCGTCACCAGTTTGGAATCCTCATGGACCAAATGCGCCGCCTCATGGGCGATGACAGCAGACAGTTCGGGCCGGGTCAGTTTGGAAAGGAGCCCATCTGTTACCCCGATGGCGGCCTGCCCCTTTCCATCCTGCAAAGAAAAAGCGTTGCAGCCCGGGGTAGAAAGTACGACCGCCTGGATACCATGAATCCCCGTAGCCGCCTCGGCTTCTTCCACCAGATGAATAAACTGGGCGTGATACTGATCATTGGGATCAGCGGGGCGGGTCCCGATTTGATCCAGTAATTCTTGAAGGGATTTCGCGCGGGCGTTTAAAAAATGAATCACCGCGAAAAGAACCGCCGTTGCGGTGGAAACAAAAACAATCCAGGGTAAACTCACCGGGCCCGTAGAATGGGTCACGGCGCGAAGCATCAAAGAACCCGAAACCGTCAGTAAATTGGCGAAGAAAACATAAAGGCCGACTAAAAGAATAAACAAGTAGAAGGTAGCCCGCTTCGTGCGTTCCTTCGCCTCAAAAACCGTTTCCGCCGGGAGCGCGTAAAACATGAATCAACACCTCAAAGCGATTGTGCCGCGGATAAACGCGGACGAACGCAGATAAAACAGGATCAAAAGCCGAACCTTATTACGATAGAGGAACACATCAACAAATTTGGAGATTATAAGCTTACAAATAATTTAAAAAATCTGTGTTCATCCGCGTGTATCCGCGGCTAATGATCAGAGTTTGACTTGCGGGACTTCCTTGTCCGAATCGGCGGCCTTCATGAATTCCCGAGCTTGAAACCCAAAAGGTCCCGCGATGAGGTTGGAGGGAAACTGCTGGGTAATTGAATTGTAATTGGCGACCACATCGTTGTAATGACCCCTCACATAAGCGATTTTGTTTTCGGTCGAAGTCAATTCTTCCTGCAATTGACTAGCGTTTTCATTGGATTTCAACGCGGGATAGTTTTCCCAAACCGCCATCAGCCGGCCTAACCCGGAGGTAATGTCGTTCTCGGCTTTCAAACGGTCGTTGGGGTTCGTGGCTCCCATAGCGCTGGCTCTCGCCTGCATGACCTGGGTCAAGGTTCCCTTCTCGAAATCCATGACGCCTTTGACCGTTTCCACTAAGTTCGGAATCAAGTCATGCCGGCGTTTCAGTTGAACATCAATTTGGCTCCAGGAATTATCCACTTCCACCCGATAGCGCACCAGCGAGTTGTAAACCGAAATGAGATAAATAGCCAGTAATAGGCCGAAACCTAAAATAAATAAAAGTGCCACGAGCGCGATTCCCAAGACCATGGAATACCCTTTCAAAATGGGATGAAAGCATTTCAAGTATAGGGCGATTTCGGATTTAAACCAGGGTCCGTTCCGGGAGAAAAAAGCCCTTTTTACGGTTTGAACCGTTTCAAGTCCCGGGAGTTTCTCTCCCAAGTAAAACTTTCCCCTTTATTCTTGACAGTTTTTAAACCCTTCGATAATCTTCTATCCTTTTCAACGCTCCGTCGTTCAACACCCGCTAAAACAAGCAACTTTCGGAGGAAACCATGGCCAGCTCTAAGAAAAAATCACCCGCTAAAAAAACCGTGAAAAAAGCAAAACCCGCCGCTAAGAAAATAACCGCCAAAACTTCCAAGCCCTTAATGATCGCGAAGGCCGCTCCCAAACGGGTCCGTATCGATCCCGAGTTCAAACCTCTCTTGGCGAAATTGCAGCACCGCCGCAATGAGATCACCGGCCAGGTTAATCACCTCGAGCAGGACTTGCGCGAGGATATCGCCGACAACCAAAACATGCCGGGTGACATGGCCGATCATGGTTCGGGTGAATTGAACCAGCATCTTTCAGTCACCTTGATGGAAAATGACCGCATCGAACTGGAACGCATCGAGCGGGCCATCCTGCGTATCGAGCAAGGCATCTACGGCGAATGCGAAACCTGCGAGAAGTCCATTCCCATGCCGCGCTTGAAAGCCATCCCCTGGGCCACCCGCTGCATCAACTGCCAAAGCAGGGCAGAAGGCGCCTGAGGCGAAAAACTCAATCGCCGGAGAAGTCCCTTATTTCTAAATAGAAATAAGGGACGCCTGAGTCAAACTTTCAAAAGACGAAGAAATACCCTATTTCCAAAAAAGAAATAGGGTACGCCGAATTCTTTCTTCTTAAACTTTCACATTCCAGAAAAACCCCGCTTTCCAGCCTAATTTGAAATTAATAAATCCAAATTACGAATTGCCTTTTAAAAAATCCCTGGGTAGCATTAGCCCATGAACCTGAAGCACTTCTTAATACTCTCTGTTGTTTTAATCTTTCTATGTCCCGCCTCTTCCTGGGCCAAAAGACACGCCACACCCACTGAAACCCCCACCGATGACAGTGATGATACCGAGGACATAGCCACCGCGACCCCCACCTCTACTCCCACGGAGACCCCTACCGCCACTCCCGGCGCCAGCAGCAGCCGGAAGCTTTATACTTTTGACACGCTCTGGGGCTCGACCGGCAGTGCCGACAACCAATTAAACGATCCCGAGGATATCGACATCTCCCCATCGGGAAAAATGGTCATCGCCGACACGGGCAATAACCGCGTGGTGATCTGGGACACGGACGGACAGACTCTGTTAAACGTGGGAACATTCGGAACCCGGGCCGATTGGCGCAACCCGCCCCAGTTCAATCATCCCGCGGGTGTTTTCATAGATCCCACTAAGAAACTTTATGTCGCCGATACCCTCAATAACCGGATCGTTGTTTTGGACGAGCACGGCATGGTTCTTTCCACCTGGGGAAGCCAGGGCAACGCCAACGGCCAATTCAACCTGCCCCGCACCATCACGAAAGACCGTTATGGGGATATTTGGGTTTTGGACACGGGCAACTCAAGGGTGCAGATTTTCAGCGCCCTGGGAAGTTTCAATTCCACTTTTGGTTCTTTTGGAACCGACGTCTTCCTTCTGAATAATCCCCTGGGGATGGTGGTCAATAACATCGACCAAACCATCATCGCCGATACAGGCAATTTCCGTTTTCAAGTCTACAATCCCGGAGGGATTGGAGTTACTCTCCAGGGCTGGTTTGGCGATGGGCCTTACCAATTTAAGGAACCAGGCGGAGTCATCCTGAACAACGAGGGGTGGGTGGCGATTCCGGACGGACTGAACGGGGATGTTAATTTTTACAATAACCGCAACGGACTATTTGAGTTTATTGGCCGGTGGAAAGCGAAGGATGAAATCCTCACTCCTAATTACAATCCCCATTACCGGGGTATCGCCTGCGACGCGGAGGACCGTATTTATCTGACCGATATCCAAAATAATTGCATTGTCCGGCTTAAACCCGTGAACACTCCCTCGATTAAATTCGATCTAAACCCCACTCCAACTCCTTTACCGGTAAATCCTTACGGCGGATCCGGCTACCCCATCCGGTAGCGGCTAGAGGAATCCTCCCCCATCCAGGCCCGGTTCTCTATTACATTGAAGTAAACCCCGCTTTTGCTGAGCGGGCCAACTTGACCCTTAATTCACGCCCGTGATAACCTTTCTTGTGGAACTCAACTTCTTGCAATTGATCGTAAGAGACTAGGCCCTATGCACAGCGTTTTATTAACCGTTTCCAACCTTCGCTCCATCTTTGGCGATCCGAATGCCGTTCCCGGCCATCCTCACACTGGCGTGGCTTATCTTTCCGCTTATCTCAAGTCCAAGGGCGTTCACGTCGATCTTTACGATGAGCGCATGGACGGCCCCGACCGTTTGGTGGAACTTCTCAAAAATAAATACGACTTGGTCGGTGTCACTTCCTTTAGCTACTCCTTACCC
Source organism: candidate division FCPU426 bacterium (assembly GCA_963849245.1). GTDB lineage: Bacteria > Oederibacteriota > Muellerivitia > Muellerivitales > Muellerivitaceae > CAWKIY01. The sequence continues at coordinate 2,563 of CAWKIY010000112.1, read as the reverse complement.
CACGTCTACGCTTTGATCGACCGCATTAAATCCCTTTCCAAGGCGCCGGTGGTCATCGGCGGCCCCCACGTTTCCGTCAGCCACGCGAAAATTCTTAAGGATATCAATGTTGATTTCGCCATCAAGAACGAGGGCGAGCTCACGACCTTTCATTTACTCGAGGTCATGAAAACCCCGAATCCCGATTACAGCCAGGTGCAGGGCCTCATTTGGCGCAACGGCTCGGAAGCCGTGGAAAACATCGACCGTCCCCTGATGAACGACCTGGAGCAATTGCCCTATCCCGACTACGAGTCTTTCGGCATCGAGCGCTATCCCTGCTATCAAGTGAAGGCCATTCCCCTCATCACCCAGCGCGGCTGTCCTTATAAGTGCACCTTCTGTTCCGTTCCTCTCACCATGGGCGGCGGTTTCCGCTCCCGTTCGGCCGAGGACACCGTGAAAGAAATCGAGCATTGGTACAACAAGGGCTGGCGCCATTTCCAAATCAACGACGACGTCTTCAACCTTCACCCCGAACGGGTCAAGCAGATCTGCCGCTTGATCATCGAGAAGAACATTAAAATTACCTGGGAGCTTTGGAACGGCATGAGGGTCAACGCGGTCACCGAGGATCTGCTGATCTTGATGAAACAGTCCGGCTGCCGGTTGGTCAACTTCGGCTGCGAGTCGGGAAACCCTCGGATTTTGAAAGTCATCAAAAAGGGTTTGAACAAAGACATGGTCGTGAAGGCCGTCACCCTGACCAAGAAGGTGGGCATCCCCTCGTCCGTCGGATTCATCGCGGGCCATCCCACCGAGACTTACGAGGAAGCCAAGGAAAGCCTCAAGTTCGCCAAGAGCCTGCCGGCCACCTTTATTAACTTCAATAACGCCACACCCTATCCCGGCACCGAGCTTTTCCAATTCGTGCAGGAACACGCCAAACTTTTGGTTCCCAATTACCTCACCGACATGTCCTACAACTCCAAGCTTCCGATCTTTGAGACCCCAGAGTTCACCAAAGAACAGCGCATGGAGATTATTCATAAAGGAAAGAACCTTTATGAGTGGAGCATGCTTCGCTACCGCATGGGCCCCTTCTTCGGAAGCCTAGCCTACTATTTAAGCCGCCTCTCCATCATTGACCGCTGGGGCCGCCGCTTTGTGACCAATACCAATATCGGCCACATCATTTTCAGCAAGTTCAGCGAGAAATTCGGCGGCATGGTCTGGATGCGATAGTCGTAAGACCTTTGAACCACAAAGTTTCACGAAGAGCACTAAGCAAAGCCACAAAGAACAGCCAGACTCTATTTATTACTTTGTGCTCTTCGTGTCCTTTGTGGTTCAAATTTGTTCTCTCTTTCATAGCACCCATGTTAAAATCCTCGCGCTGTTGAACCCGTATCATTACGTTCTTGTAAAGGAAACCGTGCCTTGAAACCGATTAACTCCATTGTCACCGGCGGCGCGGGCTTTGTCGGTTCCCATCTCTGTGACTTTCTCATCGCCCAAGGCCACCGGGTCACCTGCGTGGATAACCTGATCACCGGCAAAAAAGAAAACATTGCCCATTTAAAAAATCACCCCCACTTTCGTTTCGTGAAGCGGGATGTCATTAAGGGCCTGCCCCGGTTCCTCAAAGATTTCAACAAAGGGTTTCCTCGGTTTTTGCCCCGTGCCGATTATATTTTCCACATGGCGTCGCCCGCCTCGCCCGTCGGCTACATGAAAAATTCCATCGAGACCATCTTGGTCAATTCCATGGGAAGCCTTCAGCTTTTGAATTACTGCCGGAAGGGAAAAACCAAATTCCTTTTCGCCTCCACCTCCGAGGTTTACGGCAATCCCCAGGTCCATCCCCAGACCGAGGACTATTGGGGCCACGTCAATTCTTTCGGACCCCGTTCCTGTTACGACGAAAGCAAGCGCCTCGGCGAGGCCCTGGTGTACGAATACATCCACAAGTTCAACGTGGACGCCCGCATCATCCGTATCTTCAATACTTACGGACCCCGTCTCAACGAAAACGACGGCCGGGTGGTTTCCAATATGATCACCCAAACCCTCAACGGCGAGCCGGTCACCCTTTATGGCGACGGTTCCCAAACCCGCAGTTTTTGTTTTGTGTCCGATCTGGTCGCGGGTATCTGGGCGGCCATTTCCAGCGAAAACACCAAGGGCGGAGTCTTTAACCTAGGCAACCCTCACGAAACCTCGATTAAGGATTTTGCCAAGATCGTCATCGAGCTCTGCGGCACACCCCAGAGCAAAATTATCAACAAACCCCTCCCAACCGACGATCCCATCCGCCGAAAACCCGATATTTCCAGGGCCAAAAAGGTCTTGGGCTGGGAACCCCGCATTCCCTTAAAAGAAGGCCTTCGGCAAACCATCGAGTACTACAAGGGAAGAATATAAAGCGTCTTATTGGAAATTTTTAAGTCAAGTTTGGTAAACTTATGAGCCTTGTTAATCTATCTTTTGTTCTTAACTATTAAGAATTAGCCCGAAGAGGTTTTATTTATGAAAGCAGCGATTCTCTATCCCCCGTTCCGTAAAGACGGCGAGCTTCCTCTTT
>CAWKIY010000111.1:0-4039 GCA_963849245.1 candidate division FCPU426 bacterium | reverse complement strand
GGCACCGAATCACAATCTTAATTTCTCCCCGGCGGTCATGCGCGCTCAAACGCATGGAGCGGTATTGAAAGCGGGCGGACAAGGTCACAATCCCTCCCTCCGCGATGGAATCAATCGCGTTTTCTACTAGGTTCAAAAGGGTTTGAAAAAGTCCCTCGGAGTAAGCCGTCACTGGCGGCAATTGGGTTTCCACATCTAAGATGAGCTTTCCACCGGCTTTTTTCAATTTGGACTGAACCGCTGTCGACACCGCTTGAATCACACCCGAAACAAAAACAGGTTTTATTTCCGACATGCTTTGACGGCTGTAATCCAGGATATCTCGGACAGTGCGGATCGCCCTTTGAACATATTGCTCGATTTGAGCCAAGGTCTTATAAGTTTGACTTGTCTTTCGCGTCTTGGCCATCAGGAGTTCTAGATTCCCCGAGATAAGCCCGAGAGGCGTATTAACGCCATGCGCGATACGGCCCGTCAACTCGCCCATTTGAATAAAATGCCGTTTTTGTTCCAGGGATTTTTCCCGGATTCGCAGGCGTTCTTCCCTTGACCATACCTGCCTCATCAGAAAGGAACAGACAGCGATCATCAAAAGAAAAAAGAAAAACCATCTCAAAGCCTGCTGGGAATAAACCGCCAGCCGCGTTTCAGGCGGGGATTGTTCTAAAAGGGCCGAAACATAGTTAATCTTTCCCGCCTCAAAAACAGTTGGAATATGCCAAATGAAATCGAGATAAAGGGATCCGAAAAAAACTAAAACCACAAAAACCACAACCCCAATCGCTTCAGAAGGCGTCAGCACCAGAATAGCGCTGACCAAAATAAGCAGGAAAAAAGGAATATAAAAACTAACCGGCCCGCCGGTGGCCGAAACCCAAAAAGCAACAAAAAAACTGTCCATCAAAAATACCAAGGGCAAAAGCAGAAACAAAATCTTTTTAATCCTACCCAGAACCCAAAAAACCAAGCTTAAGACCATCGCGGCGAAAAGCAGCTCCCATCCGGCCAAAATCGCTTGAGCGGAATGAATATCCTCGCAAAACCACAGCAAAAAAATCATTAAAATAAGACAGACTGTTCGAATGCGGATGAGGATTTTAAAAGATTGTGCGCGGGTTTCTATCGAAGCCATGAAAAACTCTTTTCAAAAAGAAATCAATGAAGGCTTTGGGTGATCCAATTTAAATAAGCGGGATTTCCGGAAGTAATCGGCAGGGCCACCACCTCGCAAACCTCATAAGGATGATTTTTTCGTATCGATTGGATAAGAATCTTAAGTTTAGTTTGATCGGTTTTAATGAGAAGTAACTCTTCCCGAGCCGTTTCTATTTTTCCCTTCCACCAATAGCGGCTTTTTAAACCCGGAAGGGTGTTAACACAGGCTGCCAATTTTTGACTCACCAGTTCCTTTGAAAGTTTTTCACTAACCACTCGGTTAGGCGTGGTGACAAAAACCAGGTAATGCTTCACTCCGATTCCTTATTTTTTTCATCTAAAAGGTTGAACATCTTCTCGCCGCTGGAGGTTTGAGTGATCCTCATTTGCGGCCTAGCGGACGGCGGGGAAGCGGTTTTCGGGGATCCAGGCAGGGCATAAACCTTCATCCCGCCTGCCACTTCCATCATTTCGGCTAATCGGTTTTTCGAAAGAACTTCCAATCGGCGGGAAATGGAAATCATGTCGAGCCCCATGAAGGTTTGCAAATCAGGATTTGAAGCCACGACCCGGCCTGATTTCGACAAGAAATAGAGTAGTTTTTTGAAAACCAAGTCCAGTTTTAAGTGTTCATTTACCGCCTCGAACAAATCTTGAAACTCGACTCGGTCCCCTTTCCTTTGAAACCCCCGGTACATTGCCTCGGAAAGCAGGTAAATAAACCGGCGGGCGTTCCCATCCGATAAGGCCAAAGCCAAAGTGAGCGCTTCCGGTTCTAAAAAATCCTCGATTTCCTTCTCATAACCGGACTGTTTTAATCGGCGGTCGAGAATTTGTTTAAGCTCTTCGTGGCTGAACTTCTCTACCAACAGAATATTTTTAAAGAGACCCAAAACGGTTGGTTCCGCCCCCTCTTTAACAACCATGCTGACTTTAGAATAAAACTCCTCTTGAAGCGCCATCACAAAACTGATATTCGATAATTCCAAAAGAGATTTTAGTTCTTCTAAAAGCTGAAGCGTTCTTTCAGAGCGGGTTAAGTGTTGAACTCGGTCCCCTTTAATCTTTTCCAAGTCGTCGACGAAAACAATCAGGGGTTTTTTAAGCCGTGAAACGATGGAACGAATTAGGGAAAACACCACATTCTTATTGAGATCTTCTTTTTCAAGCCGACGGGCGATTTCTTTTAAATTCAATCCCGGCACAACGGGGATCACCACCAGTATTTCCCGCAGGAGTTCAGAGAGGAAATAGGCGGCGCTATCTAAAGGCACACCGATACTCACACGATAAAAATGGGAAGGTACCCGGGTCTGTAAAAGCTGCATAAGGCTGCTTTTGCCCACCCCCGGCTCACCCGCCACACCCACATTCGAAAGAGAAAACATCGCGGATGAAAGACGGTCAAGAACCGCCGCTCGGCCCACAAAATAATCAAGATTCTTTTCTTGGAGCGAAAGGGTCGTGAAGGGATCAGTCTTCAAATCAAAATGGGCGTAAGCGGCTTGAACGACTGGAGGAGGGGAAGAAAGGGCTTTCTTGGTGTTCTTCGCTTTTTTCATTTTTGTCGCCCGAATCTTGAATTGGAATCGCCAAAATTTCCAACGGCTAAGAAATTTCTTTAATTATAAACCTTTAAATTCATAATTCAAAATGGACGTTTATCGCCCCATGGTGAGCCGTTCACCCATCACAGCGTAAGGGGTGTATAAACCTGATTTGCCTTTGATTTGGACTGGCGGTAACGCGGTCATTTCGAAATAGTCTTTCGCGGCTTGAGCCATTTCTTCGTTCACCAAAACCTGGCCATGCTTGGCGATACCGCAAAGCCGGGAAGATAAATTGACCGTGTCTCCGATGAGCGTGAATTCCATTCGATTCGCCGAACCCAGATTTCCCATGATGGCCTCACCCGCGGTGATGCCGACTCCCAACCCGATATCCACTTGCTGGCTATAGGACGACTTAAAACCTTTATTCAAAAGTTCAAAGCGATCTTGCATGCGTAAAGCGGTACGCAAAACTACCTTAGCGGCCTCGCCCTCATTGCCGTAAGGCCTCCGAAAATAGGCGAGGATGGCGTCGCCGATATACTTATTAATATCTCCGCCATTTTGGGTGATAACTTCTTCCATGGAGGTAAACATTTTGTTCAAAATGTCGAGAGTCTCTTCCGCTTTTAGTTGTTCTGTCATGTGGGTAAAACCCCTCACATCGGAAAACAAAACATAAACCCGGCGCGTATCCCCGCCTAATTCGGATTGCATAGCTCTTTTTACCGCGTTGGCGGAAACATTCGTTCCCACGTACTTTTCCAGGGTTTGATGCGAATCTTTTGCCTTAGTCATCAAATTACGGTACTCCCCGGCGGAAGCGGAAAGCAGTTTGGAACGGTTTGAGGAAACACTCCAGGGCATGGAACCTTTAAACTGAACGAAATTAAAAGGAAGCATCTTGTTTTGAACGAAATAGGCTTGCAGATCCAACAGCCAAAGATTCTTATACCACCAGTTCAGGAAGAGCCACCAAACAAACAGAAGAAGCCCCGCTCCAAAGCCAATATATTGGACCGTCACAGCGTCTTCAATGTACTGGGAGGCGGCATAGCCCACCCCAAAACTCAATCCAATCCAAAGAACCAGAAGGCCCAAAATACGGTTAATTTTGTTTTCAACGACTTTTAGAGCGGATGGTGGTTCAGGCATAAAACGGCCTCATTAGCCAAAGGAAATCGAAAAACGTAGGCCTAGTTTATCGCAAAACAAAGGGGATTGGTATCTATGGTTTTAAAGATAGGCCCTTTTGGACTAAAAAAACCTAAAAATGAATTTTAAGATCGGTATAAAAGCGGTTCCAAGAAAGGGCTATCTGACAAACCTTAAAC
>CAWKIY010000110.1:0-7649 GCA_963849245.1 candidate division FCPU426 bacterium | reverse complement strand
ATCACTTGATGCCCGAACTGACAGCAGTCGAAAATGTAATCTTGCCGGCCTGGATTGGCCGCCAAGACCCAGAAGTTTGTCGTAAAAGGGCTGAAAAGCTATTGGCTTATGTTGGCCTTTCGGGCCGCATGCAGCACAAGCCGGGAGAACTTTCCGGAGGGGAACAACAGAGGGTCGCGGTTTGCCGGGCTTTGATGAATGAACCGGAAATCATTATGGCCGACGAGCCGACCGGGAACTTAGACCTGAAAACCGCCGAGGGGATTCATGACGTCCTTTGGGAATTGTGCCAGAAGGAAGGGCGGACCCTGATTGTGGTAACCCACTATGAACCTTTAGCTAAAAGAGCCGACCATATCCTGACCTTGAACGCGGGTCAGGTGATTAAGAAAAAAAGTTAAATTTTTTATATTACCCTTAAACTTAAAACCTTTTGGAGCTTCAATGCTTTGCCAAAAATGTCATGAACAACCGGCGACGGTTTTCTTTTCACAAACCATTAATAACGAAACGACTCAGGCGCACCTTTGCGAATCCTGCGCTCAAGAAAAAAGCCAGTCTTATGGCGGAGCCAATCCGTTTAATAATCCTTTTGCCACTCTGTCAGAGTTTCTCAATAACTTTATGTCATGGGATGAAAATGTAGCGACGGAAGTCAATTCGGTTCGGTCGAAGCCAAAGTCCGCTGATCCTCAACTTCAATGTCCGCATTGCGGCTACCAATTAGCCACTTTTCGCCAAAACGGAAGATTGGGTTGTACCCAATGTTATGAATCTTTCAAGAGTGTCCTGGAACCTTTAATTTCAAGCATTCATGGGAATGTGCGCCATATCCATGAAGAGCAGGAACCTCCTATCGAAAAAACCTCGGGCACTACCGGAGCTTCGGATCAAAAACCGGAAGTGAAAGCCTTGCGCGAAAAAATTAAAGAAGCGATTCAAAATGAGAAGTTTGAAGAGGCGGCCCGCCTTCGGGATCTGATCAAAGAAATCGAGGGGAAGTAGCCATGGCCTTCGAGAATCTTCTGACTTCAAAGGACGATTGGTTTTTAAAACCCGGGCCTTCCTGCGAGGTAGTGGTATCCAGCCGTATCCGCTTTGCCCGCAATTTAGAGGGGAAGAAGTTTCCGAATCACGCCAGCGCCGCCGAACAAAAAGAAGTAGTCACCGAAGTTGAAAAGGCCATAGCAGTTCTACCGCAAGCATACGAATTGAAGATGGTTCACTTGAACTCTATTTCTTCTCTGGACCGCCAATTCTTAACTGAACATCAACTTATTTCCGCCGAGCACGCCGCCAGTTTGGGCGAGAGGGCCGCGGCATTTGATGTGAAGGATGGTTTGAGTTTATTAGTGAACGAGGAAGATCATTTGAGGCTTCAGGTTTTCCGGGCCGGGCTTAATCTAAAAGAGGCTTTTCACCACTTGTCACAAGTGGACGAGGTTTTAGGAAAGAAGCTTCACTTCGCAAAAGATCATCAGTTAGGTTATTTAACCGCTTGCCCCACCAATTTGGGAACCGCTTTGAGGGCCAGTGTGATGCTGCATTTGCCGGCTTTGATTTACACGAACCGGGCGGCCCAGGTGCTTCAAGGCGTCACTCAAGTGGGTTTGACAGTACGGGGACTGCAGGGTGAAACTTCCCAATTGGCCAGCGCCTTTTTTCAAATCTCCAACCAGTCTTCCTTGGGAAAAAAGGGTTTGGAGATTGTGGAGCATGTGGACCGGGTGGCCCGCCAAATGGTGGAAGTAGAGCTGCAAACGCAGAAAAATGTGTTTCAGCAGGAAGGTTTGAAGATTCAAGACCGCATCTGCCGGGCCTTGGGCACATTGAAAAACGCCAAAATCGTGACTTTGCAGGAAGCTTTGGATGGATTATCTGCTTTACGGGTAGGGGTTGAGCAAAAAATATTAACCGGCCTTGACTTGCCAAACTTGAACCATCTTCTCATCTTGATTCAACCAGCCCATCTGGCCAAAATCGCCGTCCGGGAATTGAATCCAGAACAAGAGGCGATGGAAAGAGCCCGATTGCTAGGGATGTACCTCAAGACGGCGGAAGCGGTTTAGGATTAAAAAAGCCTTCGATTCCTTGATTTATCCGGCCAATTCCGTTGAAATAGCCTGAGGAACACACACTCCAAGGAGAACGCCATGTTCGAACGATTTACTGAAAGAGCCAAAAAGGTTATTAATCCATTGGCCAAGGAAGAAGCCCGCCGTTTAAACCATAATTTCATTGGCACCGAACATCTTTTATTAGGTCTCATCCGCGAGGGCGGCGGAGTGGCGGTAGCGGTTCTGGAATCGTTGGGTGTGGATTTGGAATCGGTACGTATCGAAGTTGAGAATTTAACGACCCCTTCGTCCGACACGCTGACAATTGGCGATCCCCAATTTACCCCTTCGGCCAAAAAAGTCCTGGAATTGGCCGCGGAAGAATCCCAGAAACTCGGCCACAACTATATTGGAACCGAACACCTCTTGCTGGGTCTAATTCAGGAAGGGGAAGGGGTGGCTGCGAGGGCTTTGGAAAATCTGGGCATTTCTTATGAGAAATCCCGGGATATGGTCATTAATCTTTTAGGCGGTACTTTCCCCAAGTTTTCAAAACAAGTGAAGAAATCCAAGACGCCAGCATTGGATACCTTTGGGCGCGATTTAACCCAAATGGCCCGGGACGGCAAGTTGGATCCGGTGATCGGCCGGGAAGACGAAATCGAGCGGGTTATTCAAATTCTTTCCCGCCGGACGAAGAACAATCCCGTTCTCATTGGAGAGCCGGGTGTGGGTAAAACCGCGATCGCTGAAGGATTGGCTCAGCGGATTAAAGAAGGCAATGTGCCCGAACTTCTTTTGGACAAACGCATCGTGACCTTGGACTTGGCCGCTCTGGTGGCCGGGACCAAGTACCGCGGCGAGTTCGAGGAAAGATTGAAAGCCGTGATTAATGAAATTCGCCAGTCGGGAAAAGTGATTCTTTTCGTGGATGAGCTTCACACCCTGGTGGGCGCGGGAGCCGCCGAAGGCGCCATTGATGCCTCCAACATGTTGAAGCCGGCCTTGGCCCGAGGGGAATTGCAGTGCATTGGAGCTACCACACTGAATGAATACCGCAAATACATCGAGAAGGACGGCGCTTTAGAACGCCGCTTCCAGATGATAATGGTTGATGAACCCTCTGTCGATGAGACCATCCAAATTATTAAGGGGTTGCGCGATCGCTACGAAGCCCATCACCGTGTCCGCATCACCGATGACGCCATCACAGCGGCGGCCACTCTTTCGCACCGTTACATTTCCGGCCGCTTTCTGCCGGACAAGGCCATCGATTTGATTGACGAAGCTGGAAGCCGCACCCGGTTGCGTGTGACGACTATGCCTCCTGAAATCCGCGTTTTGGAAAAAGAAGTGGATAAGGTGAAGCAGGAAAAAGAAGAAGCCATTAAAACCCAAGAATTTGAACGGGCGGCCGACTTGCGCGACAAAATGAAAAAAATGCGCCAGAAGCTGCAAGAAGAAAAAGATAAGTGGGAAAATATGAAGTCCAAAGAAGAAGCGGTCGTGACTTGGGAAGACATCGCTTATGTGGCTTCCAAGTGGACTGGTGTGCCTATGATCAAATTGGGCGAGAAGGAAAGCGAAAAACTTCTCCGTATGGAAGATGAGCTTCACAAACGCATTGTGGGACAAAACGAGGCGATTGTTTCGATTTCGAAGGCCATCCGCCGCAGCCGGGCGGGTATCGGCAATCCGAAACGGCCGATTGGTAGTTTCATGTTTATGGGGCCCACGGGTGTCGGTAAAACGGAGTTGGCCCGGGCCTTATCTTCGTTCTTGTTCGATGATGAGGATGCTCTAATCCGTTTTGACATGAGCGAGTACATGGAAAAATTCAACGTTTCCCGTTTGGCCGGAGCGCCTCCGGGATATGTGGGTCATGACGAGGGCGGTCAATTGACAGAGAAAGTCCGCCGGAAACCTTATAGCGTGGTCTTGTTTGACGAAATCGAGAAGGCCCATCCTGAAATCTTTAACATCATGCTGCAAATTCTGGAAGACGGCCGTTTGACCGACAGCTTAGGCCGCGCGGTTGATTTTAGAAACACGGTGGTCATTATGACGAGTAACCTCGGCGCCCGGGAAATTGGCGTCGAAAAAAGCCTAGGGTTTACCCCGGAAAGCATTGAAACTTCCTATACGGGAATGCAGGGAAAAATTCAGGCGGAATTGAAGAAGGCTTTTAATCCGGAATTTTTGAACCGTGTGGATGACATCATTATTTTCCATCCTTTGGAACAGAACCAATTGGAACAGATTGTGGAAATTCAATTGGCGGAAGTTCAAAACCGTTTGGCTGATAAGAAGATCACTTTGACGCTGGATCAATCCGCTAAGGATTTCCTGGTTGAAAAGGGTTACGACAAGGTTTACGGCGCCCGGCAGATGAAGCGGACTATTCAAAAGTATGTGGAAGATGAATTAGCGGAAGAATTGCTCCGCGGCAACGTTAAAGACGGACAAACGGTGCTGTTGAGATCCGCCGGTGACAAGTTGGCGTTTGTGGCGAATGAGGCCCTGCCGACGTCTCCCGCTGCCGTTTAAACCGGGGGGGTTATGAAGGAGAAGCCGCGAAAATTCCTCCGGCTTCCTTGGGTTGTTCTTGGGTTAGGGCTGGTGATTGGCGTTTATTTCCTGCTTCAGGATAAAATCGTCGATAGTCAGCTTCGTCCCATCGTTGAAAGGGAACTTGCCAAGGCGGTCCATTCTCCCGTTTCGATCCAGTCGATTCGCGGCGGTCTATTGGGGGACGTGGTTTTAAACCATGTTGTTCTTACGGTTCCTGGCAGTCCGTGGGAAAGCCGGCTTGCGGTTGACCAGATTTCCATAAACCTTGAGCTTTTTAATCTTATCTTTCATCGAAAGCCTCTGGAAGAATGTTTTAAAAGCGTTTCGTTTTATCGTCCGCAAATTTCTCTGGTTCGGAACGACGCTTCATCAGATCCTTCCAAACCGGTTTCCGAATCCCCGGCTTTAGACATCACGAAAATTCCGCTTCCGGTTATTCCGGCGGGAAAACTTTTTATTCGCCAAGGCTCTTTCTCGATTCAAGCGGGAAAGACTCCCCGCGAAATCGTGAATAATGTCAATTTTCAAGCTTCTACTGAAAATGGAAAAATTTGGGGATTGCTGCTTCAAGCCCATTCACCTGAAGCTGGCAGCCAGGGAACAATTGCTTTTAACGGTAGTTTCAGCCTAGAGAAATTTAAAATTTTGGGAAAACTTAATTTGCAGCAATGGCCTTTAGCTTCCGGTAGTTCGGTTTTGAAAGACCTGTCGGGTTGGGAACTAGAGGGGGGCACGATTGACGCGGAAAGTCCTTTTGTTTTTCAGCCGGGTCATCTTTGGTTCGACGCTAAAACAACTTTATGGAAAGCCTCTGTTAAATCGCCCGAGCCCGTGGGCATTGTTTTCTCGGATATCAATGGCAGAGCTTTTATCCGTCCCACCGAATTAACGGTTCCAGGAGATATTCACTTTAATGTGGGACAAACACCTTGGACTGCTTCCGGTGTACTCCCGTTTGATAGTCGTCCTTTAGCGGTCCGCACATCGACAGATCAGTTATCGCTGGCAGGTGTTTTTGCCGATATATTGAAAATTAAGGATTTAAAGGCGGATGGCACCGGTTCGGCGGCTTTTGCGGTCGCGGGCGTTTTGTCCGATCCCATTTTAGAAGGAACGGCAAAACTAGGTCCGTCACATGTTGGAAACTGGCAATTAGATTCTTTTTCAGTGAAGGCAGGTTACGAAAAAGAAAGATTTAATCTCTATGACGTTGAAGGCAAACTTTATGACGGCCAATTGCAAGCGAACGGATTTATAGCTCTGTCAGGAGAAGGTAACGCGCCTGTTTCTCTTTCGGCCGTTTTAACGGACGTCGAAGCCAAAAAATTGGCTTCGACTTTGGGCGTTTCTGGTATGGATGGACGAGGAAATGTGGAATTACATCTTGGCGGCTCAATCAACGAACCTATTGTTTCCGCCACAAGCCAGATGAATTTGACCCGGTTAGTTCAAGATAATCTGCTTCACTACACCATTAAAAGCAGTCTTCAACTTAAAAACCAAAAGCTCGAATTATCCGCGACGATCAATGATAAAGCCCGGTTAGAGGGTGAGTTACTTGAAAAAGGCGACCATTGGGAAGTTGAAAAATTTGTTTTGGTGGCAGGTAAAAAGACGGTCAAACTAACAGGAACAGGAAATTGGCCTAAAACTGACGATCAGCCGATCGACATTCAAATTATTGGAAAAAATATTCCGCTTCAGGATTTACCTTTTTTAAATGATCAATTTTCCGATATTACGGGTTTAGTCGATTTGGATTTGAATTTGGCGGGTACCCGTAAGAGTCCTTCCGCTACGGTTCAATTTTTTTCAAACGGGATTGTGTTAGGCGATTTAGATCCCGATGGGAAGAAAGTTTCGCTGCCTTTGAATGTTTCGCTGGCGTGGAAACCCGGGGAGCTTGATTTTGAGAAATTCGAAGTTGGAGATATTTTTTCAACATCGGGTAAATTGGGTCTTGATCCGGATTCATCACTCGATTTGAAAATACAGGCCCAAGGTGTGCCGATTAAAATAATTTCTGAGATTGGAATTTGGAACAACCCGCCTCAACCTTTTGAAGGATGGGTCACGGGCCACCTGCATTTCGAGGGCTTTAGAAAAAACCCAATTATTGAAGGTGAGGGCTCAGTGGATTCGCTCAAGGTGGGTGATTGGGAAGCGGATCAAGTAGAAGCTTTATTGAATATGGAGCAGGGAAAGCTCCAAATTAAAAAAGTTAAACTTAATCAAGGAACCAATTCCATTTTGATCACCGGTTCTTGGGACACTCGTTCTGATCCCGGAAAAATGAGTCTTCATTTTTCAAGTCATGACTTTCAATTGGGGAAAGGGCCATTTCTTTCGGGCGATTTTCAATGGGACGCTGAAACGGGTGATCCTTTTTGGAAAAATTGGAAAGGCGCTTTTTCAACAGAGGCTTTTTCCCTTACGGATTTAAATAAAAAAACGTATCAATTTTCGAAATTTTCAATGAACGCCTCCTGCGATGATTCGGTTTTGCGGGGAAAGTTTAACCTTGGAAAAACTATTTATGGGTCCGGAATTTTAGATGCTTCAGGCAATGTGGTTGAAGTGCAGGCGCTTTTAAGGATTGAACCAATTCTTTTATCCGATGCCCCTAATTTGACACAGTTTTTACCTTCGTCTTTAAAAGTAAAGGGCAGTATTACGGGTCAATTACAGTTAAAGAAAGGGACTTTGGCTGAACTGCCAATGGAAGGTTCTTTTGTTGTGACGGATGGAGCTATTCAAAACTATGACTTTGACCGGACGGAATTTAAGTTCGCGGGCGACAAATCCAAAATTACGGGTAGTCTTTCCCTTGTCCGTGATGAGGCTAAATATACTTTGGCTGGTTCCTTGTCCTCGCCAAGGGCTTTTTGGGACGAGGAAAGTCAAGTGACGGTAGATGGTCCGTTCAAAAATGAAAAATTAGTTAATCTTTTAGCTCTTATGGGAGTTGATACCCCTAAACATAAAGTTTCTGGGCAAGTCGATGGTAATTTATCGGTTTCG
>CAWKIY010000109.1:0-12919 GCA_963849245.1 candidate division FCPU426 bacterium | reverse complement strand
TGCGCGGGCGCGGCCTCTTCCTCGCCATCGAGCTGGTGGAAGACAAGAAGACGCGCGTTCCGCTGGGCAAGAAGATCACCCTGCGGATCTACGAGGAGTGCGTGAAGCGCGGGCTGCTCTCCATGGCGTACGCGCCGCGCGTCCGTCTTCAGCCGGCGCTCACCATCGATCGGGCGACCGCGTCGAACGGCATTGCCATCCTGCGCGAGGTGTTCGAGCTGGCCAAACGCGACGGGTGGTGGAGGGCGTGATCGGGGCGATTCTCGCGCCGCTCCCCATGCTCGCATGGGTTCTGTGGCGCGCGGCCGAGGGGGAGCGGCGCTTCGAGTACCTGCTGTTCTTGATCGTCGCGCCGGCCCTGGCGTGGACGGGTCCGCGCACCCGAAAGCTCTTCTGGGGGCTCTACCCGTTCGCCATCCTGGGGCTCGTCTACGACGCCATGCGCTTCGTGAAGAGCGTAGGGGTCACCCCCGACCGGCTCCACATCTGTGATCTGCGGGCGCTCGACTCGCGCTGGTTCGGGTTCGCCGACGGCACCACGCTTCACGACTGGTTCCAGGCGCACTCTGTTCCAGCGCTCGATCTCATCTGCTCCATTCCGTACGGGACCTTCCTCGAGGTGGCCATCGCCTTCGCGATCTACCTGTACGTGAAGGACTACGAGACGATGAAGCGTTTCGGGTGGACGTTCCTCCTCGTCAACCTGTGCGGCTTCGTCACGTACCACGTGTATCCGGCGGCTCCCCCCTGGTACTTCCACCAGCACGGATGCGCCGTCAACCTCGACGGCGCACGCCAGCGAGGGGCCCAACCTCGCGCGCGTCGATCAGTGGATCCACTTCGGCTACTTCCACGGGTTCTACGGCCGCTCGACCGACGTGTTCGGCGCCGTGCCGTCCCTCCACGTGGCGTATCCGCTGCTGGTCCTGCTCTTCGGGTGGTCGAAGCTTCCGCACCTTCGGCAAGACGCTGTCCATCCTGTTCTTCGCGTCGATGTGCTTCGCGGCGGTGTACCTCGACCACCACTGGGTGATCGACGTGCTCATGGGGATCTCCTACGTCGCTCATCGTTCACCGCATCGTGGGCGAGGTCGCTGCGCATGCGTCGCGCGCGCGCGAAGTCGCATCCGCCCGCCGCCAAGCCACTGCGCCGCCGGCAAGGGACGAAGAACCGCGTGGCCTTCGCGCTCGCGACCTGGTTCGGCTGCGGGTACGTGCCGTCGCGCCGGGGACGGTGGGGACGCTGGGCGCGCTGCCGCTGTACCTCCTCCTGCGGCCGCTCGGGCGGGGGCGTCGTCCTGGCGGCGGCGATCGTCGCTCACGTCGTCGGGGTGTGGGCTTCGTCGATCGTGGTCGCCGAGACGTCGCTGAAGGATCCGCAGTTCGTCGTCATCGATGAGGTGGCCGGCGTCCTCTTCGTGCTCGCCGCGAGCCCCTCCACCTGGGTCGCGGTCGATCGCCGCCGTGGTCGCGTTCCGGCTGTTCGATCAGCTCAAGCCGTGGCCCGCGTTCCTCGCCGAGAAGCGTGCTGCCGGCCGGGTTGGGGAGTGATGTTCGACGACGTGTTCGCCGGGTTGTGGGGCGCGGCGGCGATCACCCTGCTCGCCGGAATGGGGGGGCTTTGAACGAGTCATCGCAACCGGGCCCGCGCACGCGCGCGTACGTCGCCTGGACCCTCAAGCACGCCCGCCATCCTGACAGAAACTCGCGGAGCATGGCTTGGTTTTTTAGTCGGTCTCCTCCTCTTAATCAGTCGCTTTAGCCGAAAATGGCTTTTAATTTCGATTCCAGTATTACTCAGTTTATTTCTTCTTCTTCCCCACTCCATTCAAGACAGGTTTAAAAGCATCGGAGATATTTCTTTTAACTTTAACGAAAAACATCAGCTTCAAAACTCCCCTCAAACCCGTTTTTTAATTTGGGCGGCGGGTTTGAATATTATCAAAGATTATCCTTGGGGAGTCGGCCAGGGCAATCTTGAGAATATATATCCCCGTTACAAAATGCCGAATGCCGATCTCGAACCGACCGTTCCCCATTTACATAATAACTTTCTACAAATTACGGCGCAAAATGGCTGGATCGGTCTTGGCGCATACCTGTTTTGGATTTCTAGCTATTATTTTGCAGCCCTAAAATTGAAATCAAACGAACCCGAAACCAGGGAGGTCAATTGGTTATTCTTATGTCTTTATACTTCGATTTTGATCTGGGGGTTGACGGAATATACTTTTAGCCACCAATTTATGAACGTTCAATTTTTCTTGCTGGGCCTTCAAGTCTGCCTTTGGCGGCAGTCCAACCTAAGCATTCAAAACCAAGCCTAAAACTACGAATACTTCCTTTTCATCAGGTATAAGAAAGACTGATCCGGCAAAACAAACTGGCGGAAAAATTCATATCCTGGATAAGAATTCATTTTTAAATAAGTTCTCTTCAAAAAATACTCTGGCCTCTCTTCCAGGCTCTTCAATTTCACATCGTATTTCAAGGCATAATAAGCAATTCCCCAATTGTTAAATCTCGCGATGTCCGGGTCGGGACCCTGCCAAGCCGTTTCTTTTGCTTCTGTTTTATCTTGAGAAATAATTTTAAAAACATCTTCCTGGTGCCAATCCGTCGAGTCAGGTGCGCCGGTTCCATAACCCGATTGATCAAAAATAACAACGGGACCCACAACTACATCCTTAGAAAATAACTTCGTCCCAAAGCTCACAACCCAAAAAGCAAAACAACAATAAAATACAAAGAGAACCTTTAAAAAGCTTCGAAATATTCGATTTTCGATAAGCTCAATCCAATAAACCGTCACAATAAATACGCCTACAAGCATTGGCATTGTGTATCGAATATCATGATGCATCAGAGTGAAGGAGAAATAACAGCCCACTATTAATAAAAAAGGATACAAATTTTTCTCAAACAGCCCTTTATGAAAAAAGATTGTTACGAAACCGATTAAGAAGAACGCTGAAGGAATTAAATACATCTGAATACTTTCAAATCTTTGCAAATACCAGAAAATCGAATCAAGAGACCAAAAGCTTCCATCCGTGCTTTTAATCCCGTTACCAAAAAAATCCGTTTTCAGCATATGAGGATGTGTGTACCAGATAAAAGAAACCCCGGCCGCAAGAAAACAAGCCCAGAAAATATTTTCGATAACTTTATTTCGATTGGAACCCGACTCAAAAACGCTCTTAAAAAGGGCGTAACTTGCGGGCAAAAATAGACAACATATAAAAGTCCATTTCGTCAACATTCCCAAACCACACGACAAACCAAACAAAACAGAAAATTTTTTACTAGAAAAATCTTTCGCCTTAATTAACAAACACAAACTCAAAGCCACCATGGCCGCTAAAGGTGCATCTAACTGATACTCTTTAAATTGGCCAATAAACATCGGAGAACATAAAATGCCAATAACCGCAAGCAAACCAGTCGATTTTCCCCACAATATTCTGCCGGTTTCATAAAGAGAAAAAGCTAAAATCAAGACAAATACAACGTTACTCATCACTGCAGTCGTAATCGATTTTCCAAAAGCAAGATAAAAAGGAAGTGTCAGCCAATAGCGTAAAGGAGGATAGTAGTAATAATCAGTCCATAGATGATAAAAAGATTTTAGATGAAGCATATTTAGATATAAAAGACTTGTCCAAAGATGCCTTGACATATCCCAATGAGGCGGTATTTTCTCATAAAGAAGCCAAGTGAAATCCGAAACACTAATGAGAGCAACTATAAAAAGAATTAAAAACAAGTAAGAGCTTGAATCATTCGACTTTTTTTTAAATTCAAAAATCAAAAAACACTCCTCTAAATAATTCCCGAATTTTTCAAAAAAATCCTAATCAAAAAATCGGTACCGAACCAAAGCAAAAAGCGCAGAAATACCATCTCGCCAAGTAATTTTCTTTCCCTCTTCAAAACCCCTTCCGTGATAAGAAATAGGAATCTCAAAAAGTTTATGGCCTCGCTTCAATATTTTAGCTGTAACCTCCGGCTCAAACTCAAAACGATTTGACCGAAGCTTTAGTCCGCGAATAATATCGCCCTTAAAAATTTTGTAGCAAGTTTCCATGTCCGTTAAAATTGTGTTGTATAGAACATTTGTCACAAAACTCAAAAATTTGTTTCCCACGTAATGCCAAAACAAGAAAGCCCGATGCAGCCCCAAAAACCTAGAACCATAAACTACATCAGCGGAGCCGTCCAAAAGGGGCACTAAAAGTTTTTCATAATCTGAAGGATCATATTCTAAATCTGCGTCTTGAATAACGACATAATCCCCCGTTGTATGTGGAATAGCCGTTCGGATAGCCGCGCCTTTCCCCTTGTTTTTCTCATGATGGAAAATCTGGATATTTTTTCCACGTATTTTCGTCAATAAAGCGGCCGTTCCGTCAACAGACCCATCGTTAACGACAATAATTTGTTTTTGGAGTCCCATTAATCGGACCGATTGAACTTTATTCAAGAGCGGCAAAACAGTTTTTTCTTCGTTATAAACCGGAACAATAATCGAAAGAACAGGTTTTTTATTTTTAACGGCCAATAGATCCCCCTTCAAACCCACTTTAAATTTTATCCAATCCCCGAAAGCCGATTAGCTGATATCGGCACCCACCGACCAAATAAAGAGATCCGGTGATCAAAAGGCCGGTATTTGAAAAGCCGCTTCTCGTTTTTGTTTGGGCAAAAGTTAAAGCTTTTTTCCAATCGTTGACCCAAATTGATTTTACGCCTTCTTTTTCCCAAGCCTCAAAAATTCTAAGTCCCTTTTCCGTTCGATCACTTTCAGGCTCTGTCACAACCGATAAAACTGTCACCGGCTTCATTATCCGAGCAAAAGAAGCATAATCTTTATCTTTCAAAAAGCCATTTAAAACAACCCATCTTTGGCGTGGATATTGTCTCTTCAAAAAGGAGACTAATCCACGAGCAGCATCCGGATTATGCGCTCCATCCATGAGAATCAAGGGTTTGCGGCTAATCGTTTCAACCCTTCCCGGCCAGCGCATCTCACCAAAAGACCTTTCAATCAGCTTCTGATCGGCTGAGAACCCTTGAGTTCTCAAAATTTGAATCCCCGCCAAGGCCAAAGACGCGTTGACAATTTGATAATCCGGCAGATTCGGCACTTTTAGCTCGCCTTCAAATCCTGGGCCTCGCCAGTAAAAGCCCAACCGGCTGGGACCGAATTTGAAGTCTTTTCCCCCGACCCAAACTCGTGCCCTCTTCTTTTCAGCTATTTGAAGAATTGAGCTTAAGGCTGCTGGCTGATACTGAATTGTCGCGGCTAACCCGTTTGATTTTAAAATACCGGCTTTTTCTGCCGCTATTTTATCGACTGTCTTGCCTAAAATATTTTGATGTTCCAAGCCTACCGGAGTAATGAGCGAAACGATCGGCCTTTCGATCACATTCGTCGCGTCTAATCGTCCGCCTAAACCGACTTCCAAAACAAGCCAATCAACGCGTTGTTCTTTAAACCAACAAAAGGCGATCGCAGTTAAAGCCTCAAAATGAGTTGGAAAATAGCCAAGTCTTTTTTTAACTTTTAAACAAGTATCTAAAACGAAACGGGAATGGCGGTCAAAATCCCTTTGGGAGATCCAAGTCCCATTCACCCTGAATCTTTCACGAATATCAGATAAATGGGGCGAAGTATAAAGACCTGTTTTATAACCGCGATTTTTAAGAAACGAGGCCGTAAAAGCGCAGGTAGAACCCTTCCCGTTGGATCCAGCCACATGGATGACTTTTAAACCCATCTCGGGATGGTTCAACTCAGAAAGGAGAGCTTGAATGGTTTCAAGACCAAAACGCCAGCCCAATTGTTCTAATGACTCTAGTTTCAACAGAGATTTCACGAACGGAAGAATTTTAAGTATTTCCCGAGCGTTTCTTTCATTTCACCGCGTGGCACGATAATATCCACAAAACCATGATCCATCAAGAATTCCGAACGCTGAAAACCTTTAGGAAGCTTTTGACGAATGGTTTGTTCAATAACCCGGGGACCAGCGAACCCAATCATGGCTCCCGGCTCCGCGATGTTTACGTCTCCCAGCATCGCGAAGGAAGCAGCCACACCTCCCGTTGTCGCGTCAGTCATAACTGATAGATAAGGAAGCCCAGCTTCGCCTAATCGGGCCAAAGCCGCCGAGATTTTGGCCATTTGCATTAAGGAAAAAATACCTTCCTGCATCCGAGCCCCGCCGGACGCGGAAACAATGACCATTCCGACCTTCTTTTCAATGGCCGCTTCAATGGCCCTAGTTATTTTTTCACCGACAACAATACCCATACTGCCGCCCATAAATTGAAATTCCATAATGGCAATGGCGGTAGGCTGTCCGTTGATTTTTCCTAGACCTGTCACAACCGCGTCATTCATCTTGGTTTTTTCCTGGCTTTTCTTAACCTTGGATTCATATTCGGGAAATTCCAAAGGATTAGCCCCCACCATTTTCTCATCCAATTCCTGAAAGGTACCCGAGTCGAGAGTGAGATAAAGGCGTTCGAGCGAGGATAATTGGTTGTGGTATCCGCAAGTTGGACAAACTTTTAGATTCTTATCCACGTCTTTGTTATAAAGAACCGCCGAGCAATTTTTGCATTTGGTATAAAGCCCTTGCGGAACCTGGACGGACTTTTTGCCTCCGGCTTTTTCGATGTCTTTTTTTGGTTTTTTATACCAGGCCACGAGAGACTCCTTCCGAGATCACTTCAGCTTTTGGATCACCTGACGGCAGAACTTTTCAACTTCGGGACCAATTCGGGACAACGCTGTTTTTGAAATCAACTGAACCAAAGCACTGGCGATAATAACGCCATCCGCCACTTGACCCACTTGGCCAGCTTGATGAGCGTTCGAGATACCGAACCCCACCACAATTGGAGTTTTTAAACGACTCCGCAAAGACCTCAACGCGCCCAATAAACCCGCCGGAAGATTCTTACGAGCGCCCGTCACCCCCGTTACCGAAACATAATACAAAAAAGGAGCTTCCTGAGCATCGGCCTTTTTAACCCGCTCAGGGCTTGAAGTAGGTGCGATAAAAGGGATTAAGCCAAGATTCTTTTGATTTAATACGTTTTTAAAGAACGAAAATTGTTCCAATGGCAAATCCGGAATAATCGCTCCATCTCCTCCAGACTCCGACAATTCCCGCGCAAAACGTTTCCACGTCATTTGTTCAACCACATTTAAATAAGTCATCACCAAAAGCGGCTGCTGATATTTTTCCTTGCGAAGATCCCGAATAAGGCGAAAGACGTCTTTAGGATGCGTATGGTGAACCAAGGCGTATTGGGTCGCCTTTTGCAAAGTCGGTCCATCGGCAATGGGATCCGAGAAAGGAATCCCTAATTCAAGGGCCGCCGCTCCGGCGTCAAGAGCGGCTTCCGCCGCGTTTAAGGAAGCTTGATAAGTTGGATATCCCAAGCAGATATAAGGCAAAAAAAGTGCTCGTTTTTTTAAACGGCCTTGCTGAAAAGCTTCTCGAAGCCGGCGGCTCAATGCTTTTTGCTCCCAATAGAATTGCCAAGACGTTCTAAAACCGTATTCACGTCTTTATCTCCCCGGCCTGATAAGTTCACGATAAGTATCGATCTTTTTGGCATTTGGCGGGCAAGCCGAACGCCTTCATAGACCGCGTGGCAGCTTTCTAAAGCGCCCAAAATTCCTTCCGTCTTGGCCAAGAGTTGAAAAGCTTCCAGCGCTTGTGAATCCGTCACCGCCACATAACTAGCCCGTCCAGTATCTTTAAGTTGGGCGTGTTCAGGACCCACTCCCGGATAATCCAATCCCGCTGAAATCGAATGAGTATCTGCGATTTGCCCTTCTTTAGTTTGAAGAACATAACTACGGCTTCCATGTAAAATTCCCGGTTTACCTTTAGCCATTGTCGCCGCCGTCCGCCGGGTATTAATGCCATCGCCTGCCGCTTCCACGCCCACTAATTTGACTTTGCGGTCTTTTAAAAAAGGATAAAAAATACCAATCGCATTAGAGCCGCCATTGACACAAGCCGTTATCAAATCCGGAAGCCGTCCTTCGGCTTTTAATATTTGTCGCCGGGCCTCATCACCTATAATCCGTTGAAAATCCCGAACCATCATAGGATAAGGATGGGGTCCCGCAGCTGAGCCTATGAGATAGTAAGTGGTCCGAACATTGGTTACCCAGTCTCGAATGGCTTCACTCATAGCGTCTTTCAGGGTACGGGTTCCGGAAGTTACTGAGTGAACTTGAGCGCCTAAAAGTTTCATACGAAAAACATTCAGTGATTGGCGGCGAACATCCTCTTCCCCCATGTAAACTTCACATTTAATCCCAAATAAAGCGCAGACTGTCGCGGTCGCGACTCCATGCTGACCCGCTCCAGTCTCGGCGATGATTCGCTTTTTACCCATGCGGGCCGCCAAGATGATTTGGCCCAGGCAGTTATTGATCTTATGCGCACCTGTATGGTTCAAATCCTCTCTTTTGAGGTAGATCTTGGCGCCGCCTGAAACCCGGCTGAGATTCGCGGCAAACGTTACGGGAGTTGGACGGCCATCGTATTCCAGCAAATAACGGTGAAATTCTTCTTTGAATTTCTTATCGTGCCGGGCCTTGTCATAGGCTGAAGACAGTTCCCGCAGCGCTACCATCAGGGTTTCAGGAACATATTGGCCGCCATAAGGACCGAAATAGCCTTGCGAATCGGGTAAAGAACTCATCTTAAGAACCTGGTTGGGCAGGCGGAAGGTTGATTTCATTTCTAACTTTTTCCAGCTTTATCCTCGCCTCTTCATGAGCGGGATTGAGAGAGATAATTTTCACGTATTCAGCCTCCGCTTTATCAATGTAATCCAAACGATTATATAGATCACCCAATTGCAGTGTGTAAGAAATAGCTTCATCGATTTGGTTATGGCGCAAATAAAGATCACGCAAGTTGGCCAAAGTTTCGACAGAATCCGGCAGCCTTCCCAAAATAGTTTTATACATTTGGGTGGCCTTCTCCATGTCTTGAGGTTCCACCATTTTTTGGATCAAATTCGCCATTTCACGAAAAGCGCCCGAAGCCTTTTTAGGGTTCTTTTCCTTCAGGAACCCCCCGGCGGCCGTCTCAAATTGCTTATAGGCCCGTTCCATATCGCTTTTTTTTAAGAACAATTCCCCTAAGGTTAAATGAACGTTGTAATCATTGGGATCCAAAGCGACAATTTTTTCATACTCAATAATGGCTTTATCCCAACTACCGGTGTGGTAATAGATATGAGCCAGCTTAATAATCAAAGACTTTTGATCGGCCACGGCAGAACCCTAACCTTTCAACGGCTGAAAGCTTTTTTGGCGTTATGAATAAAGAGGGAGACTTTCCGGGAATCTTTAATGCCGGGGCGGCTTTCCACGCCGCTTGAAACATCGACTCCAAAAGCCTGGGACTGATGAATGACTTTCTGGACATTCGCGGAGGTAAGCCCCCCCGCGATTAAAACCGGACCCGGAAGCTCCTGAACCGCTTTGCGGGCCCACATCGGCTGGAAACTTTTGCCGCTTCCGCCCGTAACATTTTCATTATAGGAGTCCAATAAATAGGCCGCAACCGCAAAGCCTCGAAAGGCCTTATAAGTTTGCGGGCTTTTCATCCGTATAACTTTCATGACAGGAATTTCAATTTTTTCACAATAGGCTTCGTTTTCATCGCCATGTAATTGAACTGTTTGAAACCCACAAAGCTTAATCAATGCCTTTACCTGAGCAGATGTCTCATTCACAAACACGCCGACCGGCGTCACAAGAGGGGGAACTAGTTTTACCAATTGTCTCGCCCGGGCGGGTGAAATTTTGCGGGGGCCTCGTGACATTTGAAAACCAATCGCGTCCGCTCCCGCGCGGGCGATAAAACGCACATCTTCCGGACGGGTCACGCCGCAAATTTTCACACGAAACATTTTAACTCTCCGGCAAAACGGCTTTAACAGCCGCTTCCACGTCATCTGAAATCATAAAAGCTTCACCCACCAAAATGGCCGAAGCACCCTTTTCTTTTAAAAGGAGAGCGTCCGCCCGGGTAAAAATACCGCTTTCGCTGACAACAGGCAAATCCTTGGGACACCTCTTGATTAAATCAACCGAGGTTTGAAGCGTGACCACAAAATCATTTAAGTTGCGGTTGTTAATCCCCAGTAGTTTCACTTCAGCCTTTAAAGCCGTTTCCAATTCTTTTTCATCATGAACTTCGACCAAACTGGTCATAGAGAGTTCAGAAGCAAGCGCCATGAAGTCTTTTAATTGTTCCAACGAAAGCATTGCCACGATTAACAGTATTCCGTCAGCGCCAGCCTCCCGGGCCTCATATATCTGATGTTCATCAATTAAAAAGTCTTTGCGTAAAACCGGAAGCCCTGAAACCGCTTGAGCCTTTTTCAAATAATCCAGCGAACCTTGAAAATAGGAAACGTCCGTTAAAACGGAAAGGGCTTGGGCGCCGGCCCTGGCATAAGCTTTCGCCAAAGACTCAATTTGAAAATCAGAACGCAAAACGCCTTTTGAGGGACTCGCTTTCTTGAGTTCCGCGATTAGGGAAAGTTTTCCGGGCCTTTGAACGGCTCTTTTAAAGTCCTTTGGAGCTTGTTGAGAACGCGCCCCTTCCTTCAATGAGCTCAATCCTCTTTCCCTCTTTAATAGGGCAACTTCCTGACTTTTGGTTTCAGCTATTTGTTGAAGAATACTCATAGATGGGATACTTTTTCGAGAATTCGCAGCGCATTCAAGGCTTTTTGGGAATCGAGCGATTCTTCCGCAAACGCTTTTCCATCCTGAACGCTCGAGCATTTTCCCGCCAAATAAAAGCCGACCGCCGCGTTCATCACAACCGCCTCCCGCCGGGGTCCCTTTTCACCGTTTAAAATTTCAGTCACAATCTTCGCGTTCGAAGCGGCATCGCTTCCCTTTAAGAGTTGAAGGTCATGCCGTGTGTACCCGAAAAGTTCGGGATGAATTTCCATTTCCCGGATATTCATTTGACCCCGGGAATCCTTTTGGCACTCAAATAAAGTCGTGGGTCCGGCGCAAGAGACCTCATCCAACCCTTCCTCACTATGAAGGGTGATAACCCGTTCGCTTCCCGCCTTGACTAAAACTTCGGCTATAAGCCGGGCTTTTTCCAAATCAAACACCCCGACGACTTGTTTTTTGACTGAAGCGGGATTACTCATTGGGCCCAAAATATTAAAAAGGGTTCGAATACCCAGTTCTTTTCGGATCGGTCCCACGTTTTTCATAGCTGGATGGTAATGAGGCGCGAAGAGAAAGGCGACTTTGGCTTCTTGAAGGCATTTTTCCGCTGTGCGGGTAGGCGCGTCAATTTTGACACCCAAAGCTTCCAAGACCTCCGCGCTTCCGCATTGACTGGAGGCGGCCCGATTACCATGCTTCGCCACAGCCACCCCTCCACCTGCCAAGATTAAGGCCGCGGTGGTTGAAATGTTAAACGTGCCCCGGTGGTCTCCGCCGGTCCCGCAAACGTCGATAGCGTCCAGACCTTCAGCGTTTACCCGGCTCATTTTATTCCGCATGGCCTTGACGCTTCCGACCACTTCATCGGTGGTTTCGGTTTTGTAATTAAGAAAAGTGAGATAGCTGGCGACCTGGGCGGGCGTGGCCTTACCTTCTAATATTTCTAGCATGCAATCCGAAGCTTCGGCTTCGGATAGGGACTGCTTTTGAGCTAATTTAGCTAAACATTCACGGATCATGGCTTTACCTTTCAGGGTAAATGAAGGGGTTATTTTACTCAGAAGGGGCTCAAAGCCAATAGAAGCCTCTCAAAAACCCAATAAAACCCGCAAAGAAGGGGAATAATGATCGAGTAGGGGAGAAAATCAAATACCGAAGAATTGTTTGGCGTTTTGCGTGGTGATTCGGGCAACTTCCTCGAAGGAGACGCCTTTTACCTCAGCCACCTTTTCCGCTGTGAACTTCACATAGGCCGGTTCATTTCTTTGGCCTCGATAAGGGTGCGGGGTTAAATAAGGTGAGTCTGTTTCGACCACGATCCGTTCGAGAGGAATTTTCGCCACCGCGTCCCGATGTGATTGCCCGTTTTTAAAAGTAATAGGCCCCGCGATAGAAAAGGTGCAGCCTAATTCCATAAACTGGTCAACATAATCAGGGCCCGCGGAATAGCAATGCATCAAAATCTTTAAGCCTTGAGCTTTTTCTTTTAAAACCCGGTAAATATCATCATGCGCGTCACGGTCATGGATAACGATTGGCAGGGATAACTCCAGGGCCAAGGCGATCATTCGCTCAAAAACCTCAAATTGCCGTTTTTTATCGGAGTTATGGTAATAATCCAAGCCGATTTCACCTATCGCTTTGGGGTTCGACTCCCGGATGAGTCTTTCAATTAAGAGCAGTTCTGATTCCTCAAAACGGTCCACATCCGAAGGATGAGCTCCCACCGTGTGATAAATCTTGCCTGGATGTCTTAAAGCTATTTTAGCCGCGGCAGCAGATGTTTGGAGGTCGCACCCAATAGTCACAAAGGTTTCAACGCCCATCTCATGGGCTTTTTGAAGGACTTGCTCTTCATCCCCAATCAGCCTTATATCATCCAAGTGACAGTGGGTATCAATTAACATCCTGAGCCGTCTCTGAAAAAAACTGATTTACTTTTTTTAACAGTTCTTCAAATGTAGGGTTTATTTCGTTTTTATTCAATCTATAAACAAGATCATCTTTATTAACGTCAAATATCACCCGCGTTTTATTTTCCGCTTTTAAATAAAAACCATACTTGTTGTTTTTCAATCTTTCTCGATACTCCTCGCCGGAATCCGCGAGCCAACCGCAATTAATCTTTGACCCACGGCTTGTCGAAAGATGATTTACAATTTATAAGCGTTAATT
>CAWKIY010000108.1:0-4619 GCA_963849245.1 candidate division FCPU426 bacterium | reverse complement strand
TTAGGCGGAGAGTATTGGTATAAAGATACTTTGGTTGGGCGATTTGGATACGAGTTCCAAGGTTCTATTGATCAGAATCAAGTCGGAATTGGTGGGGAGGCAGGACTTTCTTTGGGAGCAGGCGTTAAAATCGCTGCGTTCAAAGATTATATTGCCGTGAATTATGCTTGGACTGATGCGGGTTTCTTGGGTTCAAATCATCACTTCTCTTTGGACTTTTATTTCTAAACTATATTGCCTTCCATTAGATTTTCTCTATACTCCTCTTGTGTAAAGGGTCACTGCAATTTGTTACAGATTTGTTTTGACCCTGATAAATCCAAAGACTTCCTTTAGAGGATCCTATGAGTACTGAACAAGAAATTTTTGAAAAATGCGGTCGCTCTTATAATCCGGATGATATTATTTTCCGTGAGGGTGATGTTGGCAATGAAATGTATATTATTCAATCGGGCAAAGTGAAAATCACTAAACAACTGAAAAACGGCGAAGAAAAAACACTTGTTATTTTAGGACCGGGAGATTTTTTTGGCGAAATGGCTGTTATTGACAAAGATGTCCGCTCCGCTAACGCAATTGCATTGGAAGCTTCCCGGCTTATTGCATTAGATGAAGAAGTTTTTGAGATGCACATGCAGACTAATCCGAAAATTGTTAAAAAGATTTTGAAAAACTTAACTGCTCGTTTGCGTGACGGAAATCAGCAGATCGCTAATTTGATGATCAAAGACGCTAATCGCTTGGTGGCTAATACAATTCTCCTGGTGGTTCATAAACACGGGGAAGAAGGCCCGAATGGGATAGCGATGGATATAAACTTCACTGTTTCAGAATTGAGCAAAATGTGCGGGTTGGATTTAGCGAAGACGCAGGAAATTATTGAAAAGTTACTTAAGGCCAAGGTCATTAGTTTATCTGGCGAAAGCATAATTGTGACAAGTCTTGAGAATTTAGAAAAGTTTATCCGTTTTCTGGAAATGAAAGAACAGTTCGGAGAATAGTGGCGATTGTGTTCAAGCCTCGCGTTATCGCGGGGCTTTTTTATTTTCTTGTCATTTATTCTGTTGTTTAGTTATTGATTGAATCTCAAATCTTTTCAAAGAAGTTACAAGTTGTTTCTGTACTCAAAATGCATTTAATCAGGCGAAGAATTAAAAGTTTAACCTCAGAGAAGAAATATGATACTGACCGATCTAACTGCGCCCATTCGAAAAGATTTAAATAAGGTTGAGCAAAAAATTTCTCAGTCCTTAAAAACAAATAATCTTTTTATTCAGCAAATGGTGGATTATTTAGCGCATTCCACGGGAAAAAGAGTTCGCCCTGCTCTGGCTATTCTATCGGCGAAGTATTGTGGCAATCTTTCTGAAGAGACTATTAGTTTGGGCGCCGCTTTGGAAATGCTCCACGTCGCAACTTTGATCCACGATGACATTATTGATAACTCCGCCATTCGTCGTAAGCAAAAAACACTTAACTTTAAATGGGGTAACGAGGTTTCTGTTTTGATGGGAGACTATGTTTTTGCGTCTTCGTTTTATTTAATGGCGAAGGATCTTCCGAAAAATGTATTAAGTACTTTGGCGGATACGACAAATATTATTTGCCGAGGGGAGATCTCCGAGACCTTTAACCGCTTTAATGTGAATTTAACTGAAAATGAATACTTGAATGTAATCGAGGAAAAAACGGCAAGCCTTTTTGCAGCTAGTTGTCAATCGGGGGCGATGTTGGCTGGCGGCAATGATCTAACGGTTAAAAATCTTTATCGGTTTGGTATGGGTGTTGGCATGGCTTTTCAAGTAATTGATGACACCTTGGATTTTGTCGGTAAAAAATCAAAGGTTGGCAAACCGGTTATGAGTGATTTGCGAGAAGGGAAATTGACGCTGCCTGTTATCCATTGCATGGATACGGGAACAGCTGCCGAAAAGAAAAAATTGAAATCCATTATTTTACGAAAACTGAAGACCTCGTCCGATTTAAAGTTTTTAACTCTGCTGTTGGCCAAGTATCAAGCCATTGACTATTCCGTTAAAAAAGCAAAGTCGTTTGTGGAATCGTCAAAAGCGGCGCTGCATCAACTTAACGGCATTTCTGATAAAGGCGGTTTGCTTCAGTTTGCCGACTTTTTAATAGATCGAGATTTTTGAAGCTACAATTCCAGTGCTACTAAGCAATTTAAAGTTATTCCTTGAAATTTACAGGATGGGCGTGTATAGAATAAGCTGTTTTTACGCAGCATATTCCTTCCTTTGAGAGAGGCCCATGCTAGAACAATATGGCTATGTTTTGGTTTTTCTCTTCGCTGGTATTTTCTTTATCCTCATGGCATTTATTACTGGTTGGGTTTTTAGTCCAAACGGACTTTTAGGGCTCAAAAATAGGTACAAAAAAGAAATTTTCGAAGATACCTACGAATGTGGTGTGGAAACTTACGGAACTTCATGGTTTAGATTTAATGTTAGCTTTTATCTTTATGCTCTTCTCTTTGTTATTTTTGACATCGAAACTGTTTTTCTCTACCCTTGGGCAGTCTCTTTTAAACAATTAGGAATTTTCGGTTTTGGAGAGATGGTCGTTTTTATCGCGATTTTATTGATCGGGTTGGCTTATGCGTGGAAAAAGGAGGCTTTGAAATGGGAGTAGGATTAAAAGGCTTATCCCGTCCTGAAATTGAAATGATGGAAAGCGAAAGTAAGATTCCGGGTCTTTGGACTTTGGAAAAAGCCGTGGAATTCATTTTTAAATGGGCACGCAAAAACTCCCTTTGGCCCTTACAATTTGGCACAGCTTGCTGCGCCATTGAAATGATGGCGACCGCGGCAGGGCGCTATGATATTTCACGATTTGGCTCTGAAGTATTTAGGCCCTCTCCTCGGCAGGCTGATTTGCTTATTGCTGCCGGCACGATCACTGAAAAAATGGGTTATGCTCTTAAAAAGCTTTATGAACAAATGCCCAAGCCTAGCTGGGTTATTGCGATGGGCAGTTGCACTATCGCTGGTGGGCCTTATTACTATGATTCATACACGGTAGTAAAGGGTATTGATTCTTTCGTTCCAGTTGATGTTTATGTTCCGGGGTGCCCACCGCGTCCGGAATCATTACTTCATGGGTTGATGGCGATTCAAAAGAAAATCGAAGACGAGCCTATTTTCCGTCGCCGCAAAAATGCTTAATTCATAACTGGTTTATTGTTTTTGAAATGCTTTCAATGTTGGTTTTAAAATCGTTTGGCGTTTAGGAGCTTAAATTGGCCATAACAAACGAAGAACTTAAAACAAAAATCGAAACTGAATTTAAAGATTCGATTTTGTCCGTTTCCGTCTCCGCTCAAAAAGAATTAGTGGTGTTATTGAAGTCTGAGTCCTACGTTTCTTTTTGCGAAACTTTGAGAGATAAAAGTGAATATGCTTTTCAACATCTTTCTTGCTTAACTGCGGTTGACTATCCAAAAGAAAATAAAATAACGGTTGTTTGCCATCTTTGGTCTTATAAACATTGTGTTCAATTAACCATCAAGTTGGATGTTGATCGAGCTAATCCAAAGGCGCCTACCCTAGAAAAAATTTGGTCGAGTGCCAATTGGTTTGAAAGAGAAGTATTCGATCTTTATGGAATCGTTTTTGAGGGCCATTCCAATTTACGGCGCATTATGATGCCTGATGACTATAAAAAGTATCCATTGCGAAAGGATTTTACCGATGACGGATTTATTGTTAAGCCAAGTTAAAATTGGCGGCGAGTCCCAATTCGGGACTGATGAATATGTAGTTAACATGGGGCCTCAACATCCGGCAACCCACGGTGTTTTGCGTCTTATCGTGAAACTTGATGGCGAAACGGTTAAAGAAACAATTCCGGTTCTTGGCTACTTACATCGATCAATTGAAAAAATTTGCGAAAATCGCACTTTTCCCCAATGTATTACTTATACCGATCGTGTGGACTATGTTTCAGCGATGAGTGTTAATTTGGGTTTTGCCTTAGCGGTTGAAAAGCTGATGGGAATTGAAGCGCCGCCCAGAGCCCAATGGCTTCGAATGGTTTTTGTGGAATTACAAAGATTAGCTAGTCATCTTTTGTGGATGGGGGCTTTTGCTGGAGATATTGGGGCTTTGACCCCGTTTCTTTACGGCTTGCGTGAGAGGGAACGCATCATTGATCTTTTTGAAATGACTTGCGGCCAACGCTTGACCTACAACTATATCCGTATTGGCGGAGTGATGATTGATGTGTTGCCGGAATTTGTCGATAAGTGTCGGGCTTTCTTAGATTACTTTGAGCCGAAGATCGCTGAATATGAGGGGTTGTTAACTTATAACCCGATCTTTTTACAGCGTACGAAAGGTGTCGGGATCATTACACCTGAAGTCGGAATCAGCGCGGGCGTTTGCGGGCCTTCTTTGCGGGGTTCGGGTGTTTCTTGCGATGTGAGAAAACAACAACCGTATCTTTATTATGATCAGGTGAAGTTTAACGAGTGTATTGAGATGGCTGGAGATTGTTGGAGTCGGTATAAAGTTCGGATGAACGAGATGAGAGAAAGCGTCTCGATTATTCGCCAATCGCTCGACCGATTGGAACCGGGTCCTGTTGAGGCCAAATTGCCACCT
>CAWKIY010000107.1:0-5077 GCA_963849245.1 candidate division FCPU426 bacterium | reverse complement strand
CCCGAAAGCAAACCCAAAGCGGGATTACTCCTGTTTCAAGAAGCTTATGGAGTGAATCCCCACATCCGAA
Source organism: candidate division FCPU426 bacterium (assembly GCA_963849245.1). Taxonomy (GTDB): domain Bacteria; phylum Oederibacteriota; class Muellerivitia; order Muellerivitales; family Muellerivitaceae; genus CAWKIY01. The sequence continues at coordinate 5,007 of CAWKIY010000107.1, read as the reverse complement.
AAGTCTGCGATCGTTTCGCCGCCGAGGGCTACCTGGTTGTGGCTCCTGAGCTTTTTCACCGCACCGCTGCCGCCGGATTTGAGATTCCCTACGGCACCGATTTCACCGTTATTATGCCCCATTATCAGGCCATCACCGAAGCCGGCTTCGCGGCGGACGCGAAGGCCTGCTTTAACTGGCTGAAATCCTCGGGACAGGTAACGAAAATCGGCGCCGTGGGCTATTGCCTAGGCGGACGCTGTTCATATCTGGCCAACGCGACCCTTCCCCTCGAAGCCGCGGTTTCCTATTACGGAGGAAGAATCGTCCCCCAGCATTTACCCCAGGCCAAGGACCAGCACGGACCCCTGCTGCTTTATTGGGGCGGCTTGGACAAAAATATTCTTCCCGATCACGTGAAATCGCTGACCGATGCCTTGCGGGCCGCGGGCAAAACATTCACCAATGTTGAATTTTCCTATGCCGATCACGCCTTTAATTGCGATGACCGTTCCAATTTTAACGCCGAGGCTTCACAGCAAGCCTGGGCTTTGACCTTGGCTTTTTTCAAAAAACACCTATCTTAATGAAGGCTTTTGAACCACAAAGGGCACGAAGAGCACAAAGTTAAATCTAAAAATGGTCTAAAAGAATGTCTTTGCTGTACTTGGTGCTCTTCGTGCCCTTCGTGGTTCAAATGATTCTCCTCTAAAAGGAACCTTCTCATGGCTGAAACCAATTTAATGCCCGTGGGATTTGTGGGCCATGGTTCTCCCATGACCGCGCTGGAAAAAGAAGGCGCGCCTGTCATTTGGCGCCAATGGGCCCAATCCCTTCCCCGGCCTCAAGCCGTACTAGTCATTTCCGCTCATTGGCTGGAGCGGCCCGCCCATATCGGCCCCAGTCAAAAGGTCCCTTTGATTTATGACTTTTACGGCTTTCCCGAAGAGCTCTATCAGGTTCAATACGCGCCACCCGCCTCGCCGGAGCTGTCGAAAGAAGTCTTTAACCTCCTTTCCCAAAAAGGACTCAAGCCGATTGAGACTCATCAACGCGGATTAGATCATGGGGCCTGGTCCGTGCTGGTGCATATGTTTCCCAAAGCCGATGTACCGATCCTTCAAGTTTCCATCGGCACCCGGGTTCCGATCGAGGAACATTTGGCCCTCGGCCGCGCTTTGTCGCCTTTGAGGGAAAAAGGGGTCTTCCTCTTGGGAAGCGGCAATATCACGCACAACTTACGCCGGGCAAACTTTGCCGACCGCGAAGCGGAGCCCGATGATTGGGCCAGGAATTTTGATACCTGGGTCGTTGAAAATCTTGACCGGAACGATTTGGACGCTCTCGCGGACTATACCCAAGCGCCTGGAGCCCGTACCTCCGTTCCGACCGACGATCATTACACCCCGCTTCTCGTGGCCGTGGCGGCCGCGGGCGTCGCGGGCAAACCCAAAGTGCGCTATCCCTATGAAGGCTTTGAATACCAAAATCTCTCCATGCGTTGCGTGGAATTTTCATAAGGCTTTCCTTCGGTTTCAAACCTTTCAAAATCAGACAAAAAAATTACACCCCCGTAATCTCTCGACTTTTTTAGCCGGTTAAACGTCCTCTTTCTTTAACCCATTTTTTACCTTCTTTTTATTCCCCGTACCCGCTTTACTTTTTTTATCCATAGCTCCTAAAGTAAATAAAGAAATCATTTTCAAACGAAGGAGGAAAAGATGGCTCTGACCAAAGAACAAGTTCTCGAAAAAATGAAAGAAAAAAATGTCGTTGTATTAAATGTCTTGTCGGAAGACGGTTATCAAAAACTCCATATTCCCGGCTCTTATAATTTGCCTTTGGCCCATAATCTTCATGACTTTGTACAGGCTGTGGAAAAAAGACACGGCAAAGACAAGTTTTTCATTACTCATTGCTCCAGTGTCGAGTGCTCCGCCGGACCCAGGGCGGCTAAAGCCCTGCAAGAATACGGGTTTAAGGCGGAAGATTATCCCGGAGGAATTCAGGACTGGTTTGAGTCAGGCTTTCCCACCGAAGGTATTCTGGTCCGCTCTACCGCCGCCGCTTCTTAACCAAAGGTTTTTCAGGCCCGCGCCCTTTCGGGGGACGCGGGCTTTTTTTTGGGGTTTTCAGGTGAAATTTGGGTTATCGTAGCCGCCGGCAAAATAGTTCTGACCCACGGAAAGGATTTTCCTCTTATGAGTTTAATCACAATCGCCCTTCTTGCCGTCATTCAGGGTTTAGCCGAGCTTCTGCCGATTTCGAGTTCGGCCCATGTCATTGTGGCGGAAAAATTATTGGGATTGGACCCTTCAAGCCCGGACATGACCCTTCTTTTAGTCATGCTTCATACCGGCACTATGTTTTCCGTACTGGTTTACTTCTGGGATGACTGGAAAAAAAATTATTTCCAATCCACTTTTAAAAGCTGGGTCTTTGTGAAACAGCTATTTCTCGCCACAGCCATGACCGGTATAGTCGGGGCTTTCTTGATGCTTTTGATTGAGAAAGTACTCCTGCGAGGAAGTGACCACGCCGAAGTGGAAAGCCTTTTCGGGAATTTTAAACTCATTTCCATCGCCTTGGCCTGCGCGGGCCTTCTCATTCTTTATGCTTCCAGCCGAGAAAAATATTCCAGCAACGACAAGGGTTTAGGCCCCAAGGAATCCATTTGGATCGGCCTTGTCCAGGGCCTCTGCCTTCCTTTCCGCGGCTTCTCCCGTTCCGGAGCCACCATCTCCACCGGTCTCATTCTGGGATTAGCTAAAACTAAAACCGAGGAATTCAGCTTCGCTTTGGCCGTCATCTTGACTCCGCCGGTATTATTCCGGGAAATTCACCGGCTGTTAAAAGCCCACGAAGGATTGCCTTCGGAAAGCTTATCGGGAATATTCCTGCCGGGTCTTATTGGAATGAGCCTGAGTTTTGCCGCTGGAATCTTGGCCCTGCGGTGGCTTTCCGTTTGGCTGGCGCGAGGCCGTTGGAAATTCTTTGGAATCTATTGTCTGGTATTCAGCGCCGTGGTTTGGATCCTGCGATAACCTTGAGTTAAAGTTTTAAACTATTGAGCTTATTCTGACCGCCTAAATTTCTTACATATGAATTTTTAAAAAACTCTGTCTGATTCTATTCACTCCCGCGACTCGAACGAGAATACAATTTTGTATAAAGAGACACAAAATTGATTTCAAAAACCATCGTTTCTCTCCGCCTTCGATCCGCCTCTAAATTCAAACGTTTTTAACCTTTGTTTTCATTCACCAAAAGAAGAAAAAAACAAACCTGTTGGTATGGATATTGCTCTTATTTAATCCCAAAGAGGTTCTATGAAAGAAATTATCGCGATTATTCGGCCGCGAAAGTGGTCCGACACTTTGGAAAAACTCTCGGAAGCCGGCTTCGACGCTTTCACACGCCAGCGCGCCTATGGGCGGGGCAAACAAATGGGTTTGAGGTATCACACCGCCGGAAATGAACCGGGTGAAGGCATTACTTTCTTGCCTAAATGGATGATCACTTTAGCGGTGGAGGATTCCCAGGTCCCGCAAGTCGTGGATATCCTTCAAAGGGTAAATCGAACCGGGGAAATCGGTGATGGCCGGATTTTTATTTGCCCGCTTTCCGAGGCCATCCGAATTCGGACCGACGAAAATGGCGTACAGGCTATCCGTTGAACGGTTTAGGAGACTTTATGCCGTTGGGTGCTATTCCCCTTCGGAAAATCGATCAAGAGGCATGACATGAAAATGATCCGCGGCATTGTGCGCCCTGAAAAAGAAATGGAAGTCGTGAAAAACCTGGAAAAGTCCGGTTTTAACGCCTATACCAAACTCGATGTCTTAGGACGGGGAAAACAAAAAGGGATTCAAATCGGATCCGCCCGGTATGACGAGCTGGCCAAGGTGATGTTTATCCTGGTCGTGGAAGACGCGGATTGTCCCCGGGCCATCGACGCTTTAAAAAACGGTGCCCGAACCGGAAATCCCGGTGACGGAAAGGTTTTCATTACCGAGGTTGAGGAAGCCATCACCATCCGCACAGGTGACCATTCCCTTTAATCTTTTCCTAAGCCCAGCTTGAGCTTTTTTCCTGTTTCGAGACCTTTTTTGCCCCTTTTTGATTTTTCGTAACCTTTAAAGTCCCTTTTTATTATTAAATAGGAGAGTAAGGAGCTTTCACTCTTGGACTTTAATAGCGATCAATGGCGATCCTGGACCCTTCTGATGAGGCAAATCCAGGCGGGAGATAATGACGCCTATGCCCGCCTCCTCTCGGAAATGAGCCCGCTCATTTTCAATTATGTGCGCAAAAGGGTTTTTAACTCGCAACACGTAGAGGATGTTTTTCAGGATGTGTTGTTGACGTTTCATAAAGCCCGGCATACTTATCAGACCGACAGGCCTTTGAGTCCCTGGCTCTTTACGATTGTTCGCAACGCGGTATGGACAGCGCTCCATAAAAATCGGAAGTTCGCTGAAAACGAGCTTACCTTTGAGGAAATGCCGGAAATTCCCTGGGCCGGCGTTGAGGACGGCGGCCTCGATGACAAACTTCATCAGGCCATGGAAACCTTATCGAAAGACAACCGCCAAGCGGTGGAGATGCTGAAGATCAGGGGAATGAATGTGGAAAACGCCGCCAAAGAACTGGGCATTTCCAAGATCGCTTTAAAAGTAAGGGCCCACCGGGGCTATGTTCAGTTGCGGAAGATTTTATTGAAGAAAGAAGAACAAGTATGAGTCAAACCCATACCGCGCAGGATTACTTAAAAAAACTTCCCGACTTTCAAAAGAAAGCCGTTGAAAAGCTTTTGGATCAAAACAAGCCCTTTAAACCCACTCCCTCCGTGTTAAAACAATGGCTGGTCTGGCTTGGCTTCTCCGTCATCGTCGTAGCCCTGGCCATGACTTTAATCGGTCCGCAAATGGATTTGTGGGACCGGGTTATGGACCCGGCCTCCGGTAGTTTTTTATTTCTGGCCTTTTTGGGCTCAGCTCTGGCGGCATGGGGCGGAATCGCCTCCAG
>CAWKIY010000106.1:0-8216 GCA_963849245.1 candidate division FCPU426 bacterium | reverse complement strand
AATCCCGCTCCCGCTAACAACCTCATCGCGGTGGTCAACCAAAACATATCTCCCGCCGAGGTTTTGGCGACCTGGTGGATTGATGTGACCTGCGCCGATGGAACCCATTCTTACCTGAGCGACTCCAGCGGGGGTTACGTCATGTATGACGATACGACAGGCGGGAACCCGCCGCCGGTGTGTTCCGGAGTGAGCTGGTACCAAACAGGCTATCCCGATTGTAGTAATTATTTTACGGGTACTCCCCAATTGGTGACCTCGACTTATAACATGGAGACTCTGCTTAATCCTTTAACGGGTCAGCCCCTCATCCCCCTTTCCTGTGACAGCGGGGGGGTGGATCATACGGCCGCGGAAGCCATTTATTACCGAAACACCTTTACCTTGACCGAGACTCCCTATACCCCCACCAGCTTTAACCTGACAAAATCCGCCAGCCCCTCCAGCGGGTTGTCCTATAACCAGACGGTCACTTACACCCTGCAGGTTTGTAATCCCGGAGCGGCGATTCAGAACGCCGTGACGCTCACGGATACCCGGAACGCGGATTTGGTTTTAGCCACCAATCCCTACAGCACCAGCGGTTATCCTTTGAACTATACCAATGGGAACCCGATGAAGATGATTTACTCCGACGGCTTTCCTGGAAACAACACTTGCGACACCATTACTTATTCCTGTTACGCCAGTGACAACAACGCCTGCGATGTCTTGTCGAACGCCGTGACGTTAAATACTCAAACAAATGAAGGGGTGCCCACCCCCATTACGGCCAACTCCTCTTACGCGGTGACCATGTTTTGTTCCATCACCCCGCCGCCCACCGCCACCCCGGCCAATACCTCGACCCCGACTCCCACATTGACTCCAACCCTTTCCCCGACCCCGACGCTTTCGCCGACCAATACACCCACGAGAACCCCGACCGCGACTCCGACCATTACGGACACACCCCTGCCCACCTCCACGCCTACTCCCAATCTCAATGTTTGGCCGGATCCTTTTAATCCCAACTCCGCCTGGCAGGGTGTCTTGCAGGCCTTCTATGTGCCAACCGGGTCCCAAATGACTATCTATACGCTGGCGGGTGAATTAGTGGCGAAACTCTCAACTGGAAAGATGCCCACCGCCAGCGACCCGGGTGGCATGTTTACCATTGTTTGGAACGGCCGAAACAACAACGGCAACGGCTCGCCGGTCTCGTCCGGTATTTATTTCTACGTTATTCAAGACCCTTCCCAGAAGGTCTTACTGAAGGGCAAATTTTTGCTGGCCTCTGGAAAATAACCGCGGGTTGGCTTTAACCCGGCGCTTTCCATAATTCGACGCGAGACGGCCGATTTGTCTGGATGAACCGCCATTTGAATAAGATGAGTAATACATAGGTAATTAATAAGTCGGATATGATTTTCGACTAATAACCAAATGGGGACGTGAAAACGGGTGAACCTGAAGATCCACCCGTTTGAGACCTTATCGGATCAATAGGTTTGCGGAAAATTCACGCCGCCGTGCTGGTTCGCGCATTCCTTTTGAAATTCCTTGGCTGTATTTAAGTCGCTTTGCGCCTTTTCGGAATAATAGGTCGCTTCTGCGACATTTCCCTGAGCTGAAGCCAGTTCGAAATTTCGAAGGTCCTCGTCATAAGCGTTCATATAGTAAGTTTCCGCCGCGCAGGGGGTGAGCGGGGGGAGACTCAGGGCGAATGACGGCGAAACGGCTCCCAGAGCAATAACGGACATCAAGAACATCTTTTTCATAACAAACTCCTTTAATTTTTTTTGTGGCCGCTGTTTCACAGAGGCCGGGGCTTTTGGGCCCTTTTACGCCTAACAATGGCGTCTTGATAAATAGAGAAAGGAGAACGGGATTTATTCCATACAAACAAAAAAATCTGAGGGTTTTAAGGTTAAACGTCTAGCGCGGGAAGGAGTTTGATACAGGCAATGTGGTCGCTAGACGATCCAGTTAACAATTTTGAAATAGCCGTTTGGTTTGAATGGTCCAAACGGCTAAGTGAAGCTAGGCGAGCTGCGCGGCGGGTTCTTTTGTTTCGGTTTTGATTTTGGGCTTAATCGCTTTGGCTTTGGCGGTTTTCTTCTCGGAATTTTTGGATTTTTTATTTTGTTTTTCGTCTTTGCGTTTGAGTCCGTCTTTGAGGAAAGCGGCTTCGGCTTCCTTAAAATCCTTTTCCGCCTCTTTGAACTTATCGGTATATTTAGCCAATTTCTTTTCGGCTTTTTTTAAACGGCGGCCCGCTTTTTTAAACGCGCTTTTAATGGCACCCATGACATCCTCCTGAATTTTATTTTTGATGCGGTCAACCTGTGCTTAAAACCGGGGAACTCGAGTCGTGCCGGACTCAACGCAAACTCAAGCGAGAGCTAAGGCTTTGATCCGTCAGTTTGACCCTTTTGAGGCCCTATTACAATCTTCAGGGGGTGTTTCTTTTGATCCTTTTTTAAATGGAGGGTTTCTTTCATGCTATTCACCACCGCCCCTCCAATTTAATTCGCTGAATCCCTTTGGAAGCACCCTATGCGGCAAAGCGGCCAGTCTAGCCCCGCTTCGTTGCTCGTGATCTCTGTTTGAGCTTTTTTGCGCGTGACTGATGAAAAAGGAATCAAAACGATAATCCGGCCCTCTTTTTCGATTGTTGAGAAACCAGCTCAATTTGAGATATCGGCTAGACAGGTAACCAACTTCCGCAAAAAAGAAAACACCTCCGGTTTTTCTAACCATTTTGATAGCTCTGTTCCCATCCAGGATGAATGAAATTGACTGCAAAGTATCGATAGAAGGGGGTTCCTTTGATCGATTAAGGCTTTTTGAGAGGAAGTCTCCGCGGCCATTCGGGGCATGTTCCTTGCTTTAAACACATGTCTAAGATGATAGCCGCCCCCTCAAAGGAAACCTATGCGCGTCGCCGATTTGAATTTAAAGGAATTGCTAGAACTGGACCCGAACCGCGGTACCGTTCATTTCGCCGGGGAAAGGGCTTTAATCTGCGATACGCTTTCCCACGGCCTTCTGCGCGAGGAACTCGTTGATTCCTTCGGCGAGCGGATGGCGCGGGGCATCCTCAGCCGTTTCGGCTATATCCACGGCAGACGCATGGCGCTCGCCTTGAAATCCAAATTCAAATGGGAGAGCGAGGAAGATTGGAGAAGAGCCGGAGCCCGGATACTGGCCCTCCAGGGTCTTTTCCTCATCGATCCGACCAGCCTGGATAGTTTCGGCCCCGAGGGCGGCGTCTGGCGGGGTTCTTATGAGGCCGAACAGCAGCTTCTTTTAAAAGGCCGTTCGGACAAACCCGTTTGCTGGAATCTCTGCGGCTTCATCAGCGGCTACCTGAGTTATTCCCTGGATAAAGAGGTGTTCGCGCTGGAGGACAAGTGCATCGGTAAGGGCGATACGGCCTGCCATGTGGTGATCAAATCCGAAGAGGAGTGGGGCAGTGACGCGGACGGCGAACTGGCGGTTTTCAAAAGGGTGGGTTTGGATGAGGCCCTGCGGGACGTCACCACTAAGCTTAAACGTACGGAAAGCGAATTGGGTAAGAGGTCGCGTCAACTGGCGGTTTTATCCAAAGTGGATGAGGACCCTTCGGAACTCATGACGCGAAGCCCGGAGATGCGCAAGTTGATGGAGTTAGCCAAGACGATCTCCAGCATCGATTCGACGGTTTTGATTACGGGAGAGAGCGGAACGGGAAAAGAAAGGGTGGCCCGGTATATCCATGACCATTCCCCCCGGATGGCGGGGCCCTTCATCGCCGTAAATTGCGGGGCCATTTCCGAGACCCTGTTGGAAAGCGAGCTTTTCGGCCATGTCCGGGGAGCTTTCACGGGAGCTTCCGCCGACCGCGCCGGACTTTTTGAGGCCGCCAACGGCGGAACTCTTTTCCTGGATGAAGTCGGCGAAATCAGCCTTCCCATCCAAGTGAAAATGCTCCGGGTGCTTCAGGAAAGGGAAGTGAGGCGGGTCGGCGAAAATAAAAGCCGTCCGATCAACGTGCGCATCGTGAGCGCGACCAATAAGAACCTGAAGGCCGAAGTCGTGGAGAAAAAATTCCGGGAGGACCTTTTTTACCGCCTGAATGTGGTGGAATTGGCCGTGCCGCCCCTGCGCAACCGCCGGGATGATATCCTTCCCCTAGCCCGGGTTCTTTTGGCCGAATCGGCTCTTCAAATGAAACGGTCCGTGGACGGTTTTACCGCCCCGATCCCGGACCTGCTATTGGATTACGCCTGGCCGGGGAACGTGCGCGAGCTGGCCAACGCCATGGAGCGGGCCGTCGCGGTGGCCAAGACGAACCGGGTCGATGTGGAGGATCTTCCGCTGGAACTGCGGATGACGAAGCCGCTCTTTTTTGACCAGAGAGCGCCCCGCTTAATGAAAGACGTGGAGAAGGAATGCATTTTAGCGGCTTTGGAAAAAACCGGCGGAAACCGGAAAAGAGCCGCGGAGTTAATGGGCCTGGGGATCGCCACCCTTTACCGGAAGCTCAAAATTTATCATTTGGATTCGTAGACGATCCGATTTGGGGAAGAGCCGGTTGGTTTCGGTTAAGCCGAACGCAAGTCCTGGCCCAGTTTCTCCAAGGTTTCCCGCAATTCCGGATTTTTTTCTTCTTTTAATCTCTCCAAAAGAAGTAAAGCTTCGGGCCGATTCAGCTGTAACAAGGCATGGAGGGCTTCCAGACGAACGGGCAAAGAAAATTCAGCCTTCTCCGGAAGAGCGTTTTTGCCCGCGATTTTCTCGAGAAAGGGAATGCCCTCGGGTTGGGCCAGATCTCCCAGGGACCGGCAAACCGCCGTCAAGAAAAAATCGTTCTCCGTAAAACGGATTTTTCGAATCTCAAAGGCCTTGATCAACATCCGCAAAGCGGGAACGAAATGGATTTTCCCCATCAGCCGGGCGGCCAGGGCCGCGATTTCCTCAGAGTCGTCCAACAGCGCGAGGCGGAGGACGGGGCCTCCGGCCTCGGCGCCCATCTCCGCGACCATTCCCATCAGGTTTAATTTCAAGTCGCGGCTTCCCTTGGCGATCCAGGCGGAAATTTGAAGGGAGAGTCCCTGGTCCAATCCGCAGTTCAGTAAGATCGGGATGATCAACCGCACGATGTCCTCATCCTGGGTTTCGGCCAGGAATTCGGTCATGACGGCCCGGACCGGCGCTTTCATCTCGTCGAACAGCCGAAAATCGCCGAAACCCTTTTTCACCTTTTTTTGGTGATACATGACGGAATCGGCTTTCGCCAGCAAGTCCACCGCCGAGCAGGGGAATTTAGGGTCGTAAAGGGCGATGCCGATGCTGATGGACAGCTCAAAGGTTCTTCCTTGAAAGGCGTTATGCTCCTCCATGGTTTCCTCAAAGCGTTTCCGCAGGGATTCCTCGTTCACCTCGCTCCCGCAGGTCAAAAGGGCCACGAATTCGTCCCCGCTGAGGCGCCCCAATATGTCGGTTTCCCGAAAGGCTTCCCGCAGGACATGGGCGGTTTCCATCAGCGCCAGATCCCCGCGGTGATGGCCCAGCGTGTCATTGATGGGTTTGAGACCGTCCACGTCGGCGAAAACCAACAGCAGGGATTCACCCGTCCGGTTGGCGGTCTGAATGCTCTTTTCGGCAAGACCCAGGAAGCCTCGGCGGTTGTAAAGGCCGGTTAACTCGTCGATCAGCAGGAATTCCTTAAGCTGGATCAAATGTTTCTGCCGTCCGATGGCGTAACGCATGGCGCGGCTCAGCAGGAAGCCGCTGATACTTCTTTTCAGCAGACAGTCCTGGGCCCCTTCCAGGGCGGTTTGAATCGCCAGGGTCTGGTCCTCGTTGCCGATCACCACAATGATGGGGATGGCGGGGAAGATGGCGTAAACCGAACGGAACACCTCCAGGCCGCCGCCCGCTGGAAGGGTTAAATCCAGAAGGATGATGTCCGGGACGTTCTCCCCCAGATTTTTGTCCGGATTGGAAAGATGCTCAATATGGAAAAATTCTATTTCAGTGTCCCGGACTTCGGCGAGGATTTGCTCCCAAAAAAGGGATCCTCCGGGCTTGTCTTCGGCGAGCAGGACCTTCAATTTTAACTTTTTCAAAGCGCCCTCTTCTCCACGGATTTCCGGAGTGCGTTTGGCGAGTTCACCGGTCTTTTTTCCCGTAAAGATTTTTTAAAAGGAATTAATGAGTTTCAACTTTTTCCAATTCGATTTTGGATTTCATTTTTGTTTTTTCCGGCTGGATTTCCTCGGGAATGGAGCCGCAAAGGTCGAAAAGAAGAATCTCGCTGGGCTTTTCAGCGGTGAAGGCAATGGAGTTTTCTTCAGACAGACCGGCTCCATCTCCAGTCTGCAGATGAAGGTCGTTCAGCCGGATCCCGCCCTTGACCACGTGAAGCCAAGCCTTCCGTCCCGGTCCCAGCTCATGAACCATGTGGTTCCCGTTGTGCAAGAAAGTGGAGTAGATCCGCACGTCCTGCTGAAGGGTCAGAGAGGAATCGCGCCCGTCGGCCGAGGCGATCAGCTTCAAGGTTCCTTGCCGCTCCGCGTGGGTGAAGAGTTTTTTAAAGTCGTCCGGTTGGGTGTCCGCGGAGGGGGTGTCCACGGCGCACTCCTCTTTGGATATACCCGCTTGAAAGACATGGGCGTCCTCGGATTGGGAAACGTTAAAGGCCACCTGCTTTGAATCCGCGGGGGAATTACCTTGGTAGAATTCCTTGGATTCCATCAGGGCGGGTTTTCCCAGCTGGTTTTTATAGATGATCACGCCGTCCTGGACATAGGTGATGATGACCATGTCCTTGTGAGTATGGAGGGTAAATCCGCTGCCGGGTGAAAGGATATCCTCATTTAAGATTGTCAGGACGCCAAAGCCGGATTTCAGGGGATCGTCCTGATTTTCTGAATCAAAAGTCATCCAGGTTTTTTGTTTCTCGTCCCCGCCGCGGCGGCGTTCTTCCGATTTGCGAATGATGATCATCTTTGTCTCCTTGGGTATCAGCCTTTGGCGATTTTGTTGAGTGCTTTTGAGTTCCTCCCGGATGAAATGGGAAGGGGAATTTTCCAACGGCCTTCCGAGATACCATCATCACAGAAAGGTTTCCGATAGTTATAAAGGCAAGAAACAAGCCATTAACAATACCGGCCTTTAGCCCGTTTTTTGAGGAATCGCCTCTTTTGAAAGAATCAAATTGAGGATTTAAATACCGTTTTGAGTAGGGGCGGTCTTGAAAGCCCGGGGAAAATCACTCTCTGCGAAGACCAAACTTTGTCCGCCTTCGCGCCGGCCCTTCCGGCAGCGGGACCGGCTGCGCGAATCAAAGTGAAACGAGCATTCTCGTTTTGATGGCTCGGCCCTGATAGGTTCCGAGTCGAAAGAGAGAATTATCTGGAAATCCACGCGGTGGAAGATTCCCCGCCTCCCGGATCGATGGCACCCTTCTTGCTTTTAACAACCCGTCGTTCAAAGTTGGTTTGAAGATCCGGCGGGAAATTTGAAATGAATTCGAGAAAGTGATTTTATCCTTGAGAAAAATGAAAAGGCTTTTAACCGCGTTCCTGCTTTCGGCCTCCATGATTTTAGCTCCCAACGCGGCCCTTTGGGCGGCGACTTCGAACCTCCCAGTTAAAAAAACAGCGTCTGCTTTCTCCCGTATCGGGGGCGTTTCCTTCCACGCGGGCTACGGACAGCTGCCCCTGGTGTTTGAGGCCAATGCGGGGCAGACCGATTCTCAAGTCCGAATGATCGCCCGGGGCGTTGGTTATACGCTTTTCCTCACGGATTCCGAAACTGTTCTGTCGCTGGACCGCTATGACAACCGCCCGCCGACGAAAATCGAATCGGCGAGGGGGCTTAAAAAGGTTCCCTGGCTTTTAGGGGCGGATGTCCTCCGGCTCAGCCTCGCGGGCGTGAATCCCGGGGTGACTTTTGAGACTCAAAATCCATTGCCGGGCGTCAGCAGTTATTTCATCGGTAAAGACTCCTCGCACTGGAAAACCGGCCTGAAACAATACGCCCAGGCGACGGCTCATGACGTTTATCCGGGCATTGATATGGTTTATTACGGCACCCGAGGGCAGTTGGAATATGATTTTCACGTGAAGCCGGGTGTGGACCCGAAAGTGATCCGGATCCGCCACGCCGGCGCGGAGGGCACCGCCCTCGATGACCAGGGTAATCTTCGGCTGACCATCGGCGACCGGAGCATGAGTTTTAAGGCG
>CAWKIY010000105.1:0-10407 GCA_963849245.1 candidate division FCPU426 bacterium | reverse complement strand
TCGCCAATATCTTCCACGCGTTCGGGGTGCAGTCGTTCACCGATGAGCTGGCGGCTGCTTCCGGCCGCGACCGCGTCGAATATCTGCTGGATGTCCTGGGTCCCGCGCGCGTCATCGATTTGAGCGGAGGGCGAGGCGGCGGCGACAAGCGATATCCGCTGGATGTGGCGAGGCTGCGCAATGTCGTGGACTTGGCCGACGCAGAAATCCGGATGGGCGAACAAGAAATCCGGGGCGGGCCACGGCTATGGCATCGCGGTGCATCGCAGTTTCCTGTCGTATATCGCGGCGGTGGTGGAAGTGGAGGTCGATGCGAAGGGTAAATATTCGGGGTCTTCGTGCTCCGGGGATTTAAGGTAGCTTCCGCGGTCAGTCAAAGAGAGGGCGGTATCTTTATGGGTCTTCTGGCCTCCGGTATTACCGGTCTTATTGGATTTCAGGCTTTGGTTAATTTAGGCGTCGTGACGGGACTTTTGCCCACGAAGGGCATTCCCTTGCCGCTCATTTCTTACGGCGGTTCTTCCATGGTCTTCACTCTGATTTCGATCGGCATCTTGTTCAATATTTCCCGGGGTTTGAAATTAACGTCGCCGTTAGGCGCGGTGCCGGTCGCGGCTTGAGGATGAACAGCCAACACGAAGTCACAAAGACGCAAAGGGGAATTCTTTTTTATCTTTCTTAGTGCCTTAGTGGCTTTGTGTTGGCTGTTGATTTGGAATAGTGAGAAAGGTTTTTTGAAAATGAAAGTGATTATTACGGGCGGGGGGACGGGCGGGCACGTGTTTCCCGGAATCGCCATCGCCCGGGAGCTGCAAAAACATTCAGGAGTCGAGGTGCTTTACGTGGGCAAGCAGGATGGGCCGGAAATGAAATGGGTCGCGGACGCCGGTTTGGCGTTCGAGGGAGTGGCCGCCAGCGGTTTTCCGCGCGGTTTTTCTTTGCGCCTTTTCACCTTTTGGCTTGGTTTCGCCTCGGGATTCGCCCGGGCTAACCGGATTTTAAGCGCGTTTAAACCCTCGGTGGTTTTTTCCACCGGAGGCTACGTTTCGGTTCCGGTTTCTTTGGCGGCGGCTTTACGGGGCATCCCGGTGGGGCTCTTTGAGCCCAATGTGATGCCGGGGCTGGCGGCTAAGTTTTTATCGCTGTTCTCGAAAAGAATCTTCGTGGGTTTTGAGGAAACGTTGGGACAATTTTCCAAAAGGAGAACTCAATGGACAGGCATACCGGTGAGGGAAGAGATCATGATGGCTCAAAAAACGACGGCTCTTCAGAGCTTCGGTTTGAATCCCGGCCTCATGACGATTCTGATGCTGGGCGGGAGCCAGGGGGCCCATACGTTGAACCGGCATATGACGGACTTGATTATGTTCTTAGGCGAGGGGAACCATCCGGTTCAGGTCATTATGATGACGGGCAAAACGGACTACCAAAAGACGGTGGACCAGCTGGAAAAATGCTCCCTCAAAGTGGTTTTGCGGCCTTTTATCGCGAACATTCACGAAGCCTACGCCGCGGCGGACCTGGTGGTGGCCCGGTCGGGAGCGATGACCTGCGCCGAAACCCTAAGCCGAGGACTCCCGGCTCTTTTTATTCCGTATCCCCACGCTTCCGGACATCAGGAGATGAACGCGAGAGCCCTTCAGACGGCTGGGTCGGCAGTCGTGATTACCGAAAAACAGCTGGAAGACGAAAATCTGTCCCCGACGCTGATCTCGCTTCTCTCCGACAAAAAAAGGCTGACGGCCATGGGCGAAAGCGCCCGGAAGCTGGCGCGGCCTGAGGCGGCGGCCAATATTGTCGCTGGATTATTAGAAATGGCAGGAAAAAAATGAATCGAAATCAATTTAACCACGAAGTACACAAAGTTCACGAAGTGAAACCTAAATATATTTTTGGTTTAAGAAAGAATAATATTCAAAACTTTGTGTACTTCGTGAACTTTGTGGTGAAAAAGATTTTGATGGAAAAGGATTTAGCGTGACACCCTCACTTATCGCCCAGCCCCTCGGGGCGGTCAAACGAATTCACTTTATCGGCATCGGCGGAGCCGGCATGAGCGGCATCGCGGCGGTGCTATTAAGCCTGCATTATCAAGTGACGGGTTCGGACCTGAAGGCCACCGACGTGACCGACCGGCTGGAAGAAATGGGCGCCAAGATTCACTTCGGCCACAAAGCGGCCCATGTGGCGGGGGCGGACGTGGCGGTTTATTCCGCGGCGGTTCCCATGGACAACCCGGAAATCATGGAGGCCCAAAAACGCGGTATGCCGGTCATCGCCCGCACGGAGATGCTGGCGGAGTTGATGCGCCTCAAATACGGCATCGCGGTCTCGGGCACCCACGGCAAGACGACCACCACTTCCATGATCGGATTGGTCATGACCGAGGGGAAATTGGACCCGACTCTAGTGATCGGGGGACAAGTGGACGTATTCAAGTCCAACGCCAAGCTGGGCAAAGGGGATTACCTGGTGGCGGAAGCCTGCGAGGCCTTCGGCGAGTTCTTCCTGCTCTCGCCCATGATTTCCATCATCACCAATATCGACGATGACCACTTGGATTATTACGGTTCGGTCGACAAGGTGCGGGACGCTTTCGTGACCTTCGCCAATAAGGTTCCTTTTTACGGCTGCGTGATTCTGGGAGCGGACGACAAGCAGGTGCGCATGATCATTCCGCAAATTAAACGCCGGGTTTTGACGTATGGCTTCTCGAAAGATTCCCAGGTAATGGCCCGCAAAGTGAAATTGGAAAAAGCCGGCTCCACTTTTGAAGTGACCTACCTGGGCAAAAGAATGGGCGTGGTGAAACTGCACGTGCCGGGCCGGTTCAATATTCAAAACGCCCTGGCCTCCATCGCGGTGGGACTGGAATTAAAAGTGCCCTTCAAAACAATCGCGGCGGGTCTGGTGCGGTTCCACGGGGCCAAGCGCCGCTTTGAGCTGAAGGGTTCCTTCAAGGGCGCGGCGGTGGTCGACGATTACGCCCATCATCCCACGGCGGTTTTCGAGACTTTAAAAGCGGCGAAAAACTTCGCCGGCTCCCGCAAATTGCTGGTGGTCTTTCAACCCCATCTTTTTTCCCGCACCCAGCTTTTGCGCGACAAGTTCGGCAAGTCTTTCGGGGACGCGGATGAGGTGATTATCGCGGCCATCTATCCTTCCCGTGAAAAGCCGATTCCGGGCGTGACGGGTATGACCTTGGTGGAAGCCTTGAGGGAAAACGGCCAAAAGAACGTGACTTATATCGAGGACCGGGCGGTTTTACTGGAGTATTTAAAGGCCCATTTAAGCGACAAACATGTGCTTTTAACCATGGGAGCGGGCGACATTTGGAAAGTCGGAAACGACCTCGTTCAGAAGCATAAAGGATGA
Organism: candidate division FCPU426 bacterium; assembly: GCA_963849245.1. Classification (GTDB taxonomy): domain Bacteria; phylum Oederibacteriota; class Muellerivitia; order Muellerivitales; family Muellerivitaceae; genus CAWKIY01. The sequence continues at coordinate 7,032 of CAWKIY010000105.1, read as the reverse complement.
AGAAACATTTGAACCACAAAGGTCATGAAGAGCACGAAGTAAGGCAAAAAGAGAATTGGATTAACTTTGTGTGCTTTGTGAATTTTGTGGTGAGGAATTAAGTTTTGATTACGCAATATGCCGTTCGGGAAAGGCAAGACGTGGACTTTAGGGAATTGAAAAATTTAATCCAGGGCAAGGTGGAGCTTCAGCACGCCGTCGGACCCTATACCACCTATCACCTGGGCGGAAAGGCTTCGGCCTTTGTGGAGCCCCAGAGCGTGGAGGATTTGGCGGAGCTTTTGCGTTGTCTGACCCACGCGAGCGTCTCTTATTTGATGCTGGGCGGGGGAAGCAATGTTTTGTTCGCGGACGAGGGATTCAAGGGAGTCGTCATTCGTTTGGGCCGGAGCTTCCAGGGAATCCAAATCGAGGGCGATAAAGTCCGGGCCAAGGCCGGAACCAAACTGGTGACGGTGCTGAGCAAAGCCCGGGAAGCCAATTTGGGCGGGGTGGAGTTTTTCGCCGGGATTCCGGGAACCATCGGAGGCGCGGTGGTGGGCAATGCCGGGGCCAAGAAGGCTTGGATCGGCCCGACAGTGGAAGAGCTGACCATCGTGACTTCCCGCGGGGAAGTGAAAACGCTGAAAAAAACGGACTACCAATACGGCTACCGCCACTCTTCTTTGAAGATGAGCGGAAATGTTCTGGTGGAAGTGGTACTGAAGCTGAAGAAAGAGCCGAAGGCCGTGATCGAGAAGAAGGTGAAGGAATATTTCCAAAACCGCCGGGGCAAGCAGCCCCGGGTGGAAAAGAACGCAGGAAGTGTGTTTAAAAATCCTGAAGGTAACTTCGCGGGGAAGCTGACACAATCCGTGGGTTTAAAGGGATTTCAGGTGGGCGGTGCCAAGGTCAGCGAGATCCACGCCAACTTCATCACCAACGATGGCACCGCAACCGCACATGACGTGGTCGCGGTCATGCGCGAGATTCAAAAACGGGTTTACGCGGAATATCAAATCCGGCTCGAGCCGGAGATTCTGCCGATGGGCGACTGGAACTGGAACGAGATAAAAGACGTCTTCTGGAGTTTCCAGAAGACGAGTTAGAAGTGAGCAGTTAGGAGTTAGAAGTTTTTTAAGCTGAAAGCTTAAAAAGCCGTAACTCCGAATTTCTAACTCCTGATTTCTAACTGACTTTAGTGAATTTGCGCAAGGGAGTGCATGGAATGAAAGTAGGCGTCTTGATGGGCGGTTGGAGCCCGGAGAAGAAAGTTTCCCTGATGTCGGGAAAAAATGTAGTTGAAGGCCTCACTCGGACCGGCGTGAAAGCTGTGCCGGTGCTTTTGACGGTCGCGGATAAAAACGAGAAGCATCTGGAAAAGCGGTTGAAAGCCGGGAAGTTCGACGTGGTCTTTATCGCTTTGCATGGAGGCTTTGGCGAAGACGGAACCTTGCAAGGTTTGTTGGACAAGTGGGGCATTCCCTATACAGGTTCGGGTTCTCTGGCATGCGGATTGGCGATGCATAAGGGCTGTTCCAAACTGGTTTTTGAGGCCAAGGGAATTCCCAGCGCGCCCTGGCAGGCTTTGCACCGCAGCCTGGAAGCCTCGAAATGGCTGAAGGAAATTAAGCTTTCCCTGCCTCTGGTGGTGAAGCCGGCGGATGTGGGATCGGCGATCGGCGTGACGATCGTGAAACAAAAGGCGGAGCTGGTGAAGGCGATTAAGACCGCTTTCAAATACAGCGCTTGGGCGGTCATTGAGAAATTTGTGCCGGGCGTGGAAGTGACCGCGGCGGTTTTGGGTCGAAAAGCCCTGCCGGTCATTGAAATTGTGCCGAAAAACGAGTTTTACGACTTTGACGCCAAATATACCCCGGGCCATTCGGACCATATCATTCCGGCCCGTATCAGCGGGGCGAACACGAAAAAGGTAAAGACCTTGGCGGTGAAGGCGGGAGAAGCGATGGGCTGTGAGGATTATTACCGGGTGGACTTTATCGTCCCCCAAAAGGGCGAGCCGCAGATTTTGGAAGTGAACACCGTGCCGGGGATGACCTCCACCAGCCTGGTGCCGGACGCGGCAAAGGCCGCGGGAATGAGCTTTCCGCAGCTGCTCAAAACCCTCGTTGGGATGGCGCTGAAAAAGAAAAAGGCGAAAAGATGAAGAAAACATCCAACACGAAGGCACAAAGACACGAAGAAGATATCAAGAATGAAGTCTTTGTTCCGGCTTTCTTTGTGTCTTTGCGTCTTTGCGTCGGCAGTTTTTGTTGCAAGGGAATTGCCTAATGTACTACCGGGGTTCGAGGGTTCCGTTAAGCGAGAAGAACCCCCGGTTTCGCGACGCGGGAATGCGGTCCAAAAGCCTTTGGGGCGGCCGGTTTGCCACGGTGGCGAGTCATAAAGAGCGAAAGGAAGAAAAGAAGTTCTCTTTGAAGTTGTTCGTGCCAAAGGAGAAGCCGGTCGAGAGGCCGCAAACGTCGAACACCGTTTTTTACCGGCCGGGAGTCACCAATGTTCCCGACGCGCCGGTTTTTTCAAAGAGGGAGAAAACTTGGACGCCGAAAGCTCCTTCGTTGAAAAGCATGACTTGGCTGTTTCGAGCCGCCGGTTTCGCTTTGCTGGTGGCGGCGCTGATATGGTCCAAACAAAAGGCCACCGCGGCCCTGCAGGATGTGGCGGGATTGAAGCTAAGCAAGGTGCAGGTGGAAGGCAATCATTACCTGACTGAGGATCAGGTGCTGGAGGCGGTGGGGCTGCCGCTGGGCGAGAACATGTTTAAGTTGGATTTGCAGGACGCGGTGGAAAAGGTCCGCAAGTTGGACTGGGTGGAGAGGGTATTCGTGGAAAGAAGACTGCCTTCCTCGATTCTGATATCAATCCGGGAAAGAAAGCCGGTGGCGCTTTTGGATAACGGAAGCCTTTATGGAGTGGATAAGGACGGACGGATTATGCGGCCCTCGACGGCACTTTTGAATGAAGACTTGCCCCTGATCTCAGGGGTCCATTTCACCGCCGAGGCGGAGGGGACAACCCAAACCGCGGAGGCTTTGAAGCCGGCGCTCGATTTTTTCGCCTTCCTGAAAAAGAAGGACGCCGTATTGGCCCAGGATGTATCGGAAGTGAATATCTCCGAGCCGGATTCGTTGAAAGTGACGTTCATCAACGGAACCCAGGCAACTTTTAATACGGCAGTGTCGGAAACGGAATTGAAACGCATGGCGCTGGTTTTAAGCGACTTGAGTCAAAAAGGCCGTACCGCGGGAACCCTGGATTTCAGGTACCGCGATATGGTGCTGGTAAAAACGAGGTAATCCCAATGAGATTACAGAAGCAAAAGATCGTTAAAAAGGGAAAGACGTTTAAGACCGTGAAGGTCTGTTTCTCGCCCTGCCGCTGTTTTACGGCGGGGAAAAGTAAAAAACATAAACTGGGGAGGTGATTCAAATGGCGAAGGAAATGAAACAAGACATCGTGGTGGGACTGGACCTGGGAACAACCAAGGTCTGCACCATCATCGGCGAGCAGGATGACGACGGACAGGTGCATATCATTGGGGTGGGAACGACCCCTTCCTCGGGCCTGAAAAAAGGCTCGGTGGTGAATATCGAGCAAACCATTGCCTCGATTAAAAAGTCCATTCAAGACGCCGAGCGGATGGCGGGTGTGGAAGTGTCCTCGGTTTTCGCCGGGGTCGCGGGAGGCCATATTAAGGGCCTCAACAGCCGGGGCGTCATCGCAGTCTCGCGTAAAGACAAGGAAATCACGGAAGAAGACCGGGAAAGGGTCATTGAAGCGGCGCAGGCCATCGCGATTCCCCTGGACCGGGAGATTATCCACGTGATTCCACAGGAATACATCGTGGACGACCAGGACGGCATTAAGAATCCGGTGGGCATGTCGGGGGTTCGTTTGGAAGCGGAAGTGCATGTGGTGACCGGCGGTGTCACCAGCGTCCAGAACATCGTGCGCAGTGTGGAGCGGGCGGGCATCCAAGTGGCCGACATCATTCTGCAGCCTTTAGCCTCGGCGGAAGCGATTCTCTCCGCGGATGAGAAGGAACTGGGCGTGGTGTTGATCGACATCGGCGGGGGAACCACCGATATCGCGGTCTTCATTAACGGTTCGCTTTGGCACACGGGCATCATCACCTTAGGCGGCGCCCTGGTAACCAGCGACGTGGCGGTGGGTTTCAGAACCCCCAATACCGAGGCTGAAAACATCAAGATTACCAATATGGCTGTTCTTATACCGCCATGGTGAAAGAAGAAGAGGAAATTACGGTACCGGGCGTGGGTGGCCGCGCGGACCGCCGGATGCCCCGGCGGGTACTTTCGGAAATTATCGAGGCCCGCATGGAAGAGATTTTTGAACTGGTCGGGGCCGAACTCAAGAAGCATGGTTTTGAGGACCGGATTCCGGCGGGAGCGGTTATTACGGGCGGAGCGGCCTTGATGGAAGGCACCGCGGAATTGGCGGAGAAGATCCTTCAATTACCGGTGCGGATTGGCTCCCCTAAACGAGTCGGCGGGTTGACGGATGTGGTCTCGAATCCCAGCTATTCCACCGCGGTGGGGCTGGTGCTGATGGGCATGCAAACCCAGCAGGCCTCGGGCGCGAAAAAGGCGGCGAATTTTTCCGGGGGCGAGGACATGTTTAAAAGCGTCCTGGGTCGCATGAAGAAATGGTTTGGAGATTCGATTTAAGAAAGTTGAACCACGAAGTTGCACCAAGAGCACAAAGTTTAGGAAACACGAAGTTAGGATTTTGAAAAACATTGTGGATTTACTTGGTGCTCTTTGTGCTCTTAGTGGTTTGAAAGTTGGGGAGTAAAGAAATTTAAGTTGTGATGGGGAATCATCGGGATGACGAAACATTGTGGATTATCCATGGTGCTCTTTGTGCTCTTGGTGGTTTAAAAAAAGCAGTAAAAATTGAGGGGGAAAAAGATGATTGAATTCGCGGAAGACGATGTGCAGCAGTATCTGGCTCATTTGAAAGTAATCGGAGTGGGCGGCGGCGGATGTAACGCTGTGAACAAAATGATTGAGGCCGGAATCGAAGGCGTGGAATGCATCGCGGCCAATACGGACTATAAGTCCCTGCGCCGCAGCAAAGTCGCCAAGCGCATCCAGCTGGGCAAGTCCCTGACCAAGGGTCTGGGGTCGGGCGGTAATCCGACGATTGGAAAAGAAGCGGCCCTGGAATCCACCGACGAGATTCAAAAGTCGCTGGAAGGCGCCGACATGGTGGTGGTCGCGGCGGGAATGGGAGGCGGCACCGGAACGGGAGCGGCCCCGATTGTGGCGGAGATCGCCAAGAAGATGGGAATCCTGACGGTGGGCGTCGTCAGCCGTCCTTTTGAGCATGAAGGGCCTGTGCGCAAAGCTCAGGCGGAAGACGGACTTCGAGCCATGATGCTCCACGTGGACGCCATTGTGGTGATCCCGAACGAGCGAATCAATTTGGTTTGCGAGCAGGACGTGGATTTGGCCTCGGCCTTCGCCCGGGTGGACGAAGTGCTGGTACAGGCGATACAGGGCATCTCGGTGGTTATCCATTCCGAGGGTATCATCAACCGCGACTTCGCGGACGTGAAGCGCATCCTGACCGCCAAGGGCAAGGTTTTGATGGGTACGGGTTACGGCACGGGCGAAGACCGGGCCTTGAAAGCGGTCCAAAAGGCCGTGAATAGCCCCTTATTGGAAGACGTGGACATCGCCGGAGCCACCGCGGTTCTGGTGCAGGTGACCGCTGGAGCCAATTTCACCCTCAACGAGTTCAACCAGATCAACGGGTTCCTGCAGAAAGCCGCCCGCCCCGGCGCGGAAATTATTCCGGGTATCGTGCGGGACGAGAATCTGCGCGACGGACTCCGGGTGACCATCATCGCTACCGGCTTCGATTCCCAAAAGGAAGTTGAACAGATGCCGACGGTGCTGGACCTGAAGAGCTTCGTGAACCCGACGTTCAACACCGCCAAGGCGAGCTCTTCCGCTCCCAATCCTTCCGAGGATATGGAATCGGACATCACCTTGAAGCTGTCGGACGGGCAATACGATATTCCCGCTTACCTGCGCCGCCGTTTGGCAAGTAAGCCGTTTCATAATTGATAGTAAGGAAAGGCCATCAGAGGATGTTTTCGAGATTCGGAAAAAAGGAACTGCGGAATTATTTCCGGCTGGCGGCACTGTTGACGATTTTGACAGTAACGCCCGCGGCGGGGGCCACGGCCCCAACCCCGGTTCCGACGGAAACTTCTTTTACGGTTTTGTGCTACCACCGGTTTTTGGTGAAACCTGATGAAAAGGGCGATTGGGCGCAAACCCAATACCAAATGCCGTTGGAAGAGTTTAAGTGGCAGATGCAATACCTGAAGGACAATGGGTTCACGCCTATTTCCGTTCAGCAGTTGAAGGAATACTGGTTTCAAGGGAAACCCCTCCCCTTGAAACCAGTTCTTATTTCGTTCGATGACGGGTTCCGGACGGTTTATACCGACGCTTATCCGGTGATTCAACAGTTTCACTTTCCATCGGTTTTCTTTATTTACACCAAATTTATTGAGTACGGCGAAAACGCCGCGAAGCGGATTTCAGAAGGAAAAGAGAAACAGCACATCGTTAAGAAGAAGATAGCAGCCCTAACAGTTGACGATTTTAAGCAAATGGAAAAAGGCGGGATGGATTTGGAAGCCCACACGGCCAATCATCTCAACTTGGGACTGGAAGCTGAAAAGCAGACGGCGGAAGCTTTTGAAAAGACACTGCGGTTTGAATTAACCGAGCCTGTGACTTTTCTTCAAACACGGTTCAACCTTAAACCCGATCTTCTGGCTTATCCTTACGGCGTTTATAACCCTCAAATTTTGGAAGAAACGGCGAAGGCAGGTTACACCCTGGCTTTCACAGTGAATCCTGGTCCCAATGACCGAACGGTACCGCCCTTAAAGCTCAAACGAAATCTGATTCTTTATCCCATTAAGCGCGAGGCTTTCATCGCGATTTTTGAGCCGAAGGTTTTGCATCTGGGCAATTTTGGTCCGGGGGT
>CAWKIY010000104.1:0-3419 GCA_963849245.1 candidate division FCPU426 bacterium | reverse complement strand
GTATCCGTTCGGTTGAACTGGAATCGCTTTTTCGTTTAAATAAGAAGATTGATGAAAAGCCCACCACGGACGCTTGTTGGAAGATCGGGGTTATTTTTCTTTCCAATGGTTTTTACGAGGACGCCCGTCAAAAATTCATGAAGGCCATGGAGATGGAACCCCGCCATCTGCAAGCGGTCAAATGCTACGGAATTACTTTAACCCTTTTGGATGATTATGATGGTGCCTTGGCGGCCTTGAATAACGCCCGGGAACTGGGGCCTTCCTTTGCGGATATTTATTATCATTTGGGAAATGTTCATCTTTACCGTAAAGAATTGGACGAGGCGGTTCAGTGTTATTTGCAGGCCCTTCAAATTAATCCCCGCTACGCGGATGCCCGCTTACGGCTTGGAACAACCTGTGTTGGATATTTGATCCAATCCCCGGACGCGTTGAATGAAACCAAGACGGCTGAATTGGCGGAACGAGCCAAGACAGAAGTGGAAACCGCCACAACATTGAATCCGAAAGTTCGTAACCGGGCCTTTATGCTTGCGATCGACTATCTGCGAAATAAAAAATATGTTCAGGCCTTTCAGGCTTTTTTGGATGTGCGTCCCCGTTATGTACCGAGAATCGGGGATGAAATTATTTTCTTTTTCACCCTGACTCTTCTTTATGGAAGTGAGGGCATTGACTTCCAAATGACGGAACAGTATGTGGATAAGCTGACCAAAGTGATGGAAGAATATCCGCATTACGCTGACTTGCACCATCATTTGGGTACGGCCTATTTAATTAAGTGCCGCTTTGATGTCAGCCGCTCCATTAAGGAATTTAAAAAGGCGCTTGAGATCAACCCCCAATTCCAAAAGGCCCTGGCCAGCGCGACGGACACAGAGGATCTCAATAAAAAAGTTTTAGTTGTCTTGAAAAAGGCGATTATGCCTCAGGGAAGTTAAAAACAGGAAACGGTATTCGTTTGGAGTTAAAAATTACGCTTCAGGAACTTCGCTGAGCGAGTAGTTGGCTTCCAGGAATTTAAAATGTTCCGGGGTCATTTTTTCGAAGTTGACGCCATAAGCGTAGCGTCCCATGGATTTCATGGGGTTTTTACGGGCCCAGACCACTCTTCCGTCGTAGACCACGTTGTGGCTTCCATCGAGGGAATCCAATTCCAAATTGATCGCGGTATTATTTTCGATGGATTTGTTGGAATAGATTTGAGCGCCGGTCGTGCTAACGTTGATTAATTGAGCCCGGAACTCCCCTTCTTCCCGGAGGTTGTCGAGGACATGGCCTTTAATCGATTTTACCATCACGACCCGTTTGTTGGTCCGCTTATTGCTGTTGCCAGCCTGCGGACGAAGGATTTTTTTCATGGTGAGTATCCCCCTGAAATGATGGACGGCTAAAATAGGATTAAGCTTTTCGCGGCGCAGATAGAATAACATTTGGCTTACCCGGGAGGGTAAAAAATCTCCCGGATATTGATTTGAATCATGAAGGAATCAAAATGTCCACCGTTCGAGTCCGGTTCGCTCCCAGTCCCACAGGTTACCTGCATGTCGGCGGCGCCCGGACAGCGCTTTTTAATTGGCTTTTAGCCCGTCATTTGGGAGGAAAGTTTATCCTCCGCATTGAAGATACAGACCGGGAAAGGTCTAAACCCGAGTATGAGGAGGCCATTCTACGCGACATGCAATGGCTGGGTTTGGATTGGGATGAGGGGCCTTCCATCGGGGGCTCTTTTGGTTCTTACAAACAAACCGAACGGGCGCCAATTTACCGGGAACAATTGAAAAAACTTTTAGCCGCCGGAAACGCCTACTACTGTTTTTGCACCCATAAGGAATTAGAAATCGAAAGAGAGGAAGCTCAGGCGGTCGGTAAGGGTTACCGTTACTCGGGGAGGTGCCGAAATCTTTCGCCTGAGGAAGCGGAAACCAAACGCAAGGCCAAAGAGCCCTTCTCTGTCCGGCTGAAAGTCGAGCCGGGAGTCACCACTTTTAATGACATTGTCCGAGGGGAAGTGACCGTTGACCACGCGGAAATTGACGACTTTATCCTGGTGCGAAGCGGGGGAGAACCGACTTATAACTTTGTGGCCAGTGTAGACGACGCTTTGATGGCAATCTCCCATGTCATCAGGGGTGAGGACCACATCTCCAACACGCCCAAGCAAATTTTAATTTATCGGGCGTTGGGTTTTACGCCGCCGATTTTTGCCCACCTTCCGCTTATTCTGGGTCAGGACCGCGCGCCGCTTTCCAAACGCCACGGTGCCAACGCGGTCGGTGAATTCAAAAAGCAGGGTTATTTACCGGAAGCCATGATGAATTATCTCGCTCTTTTAGGATGGTCGCTCGATGGCAAGACTGAAACTTTCTCCAAAGAAGAACTGATCAAGCGTTTTACGCTGGAAAGAGTCGGCAAGAGTCCCGCGGCTTTTGATTATGAAAAACTGCAATGGTTGAATGGGCATTATATCCGGGAAGCGGATGAGGAAAGAATTTACCAACTCTGCCTGGAGTATTTATGGGAAGCGGACGCGATTAACGCCGATTTCATGAACCAAGGCGGCTACGCTTTAAAGCGGATGATTGGAACGGTCAAGAACAGCCTCAAAACTATTTCGGAAGTCGGCGATCAATTGACCTACTTCCTGGGAGAAGTTCACACTTATGATCCGCAGGCATTGATTAAATATCTTATTCCGGAAACAATTCCGGTTCTGGAAAGCGCGATTGAGGTTTTGGAGGAAACGTTTTCTTTCAACGCCATGTCGCTGGAAGAAAAATTTCGGAGTGCTGCCGCCGAGAAAAACCGCAAGTTCGCCGAATATGTCCACCCCATGCGTTTGGCGATTACGGGCCGCGCCGCCAGCCCGAATTTGTTCGAACTCATTGAAATTTTGGGCAAGGGCCGCTGTATTGTGCGCTTTAAGCGGTTCATCCAGATGATCAAAACTGGGACAGTGACCGCTTAAAACATTTCCAGGATTTTCCTAAGGACAAGTTGCTAAGCCCGCCGTGTTTCGCTAATCTGTCTGGGTTGACTAACCTGCCTCCTTCATGAACCAAACGGAATTCGCTGCGGAAAGGTATGAATCATGGCTAATACGACGATTGAATTTTTATTTCAACGCGGAGATCCTCGAGCCGTCGAGCCCCGCGCACGCGGCGCTGCGCGACGGCATCGAAGCGTCGCGGCGCGCCGCCGACCTGACGCGCCAGCTCCTCGCGTATTCCGGGAAAAGCGCAGTTTCAGATCGTCCCGACCGATCTGTCGAAGCACGTGGCGGAGTTGGCACACCTGGTCGAGACCACCCTTCCGACGAAAGTGCAGCTCCACCTCGACCTGCGCGCCAATCTCCCCGCGGTCCTCGCCGACCCTGCGCAGATCCAGCAGGTCGTGATGAACCTGAGCAATACATC
>CAWKIY010000103.1:0-19468 GCA_963849245.1 candidate division FCPU426 bacterium | reverse complement strand
GATTCGTTTTAGCGAATCCGCAAGTGGTCGCTCAATTGATGAAAATTAAAGATTCCTACAATGTGAATCGAGTGACCCAGGCGGTGGGATTGGCGGCTTTGAGCGCGGAAAGCCTGAAGGCTATGGGTCAAAATGTGAAGAAAATCCGCTTCGAGCGCAACAGCCTGATCGAGGCCCTTCGAAATATGGGCTTTTCCGTTCCAGACAGCCAGGCCAACTTTATTCTCGCGACCCGGATGGGGAATCCCTCGGCGGAAAGTCTTTACAAAAATCTCAAAAAAAAGCACATTTTGATAAGATACTTCTCCCATCCGAGGCTGAAACACTCGCTTCGGATAACCGTGGGGACGCCGGAGCAAAACAGCCGGCTTTTAGCGGAGCTGAACCAGCTTCTTTAACTTTCGGAGTCCATCATGCCTAAACGCTCAGCGACGATTCACCGTAAAACCAAAGAAACCGACATCCTGCTCATCCTGAATTTGGACGGAACGGGTCACAACGACATTAAAACTCCGGTCCCTTTTCTCAATCACATGCTGGAAGCCTTCAGCAAGCACAGCGGATTCGACTTAACGGTTAAAGCCAAGGGCGATACACATATTGATGATCATCACACAGTGGAAGACATCGGCATTTGCTTAGGGTTGGCTTTGGAAAAAGCCTTGGGTGATAAACATGGGATTTCCCGCTTCGGTTACTTTTACGTCCCCTTGGATGAAGCGCTGGTGCGTTCGGTTATCGACCTGAGCGGACGCAATTCCCTAAACTTCGGGCTGGATCTCATCGTAAAGAAGCGTATTGGCAATTTTGATACCGAACTGGTGGAAGATTTCTTCCGGGCTGTGACGGATAACGGTAAATTTAACCTTCATCTGGAAAAGATTCATGGCCGTAACAGCCATCACATTGTGGAGGCGGCTTTTAAAAGCTTCGCCCGTTCCTTGAAGATGGCGGTTGCCCACGACGCTAAGGTGAAGGGAATTCCCTCCACCAAGGGAAACCTTTAGTTTTTAACCTTTTTTAAGCTTATCCTTCCGGCCGCGAGCGTTTAAAAAGTTATAAAATAAGTCTGGCGGGTTGGGATCGTTCCTTAATTTAATTGGCGGAGGGGTTTTATGAAAAAGAAATACCATGTTTATTTGGGGTTGGCCCTTTTGGTTGGGTTTCTCAATTTGGCGGGGATCGTTCGAGCCCAAACGCCAGACGCGACCAAGGAAACCGTGGGCGATTGCAAAAAAATTCAAGCGGCGATTGACCGGCAACAAACCAACCTCAACTACGCAACCGCGGATTTAAAAGCCTCTCAAGATTCTGATAGTAATCAAGGCGGGGTTGTCTCGGCCGCGACCATCCGTTTGCAAAAGAAGATTAAACGGATACAAAAAAGATTGGCGGCTTTACAGCGCGGACTTCAAAACTGCCAGTAGAGATTCATTTAAAATAGACCAAGCGTTTTTTCACGTTTGAAGGCGGACACTTTAATGATTTCGGTTGTGGACTACGGTGTCGGAAATTTACATAGCGTTGCCAAAGCTTTGGAAAAAGTCGGCGCCGAAACCCGTGTGACCTCCGATTGGAGGGACGTGGAAAAATCCGATGGAGTCGTTTTGCCAGGGGTGGGAGCCTTTAAGGATTCCATGGATGCTATGCACCGGTCTGATTTAGCGAAAGCGATTAAGGGGTTTATCGCTTCCGGCAAACCCTTTTTGGGTGTTTGCGTCGGGTTGCAGATGCTTTTTTCGGAGAGCGAGGAATTTGGACGCTCCAAAGGTCTTGAAATCTTTCCGGGCCGGGTCGTTAAATTTGATCAGGGTCAAAAAGTTCCGCATATGGGTTGGAATCAGATTGAGATTAAGAAAGACGGGAACCCTTTATTGAAGGGTCTCAAGGACGGAGATTATCTCTACTTCGTGCACTCTTATTATGTGGTGCCGGAAAGCTCCGCCATCATCGCGGCCCGTTGTTCTTACGGAGTTGATTTTACTTGCATGGTTTGGGAAAAAAATATTTTCGGAACCCAGTTCCACCCCGAAAAAAGCCAAACGCTGGGATTGAAGATTTACGAGAATTTTAACGACTTAGTCAAAAATCAAAATTAACCTCAGGATCTTCCTGAGTCGAAAAGGGATTTTATGTACGTTATACCCGCGATTGACATTCGAAAAGGCCGCTGCGTAAGACTCGTTCAAGGTGATTTAAGGGATGAGACGGTTTATTCTCAGGAGCCCGTATCGGTCGCGAAATTATGGAAGATGAAAGGCGCCAAGCGCCTGCATGTCATCGACCTGGATGGGGCTTTTTCCGGTAAATTGGCCAATTTGGATTATGTGAAAGAAATTATTAAAGCCACCGACCTGAAGGTTCAAGTGGGCGGCGGGATTCGAGATTTAAAGACCATCGAAAAGGTTCTCTCCACCGGGGTTAACTGGGTCATTTTGGGAACTTCCGCGGTCCAAAATAAGGAGTTTGTTAAAGAAGCCGTGAAGGAATACGGCAAGGCCATTATCGCGGGTATCGACGCCAAGAAAGGGATGGTGGCGATCAAGGGTTGGAAGCAAGTGACGAAGGTCAATGCGGTCACTTTGGCGCAAGAAATGGCGGATCTGGGTGTAGGCTCCATTATTTTTACGGATATCCAAAGGGATGGCATGCTGGAAGGACCGAACTTCAAGAGTACAAAAGAATTATCCGTGGCGGTAAAAATCCCCGTCATTATCTCGGGAGGTATTTCCGGTTATAAGGACATTGAACATTCCAAACGGCTGGAGAAATACGGTATTTCCTCGGTCATTATCGGAAAGGCTCTTTACACTGGTAAGGTGGATTTAAAACAAGCGATCAAAATCGCTAAAGAACCCGTGACGCCCACTAAGACCCGGAAGAAGAAGTAGAAGTGCTCGCCAAAAGAATTATTCCCTGTCTGGATGTTAAAGAAGGCCGGGTCGTGAAGGGTGTCCGATTTGAAAATTTGAGGGACGCGGGAGATCCGGTCGAAATCGCCAAGCAATATGACGCCGAGGGCGCGGACGAGTTAGTCTTTCTGGATATCACCGCTTCACTCGAGAAAAGAAATATTCTGCTGAATGTGGTAAAGCGCACCGCCGAGGCGGTTTTTATGCCTTTAACCGTCGGCGGAGGCGTGCGGACTACCGATGATATCCGGATTCTTTTAAAATCCGGAGCCGACAAGGTTTCTCTTAATACCCGGGCAGTGGAGAATCCAGTGGTGTTGAAGGAAGGGGCCGAGAAGTTTGGAGCCCAATGTATCGTGCTGGCGATAGACGCGAAGCGAAAAGATTCCAAAGATCCCTCTAAAGGCTGGGAAGTCTTCACTCACGGCGGGCGTATCGCCACTGGCAAAGACGCGGTGGAATGGGCGAAAGAAGGGGTCAACCTTGGCGCGGGCGAGATTCTCTTAACCAGCATGGACCAAGATGGAATGAAAAACGGTTATGATCTTGAACTGACCCGGGCGATCTCCGAAGGCGTTCAAGTGCCGGTCATCGCCTCAGGCGGGGTAGGAAACTTGGACCATTTGGCGGACGGCATTCTGAAGGGTAAAGCGGACGCGGTTTTAGCGGCTTCCATCTTTCATTACCGGGAGTACACGGTGAAACAGGCGAAAGAATATTTAAAATTTAAGAACGTGCCGGTGCGCCTATGAGTTTACCCGCTAACATCACCGCGCAGATTCAAAAACTTCTTCAAGACAATGTGAACAAGTATTTCGGTCCCTTGAAAGATTCCGAGAAAACCCCCGATAAAGTGAAAGTTTTCGCTCAAAACCAATTGGACTTTTTCATTAATGGAATCGCCAAAGAATCACCGGACCTTCAGCGCAAATGGTTCAAAGGCCATCCTTTTCACGCTCATCTGCGTTTAAACTCGAGCACCCGGCGCTTTGAGATTGAAATTACCTGTGATGAATAGGGGTTTTTGTGCCAACTCCCATTGAAGCCAATCCGAACCACAAACCCTTTTCCAAAATGAAATTATTTTTATATTTTCTCGCGCTCGTGGGATTGGTCTGGTTCGTATTCGAAGCCTATTGGGCCTATTTCAAATTCAAAATTTGGGCCAGCGGTTTTGGAACCGGTGTTTTTTGGATTGCGGGGTTGATCTGCGGATTCATTTATTTTTATGCCGCGCATAAAATACAGGAAAGAATTAAGAGTCAGCAAAGCCAATGGGAAAAGGGCGGTTCTTATATCGCTTTCGCTTTGGGCCTTCTTCTTTTGAACCCTTTGTCTCTTAGCCTCGCTCTTTGGCTTTTTACTCCGCCGGGAAGCCTGAATACCGCTGCCTATTGGTTTTTTATTGGTTGTTTTATCGGTTCCGGTATTGTTCTTTTACTGGAGAGGCTATTTTCCAAAAAGGCTCCCTCTAAATCGATTCAGTAGTTCAAACCTTGCCTCTAATCCCATCATTGCGATGACATTTTAAAAACCACTGGCTTTTTCAAAGTGGAAGCCTTAATTTATTTCACCACGGGTCAAAATTTGGAGGGTTGTTATGAGCTGGATTGATACTTTGAAGTTTCAAGAAGACGGACTCATTCCCGTAATCGCGCAAGACGCGAAAACCGGCGAAGTACTCATGTTCGCTTTTGCAAATCGGGAATCTCTCGAACACACCCTTAAGACCGGTCACATGACCTATTGGAGCCGCAGCCGTAAGAAGCAATGGGAAAAAGGCGAGGAATCGGGCAACGTCCAGAACGTCAAGGCGCTTTATACCGATTGCGATCAGGACGCGGTTCTGGTAAAAATAGAGCAAGTGGGGGACGCGGCCTGCCATACAGGTAAGCGATCCTGCTTTTTCAATGAATTGGCGGGGGATAACTGGAAGGATGTGGGAGTCCAGGTTTTCGACCCGAAAAAGGTTTACGGCCACAAATGAGAACTTTCTTAACCTTAAATTTGAGTCATTGGCGGCGCTCGTACTGGCTCGCCTGAGCCCGGTTAAAAGCGTTTGTCTTTTTCAAATTTAAATAAAGGGAGTTTTTTATGAAAAAATCAGCTTCATCTAATATTGTCCCATCCTTTGAGTTTTTTTCTGCCTCAGCCCGTTCATACAACCGTGTTCCTTTGTCCCTGGCTTTTCAGTCCGATTTGGAGACGCCTCTTTCGGCTTATTTGAAATTGGCGAAAGGGCCTAACGGCTTTTTGCTGGAAAGTGTCGAGAAAAACGAGCAAGTGGCCCGCTATTCCATCGTGGGGTTTAATCCTTCCGCGGTCTTTGAGGCCAAAAACGGGGTTTTGACCCACCGTGAAGGAAAGAAAAAGACCGCCTTGAAGGTACCCAATCCTTTGCGGGTGGTTCAAGAGACGGTTTCGTCCATCCGGCAGGCGCCCCTGGAAGGGGAAACGGGTTTTCTGGGAGGTTTAGTCGGTTTTGTCGGCTATGACGCGGTTCGCTATTTTGAACGGCTTCCTGGGGGAATTTCTGATGTGCTGGATCTTCCAGATATGGTTTTGATGATGACCGATCACTTGGTGCTTTTTGACCATTTGAAACGGACTTTAAGAATCATCGTTAATGTCCCGATAGACGGCAAAATTAATCTCAAAAAAAATTATAGATCCGCGGTTAAAGAATTACTGAAACTTTCCAAGCAATTGGAAAAGCCGCTTAAGGATGTAGCTGAAATTCCGGTTTCGACTTTTGAAAAGCCCGGTCCCAATGATCTTTTTGGATTTAAGTCCAATATGAGCCCTGAGAGTTTTAAAAATATGGTGGTGAAGTCCAAGGCCTATATCCGCTCGGGCGACATTATCCAGGTCGTGGGATCCCAAAGGTTTGAGAAGGAAGTGAAAACCGACGCAGTGACCGTATACCGTGTATTGCGCCGGTTGAACCCCTCACCTTATATGTTCATCTTAAAATCGGACGAAGTGGAATTAGTCGGCTCCTCGCCGGAGATGATGATTAAGGTTCAAAACGGAATCGTTGAGACGAGACCCATCGCGGGGAGCCGTCCCCGGGGAAAGACGCCTGATGAAGACAAGCAGCTGGAAGAAAACCTTCTGGCGGATGAAAAAGAACTGGCGGAGCATGTGATGCTGGTGGATTTGGCCCGCAACGACCTGGGGCGGGTCTGCGACTTTGGAACAGTGAAGGTGGAGCAATTTAAACGCATTGAGCGCTATTCCCACATCATGCATATTGTTTCGGACGTGACAGGCAAACTCAAAAAAGAGAAAACCGCTTATGACGCTTTTCAATCCTGCTTCCCGGCCGGCACCCTTTCGGGGGCGCCGAAGATTCGGGCCATGGAGATCATCGGCGAATTAGAACCCTCCCAACGGGGACTCTACGGCGGGGCGGTGGTGGCTTTTGGTTTTGACGGCAATATGGATTCGGCGATTACCATCCGTTCAGCGGTCCTAAAGCAAAAAGGCAAAAAGAAATTCGCCTATGTTCAAGCGGGCGCGGGATTGGTCGCAGACTCAGTGCCGGAAAGTGAATACCTGGAATCTTGCAACAAAGCCCGAGCGGTTCTCATGGCGATTCACCAGGCGGAATTGGCGACTTCGGGTAAAAGCGCGAAGAAGGGAGGCAAGTCATGATCCTTGTTATCGATAACTACGATTCCTTTACTTATAACATCGTCCAATATTTGGGCGAGATGGGCGCGGATATTAAAGTTATCCGCAATGACGAGTTGAGTGTGGCGGACATCCTTAAAATGAATCCGAAACAAATTCTCATTTCGCCGGGTCCCTGCTCTCCGAAAGAAGCGGGGATCTCTGTTGAGACCATTCAGCAATTGGCGGGCAAGATTCCGATTCTGGGGGTTTGTCTGGGCCATCAAAGTATCGGCTACGCATTTGGCGGGGAAATTATACGGGCGAAAAATCTGATGCACGGGAAGACCAGCCAAATCTCCCATGACGGTAAGGGTGTTTTTAAAGGACTGCCCAATCCTTTCCGGGCGACGCGCTATCATTCGCTGGTGATTAACCGGGCGAATCTGCCCGAGGTTCTCGAGATCACTGCTGAAAGCGAAGACGGCGAGATTATGGGTGTCCGGCATAAGACTTTGCCCATTGAAGGGGTCCAATTTCATCCGGAATCTATCCTCACCGAGTCGGGTAAAGCCCTCCTGAAGAATTTCCTGGAATCTTAAACAATGGGGCGTCTTTTTCGTCCATCGGGTGTGGATCAACGGCTTTTGAGGCTTATTTCCGTGGTTTCCAAGTAAGGATTGGATAAAGTGAAACGAAAAGACAACCGGGTCGTCTTAACAGGGGTGTTCTTTTCGGCAGCGGTTTTGGCCGCGGCTTGGGGAATGTGGCGGTTTTACGCCAAGGCGCGGCAAATTCACTATCAGGTCACTTTTTACGGTCAGGCTAAACCTTTGGAAGCGGTGGTGACCGGTTCTACGGTAGCGGAGGCGCTTCAAGAGGCGGGCATTACTTTAAAACCGCAAGACGTGGTTGTGCCGCCTTTGGAGACGCCCCTTTCGGATGGGATGGAAATCGATTTGGGGCTGGTGGAGCGCAAGGTTAAAGAGGTCAAGAAGAAGGTTCCCTACGCGACCCATACGGATTATACGGATACGTTGAACGTGGGGGAGATCATCGACGTTCAAAAAGGGAAAGATGGTTTAGAGGATCAGGAAGTGGAGTCTTTTTTCCTCAATGGGGAAGAGGCCTTTGAAAAAGTGCTGAAATCGTCGGTTTTGATCCCGACAAAGAATGCTAAAGTATTGGAAGGTACGGCGCTTAAACAAAAACTTTATCCGTTGAAAAAAAGGGCTTCGGTCCGCAAAATCGTCACCCTGCAGGCGACAGCTTATTATCCCGGGCCGGAAGATACCTGGCCTTACGCCTCGGGGATCACGGCTTCGGGTTTGAAAGCGGGTTACGGGGTGGTAGCGGTTGACCCGAAAGTTATTAAATTGAAGGCGCTTCTCTACGTAGAAGGCTACGGATTCGCCATCGCGGCGGATAAGGGCGGCGCCATTAAGGGCAATAAGATTGATTTATGTTTCGACACATATGAAGAGGCGGTTCAGTTTGGGCGCAAAAGCGTTAAGGTTTATCTATTGCGTTGAGCTGTTGCTGCTTTTGGCCGCCGCACCCGGGGTTGTTTGGGCTCAATCCGAAACTCCGACAGGGACTCCGACGCCGACGGTTACGCCCCTTTTACCCACACCCACTCTGGTGAATACGGATACGCCTATGCCGACCGCGACACCGACTTCCACCAATACTTACGATCCTTGGGCGACACCGACCTGGACTTATACCCCCAGTTCTCCCACGAATACACCGACGCTTACAGTTACGATCACGCCAACTGGTACCATTTTAACGTCGACGCCGACTTGGACGAATACTCCCAGCATTTCACGATCTTCCCTGGTCCTATTGCCAACGGCTTATTCCAATGCCTGGGACCGTTGGGATGGATTTAACTGGGATATCGACTTTACCTACTATATCGGCAGTATCGTTTCCCGCGATTTTACCGATCCGCAAAACAAACTCGATTCGCTGGAACAAATTAACATCATGCTTTTGACCAGCGACGTGAAATACGCTTGGATGAATGACAATGGCAACATGCCCGGCATAGCCAGCGGACTGATGACCTCTTTATTGGCCCAGGTGGGGTCCGGTGATTCCAGTACCGGTACGGGCACCGAAGCCTTCCAGGTCGCGGGAAACGCGATCGGTTCTCTTTATACGGTCGCGAGTAAGACTCTTTTCAAGGGTACGGCGGTTCATTTTGGCTATATGTATGGTTTGAAAGATCTCTCAAATAAAATAGGCGCGGGTGTTTTCACTTATGATTATTCTCAGTTGCTGCCGTATTTTGGGCCCGGTTTGTCAGGACTCGAGGCGGAAGGCGGTACGGCCAGTATTTTTTATACAGGATTTAACACATACTTCTTAGGCCGAAGTTGGAAATTTGAAATATGGAAGCCTTTTCCCATGGACCAGCATCCGATTCTTTTTAATACTCAAATTGAAGGATTGCCTCTCGCCTTTAACTTGGGATATGAGCGGTGGGATGAAGGGTTTGCTGTTTTAGGTTATGTCAATTTCCGTATCCCGCTTCTTCCCTCAACTCCGGCTTATTAACGAAATCAGGTTCCATGTCCCTCAAAAAAAAATTTTCAGTCATGATGGTCGCCGGTGAAGTATCGGGGGATATGCACGCGGCCGGAGTGGTCCGCGCGATTAAGTCCAAAAATAAAAATATTAACATTTTCGGCATGGGCGGACCTCAAATGGCCGAGGCGGGAATGCAGGTGAGGGAAGACTTGACTCGCCAGGCACTGATCGGTTTTTGGGAGGTCCTCAAGCATTATCCCTGGGTCAAACGCCGCTTTGAGCAGTGCGAAGAATGGTTGAAAAAGGAAAAACCCGATCTTTTGTTTCTAGTGGACTATCCTGGTTTTAATCTCAGGTTAGCCCGAAAGGCCCATGAGTTGGGGATTCCTGTTTGTTACTACGTAGCACCTCAAGTATGGGCTTGGAAAAAAGACAGAATCCAAACGATGAAAAAAATCATCTCGAAATTACTCGTGATTTTACCTTTTGAAAAAGAATTTTTAGCCAAAGAGGGAATGCCCTCAGTTTATGTGGGTCATCCTTTAATTGAGGAAATGGAGCTCAAAAGCGTTAAAAGAGATAAGGTGTGCCGTCAATATGGAATCGATCAGGCCCGCTATCCGCTCATCTGCGCCATGCCGGGAAGCCGTAAGGGCGAAATTGAGAGAATTTGGCCCCTTTATTTGGAAACGGCCCGTAAACTTCGTAAAAATTTTCCTGATTTGGGTTTTGTGGTTCCGAAACCGGCTGGATTAAATCATGAGGATTACGAGGGATTAACCCCGGAAGATCCTTTCTTTTTCGTGGAAGCGCCGGCGTATGATTTGAGACGGATTTGTGATTTGGCCTGGGTGAAGTCCGGCACCGGTACTTTGGAAACGGCCTTATTAAAAACCCCTATGGTGGTGACTTATAAAGTCGCCGCGGTCACTGGCTTTTTGGCCAAGCGTTTTTTAAAAATAAAATATGTATCTTTGGTCAATATTTTAGCCGGAGAA
The DNA here is from genome assembly GCA_963849245.1 of candidate division FCPU426 bacterium. Classification (GTDB taxonomy): domain Bacteria; phylum Oederibacteriota; class Muellerivitia; order Muellerivitales; family Muellerivitaceae; genus CAWKIY01. The sequence continues at coordinate 9,405 of CAWKIY010000103.1, read as the reverse complement.
GGTTTGGTCCCGGAACTTCTTCAGGAAAAAGCCACGCCTGAAACCTTGGGGGTGGAAACGCTCCTTTTATTGGAACGAAAGACGGTAAGGGAAAAACAAGTAAGAGGATTTGAAAATATTCGAAAGAAAATTGCCTTTCCGCCCAAGGCTTCTCAAAACGCGGCCCGAGAAATTCTGAAACTCTTGGCCGGTGTGAAGTGAACACACATAAGCCTTCTTTCGTCGATTGGCTGGTCATTCTGATTGCCACACCTCTTATCCACTTGTTGGGAATGACACTTCGAATCCGGGAGGAGGGGCAGGCCCAATGGGGACCCCGGGGTCGGCAGGAGGAACCCCCGCTTTGGGCCTTGTGGCATGAAACGATCCTGATGAGCGTTTGGTACCACCGGGACCAGGATGTCCATGTCATGATCTCGGCCAGCCGAGATGGGGAACTCATTTCCCGGATTGCCCGATTTTTCGGTTATGTGCCGGTTCGCGGTTCCAGTTCCAAAGGGGGGCGGCAGGCCTTAAATGAGCTGGTTCACGACTTGAAAAAGGGCAGCCGATGCGCCATAACGCCGGATGGACCCCGGGGTCCCCGCCGGGAAATGAAAATGGGAGTTTTGAATTTAGCCCGTATGACGGGCAGCCCCGTAGTGCCTTTCGCTTTTGAGGCGGAGCATGCCTGGCGTTTAAGAAGCTGGGATAAGTTTATGGTCCCCAAACCTTTCAGCCGGGCAGTCTTTGTTTATGGAAATCCCATTCGAGTACCCCGCCGGGGCGGTGAGGAATATTTGAGGGAAATACAGATCGAGATGGACCGGATTACGGCTGTGGCCGAAAAATATTTTCCAAAGAGCTCAACATGAAAATTCTTCTTTGTTTCATTGTCTTGATTTGCGCGGGTCAATCAAGAGCGACTGAAAAAATATGGATTCCTCTCGGAGAGCCTGTAGGAGAAAAGCTTTCCGTTATTCAAGGAACACCGATGCCTAATTTTACGCCTTCGGTTCAATCCACTCCTCTTTCCACTTCTTCCGCCTTGGTGAAAGATGGTCCTTGGATTTACAAGTATAAGAATGGGAATACGGAGAGCGAAGGGGATTATAGCTCTGATAAAAAAGACGGCATTTGGAAATATTTCCTGGAAGATGGAACCGAAAGCCGGGAAATGGAGTTTAAAGACGGTGTTTTAACCGGAAAAGTCCTGCTTTGGGCGCCCGATGGAGCACAAAAATATTTTGACCATTTTACGGATGTCATTCAAAAAATAGTTCCGATTGAGTTTAAAGTGAGAGTCCTGTTGCCCTACCTGGTTGATCTTCTGGGGGATGGGAACCACGAAATCGTCCTGATCGCCCGTTCGGATGACGGGGCCATGGTCCTGGTTTTAAACGATCAGGGAGAACTTTTGGATAGCAGGACCTTTGACGGCTTTGCCGACGACTTCATTTTTTATCCCCTTAAAAAAGGAGGGCCGATTTTTTTCGGATATGATATGGCCTGCGCTCTGTCGGGTGGTGTTTGCAGCTGGGAATTCGACCTTTTTGACGGTAAGGAAATAAAAACAGTGCTTCAATATCAGGGCTGGTACGGTAAAAGTGGTCCCTTCACTATGCCTTCTTTTAAAAATACCGATGGGATTCCTCAAATCCTTACGGATAATGGGACGTTCCAGTGGAACGATAAAGACCAGGTTTTTACAAGATTTCATTAAAAAAACTAATCAGCGGGAAACTTTTCAATGACCACCTCTATTTCAGGAAGCTTTGCCATTCTTTTTTATCGTCTCCTGATGTTTCCGCTCTATATTGTCGCCCGATTGATGGGCTTCGCGGCCCGAACTTCTGATTTCCAGGAGCGGTTGGGATTTTATTCCAAAAAAGACAGAGCCCTTCTCTCAATTGGATGGAACATATGGCTTCACGCGGCTTCCGCGGGAGAAGTGAACGCGATATCTCCTTTTTGTAAGGCACTTCGTAAAGCGAAGCCCGACGCTAAAATTATTATCACGACGACTTCTCCTACGGGAAAAAAGATCGCGCTGGAAAAAGGTTTAGCTGACGGGGTTTTTCTGGCGCCCTTGGATATGGCTCCCTGTCTTAAAAGGGCTTTCGCGGCTTTTCGGCCAGCGATGATTTTGGTGGCGGAAACAGAGTTTTGGCCCGGCATTCTGCTTCGGGCAGGGAAAAATGGAATCCCTATCCTTCTTTTAAACGGCCGGATTTCGGATAAAAGTTTCCCCTCCTACATGAAATTGAGATCCCTTTTTTCAACCGCGCTTAATTGTTTTAACTATTGTCTGGTTCAAACAACTCAGGATAAAGAGAGGCTGCTGGCGCTGGGTGTGAGCGAAAACCGAATCGAAGTGGCGGGCCAGCTCAAGTATGATCTTTCTCCTCCTGACGCTTTGGCGGTTCAAAAATTCAAGGAAGCTTTAAGCCTTTTAAGAAAGGACGTTCTTTTTACCTTTGGAAGCATTCGAACGGGGGAAGATGATTTGTTGTTACCTTTGGTTTCGAAAATTCTTGGATTTTCTCCAGACGTGAAGGTGCTTTTAGCGCCTCGGCACTTAAAAAACGTTCCGGTTTTTCAGGAAAAGCTCAAAAAATTAAAGATTAATAGTACTTTGCGCAGTCAAATTAAAAGCGCGGCTGCGCCTGAACGAGTGATTGTACTCGACACACTCGGAGAGTTATCTTTAGCTTATGCTTTTTCCCGGGCGGCGTTCGTGGGTGGAACTTTAGTGCCGATTGGCGGACACAATCTAATGGAGCCGGCTTTGGCGGCGGTGCCGGTTTGTTTTGGGCCTTATACCCAAAATGTATTTGAGGCCGCGCAAGCCCTTATCCAATCGGGAGGGGGATTGCCGGTGAAAGACGGTCAAGAGTTGGTCGAGGTTTTTAAGCGTTTTTTAGACGAGGGATTCTCGAAGGAAGCGGGCCGTAAGGCCCATGAGTCGGTCGCCTCCATGCGCGGAGCGACGGACAAAACGGTTCAAGCGGTTTTGAGCCGTTGGCCTGTTATTTGAGAACCCAATCTGGATTTACGGGGAAAAAAGATTGAGCGATTTGGAAAGCGATTACTTAAAGCTTCTCCATGACAAACCCCATACCCGGCGGGCTAAGGTTCTTTTTACCCTTTTGAAATTTCTTTCTTTCCTTTTTTTAACTGGATGGTGGTTGAAAAAGAACAGCTACCGTTCGGGCCTCCGTCCCCGAAAACGCCTGACTTGTCCTGTGGTGAGCGTGGGCAATATCACAACCGGCGGGACAGGAAAAACTCCCGTGGTAATTTTCTTGGCCCAGCATTTCGCCGCGGAAGGTAAAAGGGTAGCGGTTTTGAGCCGGGGTTATGGGCGCAAACTCAAAAAATCTCCCCTCCTCTGGGTTTCGGACGGTCAGAAAATACTTGCTGGGCCTGAAGACGGCGGAGATGAGCCGGTTTTAATCGCACAAAGCGTACCGACAGCGGCGGTTTTGGTTTGCAAAGATCGTTTTAAAGCGGGCATGGAAGCCCTCAAGAAATTCAAACCCGACTTGTTTATTTTAGATGATGGTTATCAAAGGCGTTTTGAACTTCATCGGGATCTTGATATCTTGATGATTGACGGGATTAATCCTTTTAGTACCGGGTGGGTTTTGCCCGCGGGTCTTTTACGCGAGCCGTTGGGAGCTTTAGCGGAGGCGAATCTCTTCATCCTCAATAAAGTGAATTTGTCCCGTAATCCTGAGGATATCCGTACGATTCTTCAAAAGCACAATCCCCGGGCTTATCTGGTGGAATCTCAATACCGTCCCCTCGTTTTGAGGGATTTCCAAACAGGTAAGGAAGTAAAGCCCGCGTTATTGGATAGGGCCTCAGTGGGCGCTTTTTCAGGAGTCGGGAATCCGCTTTCTTTCGTCCGTACCTTGGCCGAATTTAAAGTGATTGTCCGCCATGCTTATGGGTTGAAGGATCATTACGCCTATACGCGGGAAAAATTAAAAGCTATTTTAGAAGACGCTAAATTGCGGGGACTTCAATATCTTGTCACGACTCAGAAGGATGAGGTGAAGCTGCCGAAAGACATGGAATTGGATATCCCTATTTTGGTTCTTGAAATTAAATGGGAAGTGACAGGCGGCAAACACCATTGGGAAACGGTGTTGAAAAATATTTCGCTGGCTTGTTCAACAACCGGTTGAATTCAACGCTAAATGTAAAGTCGATGAGGTTTAAAATTTTCAGATCGCGGGTTTATGACCTCTAAAAAAAATAAGACTTCAACGACTCCAAATCTTCCGCCGAAGATATTAGTCTTGCGCTACTCTTCCCTGGGGGATGTGGCTCTGACGAATCCGGTGTTGGATGGATTGGGTGCCCAGTGGCCTAACGCCAAAATTTATTACGCGACCAAAAAGCAATTCGCTCCAGTGGTCGAAAACCATCCGGCCGTAACCCAGGTAATCCCCCTGCAAGGAACCGGTTTTCTCAATTTTTGGCGGCATTTGTCCGAAATTAAACGGTTAAAACCGACTTTGGTTTTGGATTTGCATGATTCCTTGAGGACTCATTTAATCGGTCTTTTCGTCAAGAATGCCCGGATTCTCGTTTATGACAAGGACGCGATCCGGCGGAGGCTTTTAGTTAAAAAGCTCCACCATGAACCCAGCCTTCATACGATTCAAAAGTATTTGAAAGTTTTGGAACCTTTGGGAATCAAACCGCATTTAAAGATTAATTTTGACATCCCGATTTCCAAAAAAAACCGGGAGTTTTTCCGGGAGTTTTTGGAGCGGCGTCGAATTTCGCCTTCGCAATTAGTCATCGGTTTGGGGCCTGGCGCCCGGTGGAACACCAAACGCTGGATGCCGGAACGCTATGCCGAATTAGCCTCGCGGCTTGTGGAAGATTACCGCTGTCTTCTTTTTTGGTTTGGCAGTCCGGAAGAAGTTCCTCTGATTAAGTCTATTCAAGCCCGGATGAGAGGCACACCTCTAGAAAGAGGCTTATGTTTGGCGGGTGACTTTAGCCTGGAACAATCAATCGCTTTAATGGGCCGCTGCGATCTTTTTGTGGGAAATGATTCTGGATTGACTCATTTGGCTTCGGGCCGGGGATGCCGTGTTGTGGTGATTTATGGCTCGACGACGCCCTCTTTGGGCTTCGAGCCCTGGGGTCCCCATTCGACAGTAGAAGTCTCCAATCTTTCTTGCCGGCCTTGCGATGTTCATGGTCTGAACGCTTGTCCCTTGGGCCACTTCAAATGCATGAAAGAACTGACAGTTGATTTGGCGGAGGGAGCGGTACGGCGCTCGATACGAAGAAGCCGGTGATGAAGTTTTCTTTTCCGCCGATATCCAGTAAATGCTTTTCCTAAATCTGTGAAAGGTCTTTCGCGCCCTGGCCAGTGCCTTTAAAAAGACGCGATGAGTTTTTTTTGATACACTTTTGAAATTGAAAAATAATAACATTACTTTATTAACCCCCGAATTGTCCAAAGCGAGGGAAGATATCCGCGCATTTATGTTTTGATTTTTTTGGCCGCGAAAACCGAAATGGAACCCGATTTTAGAGCCCATTTTTCATTAGGAACATTCATGAGATCAAAACCAAAAGTGGCTATATTGCGAGGCCCCCTTTTAAATCCCTATGAAATGCAATCTTATGAATTGCTTCAGGATGATTTTGAGCTTGTCGCTTTCGCTCCCCATCAAACCCAATTTGATTTGGCCTCCATTAACCTGCCTAAAGAATCCCTTTGGTGCCCCATCGCGGCTAAAGCGCCTTTGGAACGGTCCACCCGTAAGTGGCAAACTTATAAAGACGCCCTCGTTGGAAATACTTTTTCTTTTTGCGGCATGCGAGACCGGTTAAAAGGCTTCGATATCCTCCACATCAAGGACCAGGCTTTCTGTTTTAGCTACGAAGCGGCCCTCGCCAAACGGGAGTTTGGGGGGAAATTAGTTGTCACCCAGATGGAAAATATCCCCCATTTGAATGAGCGTAAATTTATGGAGCGCCATATTAAAAAAACTGTTCGAGAGCAAGCGGATCTTTTCTTAGCCGCTTCCGAGGGGGCGGTTCATACGCTGCTGGAAGAAGGGGTTCCTCGGGAAAAAATTCAGCGAATCGCCAATTCGGTGAATGTGAAACACTTTAGCCCGGGAAAGCCGGATGCCTTCTTGAGAAAATCTTTTGGAATTCCCAAAGACGCTTTTGTATTGCTGTATGTAGGTCGGTTAGCGAGAAGCAAAGGCGTTTTTACTCTTTTGGAAACGGTTAAAAAACTGAAGCAAGAAAATTGTTTCGTTCATCTTTTAATGGTGGGTAAAGACGAGGAAAGCATTGCAGATTGGATCGAGAAAAATGAAATAGGAGATCTCGTTCACTTGTCGGGTTTTGTTGCTTATGGGGATATGCCTCGTTATTACCGTCTTGCGAATCTTTCCATTCTTCCTAGTCTACCGACTAAAGGCTGGCTGGAGCAATTTGGCTACGTGTTGGCGGAGTCAATGGCTTGCGGAATACCCGCCATAGGATCGGATTGCGGTGCCATTCCTGAAGTGATTGGGGATCCAAATCTTATTTTCCCCGCGGGCTCTGTCGAGGGATTGTCCCAAATCCTGAAAAAACTGCGGAAACAACCTCTCCAATCCATGAAAAAGCGGGTTCGCAAAAGGGCCTGTGAGTTGTTCGCGTCCGAGGTTTTAAGGGATTCCCTTCGAAACGCTTATTTGGAATTGCTCGAAAAATAATTTGAAAAGTTTTGAAAGCCCCAAAGCCACTATTTTCAGAGATTCGATGGATGCGATGCCTGCCGGATTTTCCTTACCCCAAATTTTTGAATGATATAAACTACGAAAATGGACCAGCCGCCTCTTTTCTCCAATGTTCTTATTCGAGTTCCCAATTGGCTGGGCGATAACCTAATGGCCACTCCGGTTGTGTCCGCGGTCCGGGAAATGCTCCCCGAAGCGAAAGTGACAGTTCTCTGTAAATCTCCGTTTTCTGATTTTTGGAAAACCCTTTATGGTGTGGATCAAGTGGTCATAATTGAAAATGGATTTTTAGGTTTTTGGAAAACGGTCCAGGGCCTTAAAAAACAAAAGTTTGACGCTGCTTTGATTCTGCCCGGTTCTCTTTCCTCCGCTTTTTTGATTTTTGCAGCTGAAATTCCCTGGAGGGCGGGCTGGGGAGGGGAAGGAAGGGAATTGTTTCTGACGCATGTGGTGGAACGCCTCCGCCCCCGTGAAAAACATTTGGTTTGGGAATATTTGGCGTTGGCGAGCCATGGATTAAAAGGGAAAATCACTTCCGATCGTTTCCGGTTATCGAGTTCTTTAAGTTTGAACGATCGGGCGGAGGCTCAAAAAATATTAAAGGCTGGCGGGATCAATCAGGGGAAAGGGCTTGTCGCTTTGGGGCCGGGAGCGACCTATGGTCCCGCCAAACGCTGGCCTCTGCCCTATTGGCGGCAATTGGTCCGGCAGCTCTTAAAAACCCGGCCCGAATCCATTCTTATTATCGGGGGCAAAGAAGAGAGCGAGTATTTGGAACGCTTATCCGAGGGTTTGTCCAAGGCTGAGTCCGCCCGTGTTCTTTCCTTAGTTGGAAAAACACCCTTGCGGTTGCTGGCGGCTTTTTTGAAAGATTCCAAAGTATTAATTACGAATGACACGGGTCCGATGCATATGGCCGCGGCGGTCGGGACGCCCGCGGTGGCTCTTTTTGGCTCCACCTCACCGGTTTGGACCAGACCTTTTGGAATAGGGCATGAAGTGATCTACAAGCGGGTAGAATGCAGCCCTTGTTTTCAGAAGACTTGCCCTATTGGTTATGTTTGTTTACATCAAATTTCGGTGGAAGAAGTTTATCAAGCGGCTCTTCAGAAGATAAAATCCGCCGGTGTTGTTCAGGGAGAAAAGCCGCCCCGGGGAGTTTTAGTTTGAAACGAATCCTTATCGCTAAATTAAGGCCTTTGGGGGATTCGGTTCTCGCGGGAACCTGTTTCGAGGCGGTCCGCCAAGCCTTCCCCGATGCCTGGATCACCGCGCTAGTACAGCCGCCGGCCCATGAGATTTATAAACAATCGGGATGGGTAAATGAGGTGATGGCGTATCACCGGGGAGCGATTGACCGCCAGTCTTTCTTTACCCGCGCTTTGAAAAATCACAAGTTGGTTACAGCGTTAAAGAAAAGATACTTTGACCTGGCCATTGATCTTTCCGCATCGCACCGCAGTGCTCAGTTGATTCGCTGGAGTAAGCCTGTTTTTACAGTTGGATTGGGCCTTCCAGCTCTCAAGGGTTTTTATGATTTGAACGCTAAAGCGGACGATGAGTTGTCAGTTTCGGTGGTCGAGTTGGACCGACGGGTTCTAAATCTAATTGGGCTGGAGCCCCTGCCTCATGACCGCCCCCAGGGCTATTTCCCGGTGCCGCGTGAAGGGGCGGCTTACGCGGATACCTTTTGGAAAGCCAACCGATTTGGCGCCGATGACCTCATTTTGGCCTTAAACCCTTTTGCCAGCTGCGTGAGCAAGGAATGGTATCCGGACAAATGGGCGGCAGTGATCCGGGAATTGTCGGCCAACGGTATAAAAATTTTTTACACCTGCGCCCCTTTAGAACGCAAAAAACTGGCGGCTTTTGAGAAGGCGCTGGGGAAAAGTTTTCCGATCTATTCGGGGAGCGCGATTATTCCTTTAATGGGTCTTTATCAAAAGGCGGCGGCGGTTCTCAGCGTGGATTCCGGACCCCGTCATTTGGCCGCGGCTGTGGGGACGCCGACCTTGACCGTTTGGGGGCCGGAACCGGTCCGGCGTTGGCATCCCTATTCCATGGAAAAGCATCTGATTGTTCTTAAAGAGGTTCCTTGCCGGCCTTGCGGGCTAACGGTTTGTGTCGAGAAAAAACATGAGTGTATGGTTGCTTTGGAACCGGCTCAGGTTCTTGCTTCGGTTAAACAGCTTTTGAAAAGAGTTCTGGCGGTTAAACAATGAAACCTTTTCAAAAAATACTCCTCATTCGGCCCCGATTTTTAGGCGATCTGATTTTGGCCACCGGGCTTGCTGAAGTGATCCATCAAAATCAACCGGAAGCGGAAGTCTGGTTTTTGGCGGAAACGGCTTACGCCGAAGTTTTGAACCATCATCCTCAAATTAAGGGGACTGTTTTGTTCGACGCAAAGCGAAAAAATAATGTTTTTTATCTTTGGGAGTTTTACCGGGAACTTCGAAGCCAAAAGTTTGATTTGGTTTTGGATTTGTTTGGGAACCCCCGGACCGCTCAAATGACATTCTTCAGCGGGGCGCCTATTCGGGTTGGCTTTGAGATGAGGGGAAGAAGCTGGGCTTATAACCGAATCGCGAAACCTTCCCCGTCTTCTTTGCCCTCGGGCCGCAGGCAGGTAACGGAGGCTTATTTGGATCAATTG
>CAWKIY010000102.1:0-4703 GCA_963849245.1 candidate division FCPU426 bacterium | reverse complement strand
GCAAGAAAGCGTTACCGGCCAAAAAGTGCCCCTCGCCAAAGTGGGCGCTGTTCTCCCGGGCGACTTCAAAATAAAGGAAGCCAAGATTCGGGGTGTAGAATCCTTTGGAATGCTTTGCTCTACCAAAGAACTGGGTTTAGCCGGGGACGCCGAAGGCATCCTGATTCTCCCCTCAGACGCCCCAGTCGGTGAAGACTTCCTCAAATATATGGGTTTACCCGACACTTTATTCGAGTTAGAAATCACGCCTAATCGGGCTGATCTTTTAAGCCATTGGGGTGTGGCTCGCGAAGTGGGCGCGCTCTTTAATCTGCCGGTTCAGTTCCCCGCCGTCAAAACATTAACCGAAGGTAAACCCGCCGCTTCCGCCAAAGTCAAAATCGCCGTTGAAGCGAAGGATTTATGCCCGCTTTATACTGCCCGCGTCATTGAGGGCGTCAAAGTCGGCCCCTCGCCTAAATGGTTGGCACAAGCCTTGGAAAAGCTCGGCCAAAAATCCATCAACAATATCGTGGACGTTACCAACTATGTCCTTCATGAAACCGGCCAGCCGCTTCATGCTTTTGACCTAAACCAAATTCAAGGAGCCCAAATCAATGTCCGCAAAGCGAAAAAGGGCGAGAAGATTCCCTTACTGGATAAGACCGAGCGGGAATTAAAAGAAGATATGCTCGTCATCGCCGATAACGCCCGCCCGATTGCCTTGGCGGGGATCATGGGTGGAAGTAATTCGCAAGTGACCGAACAAACCCACACTATTCTTTTGGAAGCCGCTCTCTTTTTACCCGGAAGCGTCCGTAAAACAGCCCGTCAATTGGGAATCTCAACCGACTCCTCTTATCGCTTTGAGCGGGGTATTGATCCCCAAGGCGTTCAAGCCGCTCTTCAGCGCGCCGCTTCTGTATTAATTGAAGTTGCCGGTGGCCAATTGGCCGAAGGCGTTCTCGCGGTAGCCTCTCAAGAATTTAAACCCACGCGGGTTCAATTCCGTCCCGCCAGAGCCAATGCCCTCTTGGGGTTAAACCTCGCGGATCAAAACCAAATTCAAATTCTAAAAGCTCTGGGATGCAAGGTCGAAACGGGTTCCGATAAAGCCTTTCAAGTGGAATGCCCTTCGTACCGCTTGGATTTAACCCGCGAGATTGATTTGATTGAGGAAATCGCCCGCTTAACGGGTTATGACCAAATTCCCGCGGTGGCTCCCCGCATTCCCGCCGAGCTATCCAATATCGTCTCAGAGCTGCTGTTCGAAAAAGAAACCCGGTTCATTTTTCATCAAAATGGTTACTACGAGGCGGTCAACTCAACTTTCCTCCCTTTAAACTTCGCCCAAAAACTAAAATTGGGTGAGAATCATCCGCTCAAGAACTTTCAGGAAATTTTAAACCCCTTAGCGGATGATCAAAGGGTATTGCGTCCTACTCTATTAGTTTCCCTACTTTCAAATGTTCAATTAAACCTGGCGCACCAGCAAGACGGCGTAGCGCTCTATGAACTCAATAAAGTTTTCTCCCCAGATTTAGCCGGCCAGATCATAGAGCGGTTTCAAGCTACGGCCGTTTTGGCGGGAAACGCCTCCGGTTTAGGCTGGCAAAACCCCGAGCGCAAAACCGATTTTTATGACATTAAGGGATTAGCGGAAAGTCTTTTAAAATACTGCCGCATCCCCAAAGTCGAATGGATTCATGGAAAAGTCGAAGCTCCCTATCTCGATTCCCAAAGCTTTCAGGTCAAAAATGAAAAAGGGGACCTTTTACTTTGGGGTGGCGCGCTGAATCCCAAAGTCTTGAAGGAATATGACATTTCCACTCCCTGCTTTGCTTTAGAAGTGGAACTGGGCGCCTTTACCCGTACCACCCCGATCCGCCAAAGTTTTGTCCCCTTACCCAAGTTCCCAGCCGCTTGGAGAGACATTGCCCTCGTGGTTCCGGATGGTGTAACATCAGAGCAAATTATTAAAGCCATTGAGGAGCAAGGCGGCGCCGAGCTCAAAAAGATTCATTTATTTGACCTTTATCGCGGCCCGAACCTCCCCGCAGGAGTCAAAAGCATGGCTTACCGTCTGCATTTTTTGAATGAAGAACGGACCCTGACGGATAAAGAAGTGACTGAAGCCGTCAACCGCGTTGTCGAACACTTGAAAACGAGGTATTCCATTGCACTCCGATGAGCTCTTTCCTCAAATGACGGCCTCCCAGGCTTCCAGCCAATGGGAAGCATTGGAAAAGCGGATCAATAACTTATTAGAGGGCATTGTTCAGCTTCGCCACGCGAACGCCCAAATCATGAAGGAAAATGTCCATTTAAAAAATCAGGTTAAAGACACGGGCACAAATGACAACGGCTCCAACGAAGAGCTGCAAAAACTCCGCAAGCAGTATGAAGAAGCCCTCCAAGACTTAAAAGAAGTGAAAGAAAATTTACGGCGCATTGAGTCTCTTGCCGGCGAACTTAACCTGGAAGGCCACTCATGAGCGAGAAAAAATCGGTTACGGTCACTATTTACGGTAACGAATATACCCTTAAGGGCGAAGCCGATCCCCAGTACATTACCGAATTAGCCAAGTTTGTGGATGGCCGCATGACCGAAATTGGTAAAAAGTCGTCCGCCCCAGCCGCCAAAGTCGCCATTCTCACCTCGATGAATATCGCCGACGAGATGCGGCGGATTGAAAAATCCAAGGCCGATAACTTGAAACTAATTGAAAATCTTGAAAAAAGCATCCTGGAAATGAAAAAATCATCCGACGGCTCCCTGCACCACTCGATGGAACAAAAAGAACAGATGGACCGTTTAAAAACCGAAGCGGTCGAGAACAAAAAGAAACTTGAAATGGCCGACGCTGAAGGCGCCAAAATGATTCACGAACTGGAAGAGGCCAAAAAACAATCTGAAGAGCTTTCCCAAGAACTGGAACAGTTGAAAAAGAATTCGGTCGACTTAAAACCCGAATTGGACAAATTGCGAGAAGCCTTGGATGAGGAAAAAGAAAAAAACGCCGCGGTCCAAGCCGAAATAAAGATTCTCAACGAGAAGTCCGAAAAACTTCAAGTGAAGTCAGAGCAGCTTCAAACCGAATTAGCTCATTCGAAGGAAAGCCTTGAGAAAGTAAAGCAAACCCCGGCCGTAACAGCCGCCCCGTCTTCCGTGGATTTCCTGCCCTCAGAAGAAAAGTTGCGGGCCCTCTTCAAAAAAATCGACGCCATCCTGGAATAATTAGTCGATCTTGACCGGTTTTACATCCCAAATATCGTCGCAATATTCCTGAATCGTCCGGTCGCTGGAGAACTTGCCCATACGGGCCACGTTCAAAATGGCCTTTTGCGTCCACTTGGCCTGATCTTGGTAAAGCTCCGCAACCCTATCCTGACAGGCGACATAATCATCAAAATCCGCCAACAATAAATATTCATCGTGATTCATGAGTGAATCATAGATAGGTTTAAAAAGATCCGGGTTTTCCGGGGAGAAAAATCCGCTGGCGATTAAGTCCATTACCCCGGTTAATTCGGCTGATTCGGTGTAAAAGGATTTCGGATTGTAGCCTTCCCTTTTCATTTTCGCGACCTCGTCCGCCTTCAGACCGAAAATGAAAATATTGTCGCTTCCGATTTCCTCTTCCATTTCAATGTTGGCCCCATCCAAGGTGCCGATCGTCAAGGCGCCGTTCAGCGCGAATTTCATGTTCCCGGTACCGGAAGCTTCTTTACCCGCGGTGGATATCTGCTCCGAAAGATCGGAGGCCGGCATAATTTTCTCCGCCAAAGAAACCCGGTAATTAGGTAAAAAGACAACCATTAGCTTACCTTTAATTTGCGGATCCTGATTCACCACATCCGCTATGGAGTTGATGAATTTAATAATCAGCTTGGCCTGATAGTAGCCCGGAGCCGCTTTTCCGCCGAAAAATACTGTCCGAGGCGTAAATCGGCCGTTCGGATTCGCCTTGATCCGGCGGTAAAGGGCGATCACATGAAGCGCGTTCAACAATTGGCGTTTATATTCATGGAACCGTTTCACCTGGACATCAAATAAGGAATTCGGGTCCACTGCCAGCCGCTGCTCATCCGCGATGAGTTGAACCATTTTCTCTTTGTTTTCTTTTTTGACCGCCCGCCATTCGGCTTGAAACTTCTTATCCGCCGCGAATTTTTCCAGTTTCTTCAGTTCGTCCAACTTTTTGACCCACTTATCGCCGATACGGGAAGTGATCAATGCCGCCAACTTTGGATTGCACTTACGAAGCCAGCGGCGCTGGGTAATTCCGTTAGTCTTATTGTTAAACCGTTCAGGATAAAGATCGTAAAAATCAGGAACCACACTTGTCTTTAAAAGCTCAGTATGAAGGGCGGAAACTCCGTTCACCGAGTGGCTGCCGATAATCGCCAAATAAGCCATCCGGATGTGCGGGTCGTTCCCCTCCTCAAAAATTGACATCCGGCGCAAGCGGTCTGTATCGCCCGGATAGCGGTTCGCCACTTCCCGTAAGAAACGCGCGTTGATCTCTTGAATGATCTGCAAATGACGGGGAAAAAGCCGCCCAAAAAGAGAAACCTGCCATTTTTCAAGCGCCTCCGGCAGCAGTGTGTGGTTAGTATAACCAAAGATGGCCTTAGTGATTTCCCAAGCCTGTTCCCAGTTCAACGCTTCTTCGTCCAATAACACCCGCATGAACTCCGCGATACCAATGGAAGGATGAGTA
>CAWKIY010000101.1:0-5673 GCA_963849245.1 candidate division FCPU426 bacterium | reverse complement strand
ACCAGACAGACGGCTGAGGAGATTCAGAGATACCCTCTCGCCGGACAACAGTGCCGAAGCGGGGCCTTCCAATAAGGCTACTTTCATTCCAGCCCTTACCTTGGCACCTTCAGACTGAAGCACCCTCATGCGGCAGGCCTTGTTTAAAAGCCGGTATACTTCTTTCACAATCGGCAGTCCCGCCAGAACGCCCTCACCCTTGGCTAAGACTTCTCCTCGAGCCCTAAGATTCGAAGGGATAACCGCCTGGGTAGTGCGGTCCTTCCACGCTCCGTCTTCCAATAACGCTTGACGCAGCAGGGGACGAACGGAACGAAGATCAAGCTTTTCGGGCATGGGTTTAGCTTTCCAGGAATTTTAGGTTATGATCAATACTTGAAATTTTGTCTTTGGCGTCCTTAAGTTTCGCTTTTTCTCCGTCGACCAGCTCCACTGGGGCGTTTTTCACGAATTGATCGTTTTTAAGCTTACCCTCAATGGCGGCAATATATTTTTCCAGTTTTTGCCGTTCTTTCTGCTGTTTTGCGGCTTCTGCCTTTAGGTCAATTAAGCCTTCCAAATGGATAAATATTTCCCCACCCGTCACCACCGCTAAAGCCGTCTTGGGCGGGCGGGTATCTGTCGGAACCACTTCATTGACCCGGCAAAGAGTCTTTAAAAGCGCTAAAGATTGGGAAGCCGAATCTAAAGAAATAAAAGCCCCGCGAGCCGACACTTTAACCTGAGCCGCGGGCGATACATTCAACTCACTGCGGCTGGTTCGAATCGCGGTAACAACTTCTTTCAAAAACTCAAATTCTTTCACTGCTGTTAGGTCCACCAGGTAATCCGCTCCCTTGGGCCAGGAAGCCTTCATAATCGAGTCGTTATGGTCCGGCAGTTTGCGCCACAGCTCTTCCGTTACGAAAGGCATAATGGGGTGCAACAGGCGAAGAACGCCGTCCAACACCGTTACCACTACCGAAGCCGCTAGCTTTTTCTCAGGCGAAGCGGCATCCAAATAAAGACGGGGTTTCAGGCATTCCAAGTACCAGTCGCATACCTCATTCCAAAGGAAACGGTAAAAGGTTTGGGACATTTCCGCCACCCGGTAGCGCTCATAATCCGGCGTCACTTCGTCAATCACCTGGGAAAGCCGGGTTAAAATCCACTTATCCTCCAGTTTCAGGTTGGCCCAATCGGCCTTTTGAAGCGGTTTCACCTCAGTGCCGTCCGCCAAACCCATCAAAACAAATCGTGTGGCGTTATAAAGTTTGTTCACGAAATTGCGGGAAGACTCCAGCTTTTGCGGCGTCAAGGCTACATAGCGCTGTTTGGTTTCAATGCTGGTCAGGGTAAAGCGCAGGGCGTCAGTACCGTATTTCTCAATCATGTCCAGCGGGTCCACCACATTGCCCTTGGACTTGCTCATCTTCTTGCCCTCTTCATCAGCCACGAGTGAGTAAATATAGACCTCTTTAAAAGGCACCTCATCCATAAACTTCAGGCCCATCATCATCATGCGGGCCACCCAGAAGAAGAGAATGTCCCAAGCTAGTCACCAGCACCGAGGTGGGGTAAAAGAGCTCTAAGTCCTTGGTCTTATTCGGCCAACCCAGGGTGGAAAAGGGCCAAAGACCCGAAGAAAACCAGGTATCCAACACATCCGGGTCCTGCTCCCAATTTTTGCTTTTGCACTTGCGGGCATTCGCCAGGTGTCGAAGTAGCCGCCACTTGTGTTTGGCAGGTTTGGCAGGTGTAAACCGGAATCCGGTGCCCCCACCAAATTTGGCGGCTGATGCACCAGTCCTGAATGTTGTTAAGCCACTTTTCAAACTCACCCCGCCACATCTCGGGTACAAATTTGGTCCGGCCTTCCGCCACCGCCGCCAAAGCTTTTTCGGCCAGGGGTTTCATACTGACAAACCATTGCTTGGAATAGTAAGGCTCCACCACTGTGTCGCAACGGTAGCAATGGCCCACGTTATGCTCGTGAGGTTCCACTTTGAGAAGAAAACCCTGTGCCTCTAAGTCCGCCACAATCCTTTTGCGGGCCTCAAAGCGGTCCATACCTTTATAGACCCCGGCATTGTCATTGAGGGTGCCGTCGGGATTTAAAATGTTGATACGCTGTAACTGATGCCGATTTCCGACGATGAAAGTCGTTAAAGTCATGGGCCGGGGTGATCTTCACCACACCCGTTCCGAATTCCTTATCCACATAGGTATCGCTAATCACCGGAATGCGGCGGTTTACCAGGGGCAGATTGACCGACTTGCCGACCAACCCCGCGTAACGGTCGTCCTCCGGGTTCACCGCCACCGCGGTGTCGCCCAGTAATGTCTCAGGCCGGGTGGTGGCCACTTCCAAGCTGTCGCTCGGGTCATGCACAAAGGGATAGCGGATATGATAAAAGTTGCCGTGGGTGGCTTTATGCACAACTTCAATATCGGACAAGGCAGTCTGACAGCGGGGGCACCAGTTGATCATGTAGTAATCTTGGTAAATCAGCTTTTCATTAAACAGGGTAATGAAAACTTCCTGCACCGCCCGGGACAAACCCTCGTCCATCGTGAAGCGTTCCCGGCTCCAGTCGCAGGAAGCGCCCATCTTGCGCATCTGGTTCATAATGGTGGCGCCGTACTTCTCTTTCCATTCCCAGACCCGTTTGATAAAAGCTTCCCGGCCCAAGTCATGCCGGGTCTTTCCCTCTTTTTTCAGTTCCCGTTCCACCACGTTTTGGGTAGCGATCCCCGCGTGGTCCGTTCCCGGAAGCCACAGCACATTAAAGCCGTTCATGCGTTTGTAGCGGGCTAACGCGTCCTGCAGGGTATCATTCAGGGCATGACCCATATGCAGACTTCCTGTTACGTTGGGCGGGGGAATGACCATGGAAAAGGCTGGCTTATTGGAATCCTGAGCGGCCGTAAAGAGACCCGCTTTTTCCCATACCTCATACCAGCGCGACTCCACTTCTTTGGGTTCATAAGCCGGGGGTAACGCGAATTCTTTAGGGTTTTCCATGATCTCTCATTCTTTCAGTTAATTAGAAGGTCCGGCGGCAGGGGTCACTGGGCCGCTGACATCCGATGTTCCCAGCGCGTAATGTCCGCCCAGCGTCGGGGCGTCCTGGCCGTCCACCAAAACCTTCACTTGTTTGACTTCAAAGAAATTTTTACTGAGGGTCTCAATCATGCCGCGGATAAAAAGCGTCTCCTCATAAAAGCCGAATTTCGCTAAATTTACCTGGGAGGTCGATAGGTCCACCACCGCCATTCCCTCGGGCGTGAAATAAAACTCGTTCAAGGTCAGACCCTCAGGCACGGGCACCTGATCCTTCCCCGTGCGGGGTCCCTGAAGATAAGCCAGGACCGCCTGTTTCATTTGATTAAACCGGGTCTTACTTTGGTGAATGGTCAGGGTCATATTAAAAGCCTTCCCCGTCTCCACCTCGACCGCTTTGACCAGAATTTTCATGGACTTATCGCCCGTCTCGAAGAGAGGTGAATTATTCGCGGCGTGAGTTTGCGCATTTTTTCGCGACAGATGTTTGAGATGAAGTCCCCACGATAAACCCAAAACCAGCGCCACGACCCCGGTGATCCCGGCAAAGAGCTTGATAGGAAATACTTTTTTTCCGTCCATTAAGGCGTCCCCTGAAGGTAATCCGAAGTGCCCTGAACCACTTTGGCGGCGAAATCCGCCAGGGAATCCGCGTTTGAAAATTTTTTCACGTCGGACGCGTTCGTCAAAAACAAAGGCGTCAACACCACCGCGGGACGGGAAAGGGTCCGCAAGCTTTGATGGGGCAGGCAGTAAATCCGGCCCTCCTCGGACATTACCTCTCCCGCGGTGCCCCGGCTGTCCGACAAAGTGGAAAAAGCGCCGTTGATCCCGAGCTTTTGGGCGATGGACCGGGCCAGTTTGAGGCTGGAACGAAACTGGGCCGGGGTAATCACGCCCCATCTTTGAATTTCCCCTGGTTCGCCGTTGTCGGTTCGGTTGGGCGGTTCCACTACCAAAATCGGCCCCTTTTGGGTGCCGGTCCATTCCCTGTCGGCGTGGATCACCAGAATCACCGAGGCTTTCGAGGTATTGATCAAGTCCGCGCGTTTTTCGGGTGTCATCGTCTCATCCCTTTTGCGCGTCATCACCACATCATCCCCCGCGTCCGCAAAGGCTTTTTCCAGAACCTTGGCGATCTTGAGGTTCCAATCCTTTTCAATCTCATTCCCCTCCTGGATACCCGAATCATTTCCCCCGTGGGCCGCGTCAATCACCACCAGGGTCTTAGCCCCCGCCCAAGTTGTCACGATAAAAAACATCATGATTCCCAAAGCTAAATTAAATCGGCTGAACATCCTCATAAAAAAACGACCTTTGTTTTAAAATAGGTGGAGAAAAAAGTTTAACTTTTGACGGATCCCATGGCCCGGAACTTCTCGTACCGTTGGGCTTCCAAAGCGCTGGCGGATAAACCAGACAAGGACTTCAAGCATTTCAATAAGGCTTTTTTTAAGTTCTGAGAGGACAAGTCACAATCCGTATGGGCTCCGCCCTCGGGCTCCGGAACAATATCATCGATGATTTTGAATGAGAGCAGGTCCTGGGCTGTCATTTTCATTAAGTCGGCGGCTTCCTGCATCCGTGCCCGGTCATTCCAAAGAATAGCGGCGAACCCTTCGGGCGAGATAACGGAATAAACCGAGTTCTCCATCATGAGCACCTTATTCGCCACACCAATGCCCAGCGCTCCGCCGCTTCCGCCTTCGCCGATAATCACCGCGATCACAGGCACCCTCAGCTTAGCCATTTCCAAAAGATTCCGCGCGATGGCTTCCGCCTGGCCCCTTTCCTCCGCGCCTAATCCCGGGTAAGCCCCAGGGGTATCAATAAAGGTAATCACCGGCTTCTTAAACTTTTCGGCCAGCTTCATCAGCCGCAGGGCCTTACGGTATCCTTCGGGATGAGGCATGGCGAAATTGCGGCGGATGTTTTCCTTGGTATCCCGGCCCTTTTGCTGGCCGATAACCACCACCGGGTGCTCCTCCAAATAAGCGAAACCCGAAATAATGGCTTGGTCGTCGCTGAAAGCCCTATCTCCATGAATTTCCGTAAAGTCCGTAAAGCACTTCTGAATGTAATCCATCGTGAAAGGCCGCTGAGGATGGCGGGCCAGTTGTACCCGTTTCCAAGCGATGGAGTTGGATGTTTCGACCGGAGAGGTTTTCTTGTGTTTTTTCACTTCCGCCAGCCTTTCATTGAAAAATGAGGGCTCATTATACGCAGGCAGGCGTAAGAGGTGCAACTTTCAATGAGGAATAACTATTTCCTTAAAAACTGTTAAAACATGCTGATTGAAATAAAAATCATAGCCCGTTTCGAGGATAAGAAGCGTCAAAAAAGAAGACATCGTGTGTGGACTTCAACTCATTGTTGATGTTTTTAATGAACCACTATGCCCAAGGGTTGGGGGTGGAAATCCAAGGACTGGTGATGGCAGGCGACGCGCGTCTTAATTTTTCAGGTGGACCCGGGGCCTTACCCGAACAGGTTTTGTTGGAAGCCAGTGAAGCCATCCTGCGGGCCCCCGGCACGAACCAGTCCATCCTGGGCGTCAGCCACCGATCCGATTATTTCAATGAAATTCTCCGGGAATCTGAGGATCACTTCCGGGCGCTTCTCCAAATTCC
>CAWKIY010000100.1:0-16831 GCA_963849245.1 candidate division FCPU426 bacterium | reverse complement strand
AGTGACGTCGCTTGACGACATGAATTCACTCTCCAATGCCTTTGTTGCCGGAGCCACCGACTACGTCACCAAGCCACTCAACCGCGTAGAGCTGGTCGCGCGCGTGCGCGCGGCGTTGAAGCTCAAGCAGGAACTCGACCGCCGCCAAGCGCGTGAGCACGAGCTGCTATCTTTTCTTTCCAGCTGGGTGACCGGCGAGCCGGCCTTTGGATCGACGAGGTTATTACAACGCGGGCGGCCCGACTTATTTCGCCTGGGGATATCAAAGCGATTCCTCCACCATGACCGTTAACGGCCAGAATATGTTTCTCAACATCTTAAAAAACATCCAGAACAGCTATCCCTTACTGATCAACTATCCGCAAGCGGCCGGCGCCGGCGCGGGAAATACTCTTTCCACCGACGCGATGGATATTGTCAGTTATCCGGGAAGCGCCTTGAACAGCCTAGTCATGTATCTCACGGCTACTGTCGCGGGAACTTATACTTATTCCGTAAATGTTTCTGACGCCTGTAACCCCGCCACAAGTTCCACCAGCGCTTCCGTCGTGATGGATGGGGTCCTGACCCATAATTTTCCGGTGACTTTTAGTTTCCCCGGTAATCCATCGCTCACGGAGGGCTCTACGGTCCAGCTGGCATTTAGCCAGACGACTGGTCCCGCAGCTACTACTTATTTTTGTATCACTGGTAACTATAGCGGGCTGGCAGCTTCGGCGACCGGGGTCAATGACCTGCACGGCGGATCCTGTCCCTATACCTTCAGGAGTAATGGATTTGCCCTCTTGGTTTACGGTACTCCGTAAGATTTATTTTGGACTTTAAATTGAGTTCTTTCATCCAGCGGCTTTCAGGGAGCCGCTGGATGAATTTTTTTTCCGAAGAAGGGCTGAAGATAGGATTTTAAAGGGATGGATAAGTTTATTTTTGATTAAGGGAGATGAGTCATGAATCGTAAATTGGGATTAGTTTTATTCGTATTACTGATGGGCGGGATGACCCTTTGGCTGCTTTCCTGCGGCGGCAAGAGCAGCCCTACTACCCCAGCCAGCTCGGGTTCGGCCCCCGCGATCACCTCCACTTTTACCATTACCTCAACGGGAACCACAACCCTTACGATCACCTCTTCTCCCACGAAAACCAACACCTTTACCCCGACTTTCAGTCCTACGGTGACGTTTACTCCTACGATAACCTTTACTTTCACTCAAACCTTTACCTCCACGGCGACTTTGTCGCCGACGAAAACTTTGACTTCGACGGTCACGTCCACGCCAACCCATACCTTTACGACGACGTCGACCCCTTCTACGACCAATACTCCGACGGTCACGAAAACTTCTACGTCGACCGCCACATCAACCTCAACCCCGACACCGCCTTATACCTACTCATTCGCTTATACCGGGGGCGGTTTTGGGGTGGCTTTAAACTCCGCCGCCACAACGATTTACGCGACGGATGGAGGCAACGTGACCCTTTTTAAGGTGGGTACAGCCGCCTATAGCAACATCTGGTTTGATTACGGTGCAACGTCTTTTGTCACGGCTACCAGTGTCGCGGTTAATCCGACGAGCGGAAATGTTTACATCGGGGACTATGGGGCCGGCGTGATTTACGAGCTTACCGCCGCGGGAGCCACGGTGACATCCTGGAGCGGATATAACGGCACCGCTTTCAACCGGGTGACAGGCATCTCTTTTGGGCCCAACGGTAATCTTTACGTCACAGACGGGAGTACGGCTGTTGGTGATAACAATAAGATAGAAGAGTTTTCCGCCAGCGGGGTTACCGTTGCGGAATGGGCCGGGGATGGAGCCCCCTGGTGTATTGCGGTAAGCCCGAACACGGGAAATGTTTATGTCGGTGATTATTACACGGATACCATTCATGAATATTCCGCCAGCGGGGCTTCGGTGACTGTATTTGGCGGTATCGCGGCGACAGGGGGCATCGGAAGAGGAAATTTCGCGCAAGTCGACGGTATTGCGATCAACCCGACCACCGACAATGTTTACGTGTCGGATGGGGAATCAGGGTCAATCAAGGATGACTTTATCCAGGAATTCGACCACAACGGAAATTTTGTGGCCCAATGGGGCAGTATGGGTACCAGCGGCAATGGAGAGTTTGATCTACCGCAAGGTATTTATATCACCAGCGGCGGCACTGTCTATGTGAATGACCAAGCCGGCGATGGTTTACAGGCATTCATCCCCACGCCCTGAGAAATAGCCGGAGACAAATGGATTTGAGATTTTAGCGTCAAGGGCAGTTTATCTTTTTCGAGGGAGTTTAGAGATATGAAGAAATGGAAATCCGTTTTGAGCCTTATCCTGACGGTGGGAATCAGTTTTGGATTGGTTTCCTGCGGCAGTAAATCCAATCCGACTTCGCCCAAAAAATCGTCCGGGCCGAGTGCTGTTAACGTCCTTTATGTTTATGAAACCGATAGTACCTCGGCGGGGGACTTTCAAACCTTTCTCAACGCCAACGGTTACGCGGCCACCACAGTGACTCAAACCACGATGCCGGCCAGCCTCAGTTCTTACAGCGTGATCTTGATCGCGAATGACGCGATCGCCCAGGGAGTCCCCGCTTCCAGTTCCTATCCCGCTATCATTAACTCAGGCAAACCGGTTTTAGGTATCGGCGGAGGCGGAGTTTCCTTTTTCAGCGCGGAAGGATTCAACGACATCGGAACCAATTACGAGGTTACTGAAGCGGGGGTCTCTATGACGGCACCCTTGCTCGCGTCTAACCGCGTTTGGACGACCCCCAATGCCATCGACCCCACGGGAGCGGTGACGCTCTATTCCTCGGGGGTCACCGTTCATGATTTATCCTATTACCCCAACAGCGCTCCAACGGGAGTCAGTCTGTTCGGTCAAAGTGTGGTGCCGCCTGATTACGGCAACGATCTGGGTGAACTGAACACGGGCGCTAATCTTTACTTCCTTTGGGGTTTTGAGAATGACCCAACCTTTATGACGACGACGGGTAAGAACTTGTTCTTGAATGTGATGTCCAGTTTGACGGCTTTCACTCCTTCCGCCTTGATCAACTATCCGGTGTATTCCACAACAACCGGGGGCACCATATCGGTGGGCCCGCCGGGAGTGGTGATTGATTCTTATCCGGGCACCAGTTTGAGCGAGGTTGTTTTGTGGATGACGACCGGTGTCACTGCGGGAACTTATAATTTTACCCTCACCGCGGATGATTCCTGTTTTGGCGGGACTTTAATTGGAACGGCTAGCGCCTCGGTGAGTTTGGCCGTCAGCGTCAACCAACCCGTCACTTTCATCTTCCCGGGAAATCCCGCGGCGACAAAAACCGATACCGTAACCCTAAAGATTGTCCAGACTTCGGGGCCCGGAACTTCAGGTATGTGTGAAACTGGGGTTTACGGCGGCTTAACGGGAGCGTCGATTGGGGTTGATACCTATGTCAATCCAACCGGTTGTTTGAATGGGTTCAATCAATACGGTTGCCCGATCCTGCTTTACGGTAATCCTTAATAATAGGAGCTTTTCGATTTTGATGAAAACTAATGGGTATTACACTTACTTATAAGTAAATGTCATTTTTCGCTTGGTTAGAGGGATTTCTCCAAAAGAGATCCCTCTCAATTATTTGAAGGTAACTAAATAACTATTCGGTCCCCATAAGATTTCAGAGAATTTTTTTTGACGCCTTGTTCCTTCCAATTTAGAACCTATTCCACCTATGATGAGCCCGATTTTCTTTTAACTTTGGAGGCTCTATGGCCTACGCTACAGCGGACGGAACTCAAAAATACGCAGCGAAGTTTCCGGAATTCCTCAAGGCCGGGCACTACCGGGATTTTATGGGACTTCAGGTTTCTTCCTTGGGGCTGGGAACCTATTTAGGCAATCCGAACGAGCAGGATGATCATCTCTATATAGAAGCCATTCAAAAGGCTCTGCTTTCCGGCTGTAACCTTGTCGATTCCGCCATTAATTACCGCTGTATGCGCAGTGAGCGCAATATTGGGGAAGTTTTACGGGGACTTATTCAAGAAGGAAAGATTACCCGGGAAGAGGTGGTGGTCTGCACTAAGGGCGGGTTTATGCCTTTTGACGGACAAACACCCGCGAACCCGGCGCAGTATTTTCAGGACCAATATATCCAGCCGGGTTTGTGCCAGCCCCAAGACATCGCGGCGGGCTGCCACTGTATGACGCCGGCCTACCTCCGCAACCAGGTGGAACGATCACTGAAGAATTTCGGGTTGGACTGTATCGATTTGTATTACATCCATAACCCCGAAACCCAATTAGAGGAAGTCGCGCGAGATGAGTTTTTACACCGTCTTGAGAAAGCTTTCGAGGAGCTTGAGAAATTAGTTTCAGAAGGAAAAATCCGCTCTTACGGCACCGCCACTTGGAACGGATACCGTGTTTCTCCCGATTCCCATGAGTATCTCTCACTGCAGGATGTACTGCGAACGGCCGAAAGGGCCGGGGGGACTTCCCATCATTTCAAGGCAGTCCAGCTTCCCTACAATATCGGCATGGCGGAGGCCTGGGGCATGGAGAATCAGGTGATCGGTTCCCAGACGGTCCCCTTCTTAAAAGCGGCTCAGACCAACGGTATCGCGGTTTTCACCAGTGCTTCTATTCTCCAATCCCGTCTTTCCAAGAATCTGCCGCCCCAAATTGCCCAATCTTTCCCGGGATTTTCCACGGACGCCCAAAGGGCAATTCAATTTGTCCGATCGACTCCCGGTGTCACAGCGGCGCTCGTCGGTATGAAGCGAAAAGAGCATGTGGAAGAAAATCTGAAGATCGCCCTCACGGCGCCGGCCTCTCCAGAAGCGCTTCAGGGGTTATTTTCCTGAAGCTAATTATTCCTTTAGGATTAAAATAGAGCCATGGTCAAATCTTCCCCGAAAAAGAAACGTATCTCTCCTTGGACCAATGAATTAAGCGGAATGGATTACGCGATTGGATTTTCCTCCCTGGCGCCTTTTTTGGGATTACTTATCGGTTTGATCGCGCTTTTTTTGGGAATTCTCCAGTTCAAAAAAGGGGGATGGCAGCTCATTCTGCTGGCGTTCCTGGGTTATGGCGTGACCTTCGGTATATTTCATTATTATGACCGGCAAAGATCGCCGAACTTTCAAACTCAACCGGCGTCCGGGTTTTCCACTTCAGCTTCCGCGGCCTCGGGGCCGATTACTTGGCGTACTCCCGCCGAAGGATTAGCCGAATCCAAGCGAACCCATAAGCCGATTCTCTATGACATCACGGCGGAATGGTGCGGCCCCTGCCATATGCTGATCTCGCAGGTGTTTGAGAATCCTGAATGCGCCGCCCGTATTAACCAGCTTTTCGTGCCGGTACGGGTAATGGACCGAGCCCGGGAAGAGGGTCAAAATCCAAAGGACATCGGGGATATTGAGGCGAAATATCAACTAACCGGTTTTCCGACGCTGGTGGTCCAATTTCCTGAAAAAAGGGATTCCCAAAAATTGGTAGGTTTTTATGGGAAAGACGGAACTATGCAATTTCTCAACCAATCGTTTCAAGCCAACTAAAAGCGGTTTTTCAGGTCTGTTAAATCCTCGCACTCATTCCCGGGCTCAGTTAAAATAAACCAGTGGATAACCTAGAAATACCTCCTTCGGATCAATCGGAACCGGCATCTCCAGTTCCTCCTTCTCCTCCCCCCGAGGGGCCGCGAGGGTGGCACTTTGTCATTGGTTTTCTTTCTCTCGTCCCTTTTTTGGGAATCATTTGCGGATTACTTTCCTTAAGCTTTGGCGTGGAGAAATTCCGCCAGGGCGGTTGGAAACTCATTCTTCTCGCCTTTTTAGGTTTCGGCGTGACCTCGGCGACTGTTTTTTTCTATTTTCAAAACATGTCTAAAAACCAAAGCGGTACGGCGGACCTTTTGCGGCAAAATACAGAACGGGATTTAACCCGTTTGGTGGCGCAATTGGAAATTTATAAAGCCGCTCACGCGGGGAGCTATCCGGCGGCGCTGACGGATTTGCCCGCGGTGAATGGCGGGCTTCATATCTATGACTTTCTGGCGGTTCAGGGCGACGCGAAACAGCCGCCGCTTTACGTTTATCAGGTTCAACCCGACGGCCAGACTTATTATTTGTTTTCCAAGGGATGGGATGGACTGCCTTACACCGCGGACGATGTTTTGCCGAAGCTCGACTATTCTCAATTGTCCTCAGTGGGTTACCGGGAAAGGCCCGTGAACGCCGCCCTGGCCCAGGCCGCGGCTTCGCCGGTGGTCATCGGTTCGGTTACTCCTAATCCTTCGGAGGTTTTGAGCACCCCCACTTTTTCCGCGGGGACCGAAACGCCTGTGGCTTCAGTTGTCTCTACAACGGCGGTTTCTCCGGCAGCCGCGGTTTCTTCCCCTCTGTCCCAACCTTCGGCGACGCCAATCCCTCCGGCTGCTGTCACTCCGACTCCGGTTTTTTCGTCCTCGTTGAATCCGATCGCTCCGGAAGCGGCGGTTTCCCCTGCGCCGAAAACGCCGGTGATTACGACCCCCGGGCCCAGCTCACCGCAAGCCGCGGTGACCAAGGTTCCACCGCCGGTCTCCGCGCCTTCTCCGGTTTCTTCCCCCAAACCTTAAAACTTAACCGCGTTTTTGACGGCTTTTTTTCCCAGGGGTTATAAAGGGGAAGAGCAAAATCCCGGTCAGAAATCCCCCGACATGGGCCCAAAAAGCGACCCCGCCCAGGGCGGGATTGGAAAGACTGGCCATGATGTATTGTTCCAGAAACCAGAAGCCCACCACAAAAAAAGCCCGGGCTGGCAGGGAAAAAATCGGGAAAATGAGAAAGAAAAAACGCAGACTCATTTTCTGCCAGGGAAACATCACCATATAAAGGGCGCAGATCCCTGAAATCGCCCCGGAAGCCCCGATGAGAGGAAGCGTGGAATGGGGGTCGATACTGTATTGCAAATAGCAGGCGCCGAATCCACAAAGCAGATAAGTTATGAGATAAGTAAGATTTCCTAAGCGGTCTTCCACGTTGTGTCCGAAAACATAAAGAAAGTACATGTTGCCCAGTAGATGCAAAAGCCCGGCATGCATAAACATGGAACTGAGAACCGTTTGAAAATGGGCGTGGGCGGGGATAAAGCCATAGTGAAAAACGAGTTTTTCATAGTCAGGCCGAAATCCGGTTTTGAAAAAAATATAACAGTTGAACAGAATTAAGGAGAGGTTGACGATGGGAAATCGTTTGGGTGGATTGCCTTCCTGAACCGGCAGGATAAACATCGGAAATCCTTACTTGGATTTTTTCTTCGGGAACAGAATGAACAAGATCACACCCATGATCAAGGCTCCCAAATGAGCGTCCCAGGCGGTTCCGGCAGTGGGATTAATCGTAAAGACCGTTCCACCGAGCTTGGAGAGGCCCGAAATTAAGAAGGCGAGTTTGTGCCAAGGGATGAAGGCGAGGGCCATTTGAACCAGGGCCCAAAGGGCCATGACGAAGAGGGTACGGGAAGGGAATTCCACCAGGGGAGCCCCGAAGAAAGAGAGAATCCATTTCATCCGGCCCCAGGGATACAGCAAAAGATACATGATTCCCAGACCCGTGACGGACCGGGAAGCGCCGATGAGCGCCAGGGTGCTTTGAGGATGAAAGTGCCAGTGGGCGAATTCCCCCGCGAAGCCGCATAAGAAATAGGCGGCCAAGTATTTGCTCCGGCCGAATCTTTCCTCAACCCCTTTGCCGAACATGAAGAGGAAGGTCATATTGGCGACCAATTGGGTCCAGCTACTGTGAATGAAAAAAGAAGTCAAAACGCTGATGCCCAGATGCCGGGCGGGAATAAAACCGTATTGATCCAGAATTTGAGGAAAGTCCGTCCGGCCCACCGTGACGTAGCAGAAGAAGACGTTCAAAAGAATGACCGCTGTGTTCATCCAGGGGATTTTTTTGGAGGCAGGGTTGTCGTCCACGAATGTAATAAACAAAGGTTATCCTTTTAAAACCGGAATAAAAAGTTCACCACAAAGTACACGAAGTTCACAAAGTTTTAAAATTTTAGATTAAAATTCTGAAAATTAAATATTTACTTTGTGAACTTCGTGTACTTCGCGGTGAAAAATCGGTTTTGATGAGTTTCTAAAAGGATTTTTATACTTGGGAAAGGGCTTCAGCGGCCCGGGGCGTCGTTTCCACGGCGGTCACGGGATGGGGCAGGCGGGACGGGATTTCCCAAACACCCGGGATCAGGGCGGCGCACTTGGGGCATTTTCCGCCGGGACTCAGGTTGTTTTTTACCACTTTAAATCCATAGCGCTCAATCAAGAGGGATCCGCAGGAAGGGCAATCCGTATTCTCCGTAGAGCCCACCTCGCCCGGGCGGTTTCCGGAATAGACATAGCGTAAACCCGCCGCTTTCCCGATTTGCCAGCTCACATTTAATTTTGCGGGTTCAGTTTCGGGAGTCTCGGTCCTTTTATAATCGGGGTGAAAAGCGGTGACGTGCCAGGGAATATCTTTTGAGACGGAAGCGATAAATCGGGCGACCGCCGCGAGTTCTTTCTCACTATCGTTCATGCCGGGGATTACCAGGGTCACAATTTCCAGCCAGAAACCCATGACCTTGAGGCGCTCAATGGATTCCAACACCGGTGCCAGGGTGCCGCCGATTTGGCGGCGGTAAGTTTGGTCATTGAAGCACTTGAGGTCTACTTTATAAAGGTCGACCCAGGGCCGGATAAACTCCAATACTTCCGGGGTGGCGTTGCCGTTGGAAACGTAAGAGGTGAGAAGGCTTTTTTGACGGGCTTCCTTGAAAATTTCCACCGCCCACTCGCTGGTAATCAGCGGTTCGTTATAGGTGGAAGTTACGGTTTGGCACCGGGCTTGAACCGCTAAATCCACCAAAGCCTTCGCGGTGATATCCCGGGGCGCGGCGCCGGATTGCTCGGAAGCCGGGTCCCGCAAAGCCTGGCTGTTGATCCAGTTTTGACAATAATTACAGTGATAATCACAGCCGAGCATTCCAAAGGAGAAGGCTTGGGTACCGGGTAAAGCGTGGAAAAAGGGTTTTTTCTCGATCGGGTCGACTTGTAAGGCCCCGGCGTAATTCCGGGGGACCCTCAGAAGACCTTTTTCATTATGGCGGACTTTGCAAACGCCCTTTTGGCCTTCGGGAATCCGGCAGCGGTGGGCGCAGGCGTAACATTGAACCCGGTTCCCCGGGAGTTTTTCATATAACAGTCCCTCGGTGGACCGTTCTCTTAGAAGTTGTTCCAACGTCAAAACTGACGGCATAAAATTCCTTTCACCCTTCTTATTCTAGGGGGTGGTTCCAAGGAAAAACAGATGGGGAGGAAGGCCAAAAAGACGTAAAATAAGATTTTAATCAATCAAGGAAACCCATGCCCCAGTTACCCGATAAAAATAAATCAAAGTTGAAACCTTCCTCGCCGGCGCAGAAGGCCTTGGAAGGCCTTAACGGATTATTTCTTTTGGAGAAGGTTTTTCAGGACGCGGCAGGCCGTCTTTTTATTCGGTTCTTAAAGTGGCTCATCAAAAAAGAAGAAGAAAACTCGGTCAAAGGCTCACGCCGCTATGGAAAACTTTGGCGGTCGATAGTGGAACAGCAGGAATTCATCGGCCATCCCAGGGTGGGCACCTTGTTGCAGGATTACTTTCTGGAACGCCTGCTGGAAAACGACAACGCTTTTCACCGCCGTTCGGAGCAAGTTCCACTTTCCCAAATGACACCTTCCCTAATTTCGGCTTACGTTAAAGAGTTGGAGATTTTCCAAAAAATCATGAAAACCGACTGGGAAGGGGAATTTCTCAAACGAACCGGATTTAAGAGCACAGACGACCTTCCTTCGTGGGAAGGGGTTAAGGAATCATCCGGAACAGGATCCAAGACGCCTCTTTCCCAGGCCCGCAAGCGGATTAAGGAAAAAATGTTGAGTGCCAAAGGCCCGGCCCTTCTTTCGGACATTCAGCAGTATTTTTTCCAAAATGGTTTCGGTCTTTTTGGCCGCTACCGCGCTTTTCGCTGGGAAGTCGCCCGGAATGGGGAAGGCCGGCTGGCGGGTATCGACCCGGTAGACCCCATCCGCCTGAAAAATTTAATCGGCTATGACGAGGCGCGCCAAGCCCTGTTGGAAAATATTCAGGGCTTTGTGGCGGGTAAGGGTGCCAACAATGTGCTGATTTACGGCGAAAGGGGAACGGGCAAATCCTCGACGGTGAAGGCGCTCTTAAATGAGTATCAGGAACAGGGTTTGAGGGTGGTTGAAATTTTAGCCTCCCATTTGAACGAATATCATGATGTGCTTCATCACCTCAAATACCGGAAAGAGAAATTTATTCTTTTTGTGGATGATTTGTCTTTTGAGGAAAATGAGACTTCCTATAAAGGGCTTAAAGCCCTGCTGGAAGGAACAATTGAGACAACTCCTTCCAATGTTATCCTGATTGCCACGTCCAACCGGCGCCACTTGGTGCGCGAGTTTTTCGACGATCGTGCCGGAGCCATTCAAAAAGAGGGGGAAATTCATGGCGCCGATACGATTGAGGAAAAACTTTCCCTTTCCGACCGGTTCGGGTTGGTGGTTTCTTTTTACTCCCCGAATCAGGATATCTACCTAAAAATCGTCGAAAGTTGGGCGAAGTTAGAAGGCCTTAAAGTGCCCCCGGAAGAATTACGGCTCAAGTCCCTTCAGTGGGCCCGGTTTAACAACGGCCGGTCAGGCCGAACCGCGCGGCAATTTATCAATGACTTAAAAGGAAAAATGTAATGCCAGCTGATTTATCCGTTTTTCAAAACGCCGCGCCTTACCGGGGGTTTAATGAGCAGGATTGGAAAGTGCTCGCGGGTCTTTTCACCGAAGTGCTTTGCGCGGCGGATGATTTTGTTTTCCGGGAAAAAGACCCGGGAAACGGCTTCTATCTGATTCGTTCCGGTAAAATTCGCATCACCCGGCAGGTGATTCCCGAAGGAAAAAACGCGCCTCACGAACAACTCCTGACGGTTTTAACCTCCGGCCAGTTATTCGGCGAAATGGCTCTGGTCGATGGGGCGGACCGTTCGGCCGACGCTACCGCGGAAGGGAACGCGGTGTTGTATTACCTGCCCCAAGCGGAGTATGAAAAGCTTCATCAGGAGCATCCAGGGACGGCCCTCCGCATTCAAGATATCTTGGTGGCGACCCTCAGCTCCCGTATCCGGGAAGCGAACCGCAGTTTTGAGATTATCCGGTTTTGGTGTACTTGATGCGGTTATTATTCCGGGCGGTTTTTCTCGGGCTTTGTTTTGTGCCGACGGTTTACGGCGGGGCTCCGGCTAAAATCACCTTTCCCTCGCTTCTTTTGTGCGGCAAGACCAAAAGTGTGATTTCCCATGTTTCCCACGGCAAAATCGATTGGGATTACACCCTGGACGGTCCCTTGAAGGATATTCAAGCCCAGCCGGACGGCTACTTTTTAGTGACGGGCGGGTCTAAACAGGTTTTTCTTTTACGCAAGGTCTGGAAAGGATGCCGGACGATCTGGGATTGGAGCAAGCTGGACGCGGGTTCGGTCGAAAGCGCGGTGGCGGTGGATTGGGACCCGGAGGGTCATCCCAGTCTGGTTCTGGCGGCCGATTCCAAAGTGCCCCGGCTTTTTTTAGCGGAAGCCAAATCCAACGGCATCAAAATCCGGTGGGAGTACAAACTCACCGCGGCCCCCCGAATGGTCCATGTCTGTCCGGACAGCGGTAATTTTTTGGTGGTTCTCAAAGATTCCCATGTGGATGAAGTTTTCTTTCAGGAGGATAAAATCGTCTGGTCCCTGGGGCCGGAAGACGGCCTAAAAGATATCCGGGACGCGGTCCGCGACCCCTGGGCCCGCACTTACGCGGCGGACGCTTCCGACGGCTCTATTGAATGCTTTGACCCTCATAAGAACAAATTATGGAAGACCCATCTGCCTTTGGCGCCCAGCGCGGTTCAAGACATGGCCCTGTCCCTTTTGCGCAAGAACGGTAAAAGGATGGTGATGGCCTCGGTTCATTTTTCCGGAGAGGGTTCGGAAGCGAGGAATGTGCTTTATCTTTTAAACTCCGAAACCGGCAAAGTACTCGCCTGGAGCGACCGCTTGGAAAAGGGAGGCTATCCGCCTTTCTTTAAAGCGGTGCCGGACACGGCCTCCTATTACCAGAAACAGTGATGAAAGATAATATTTTGCGGTGGATAAACGCGATTGAAAACTGTATCTGCGAGAAGTATTAGAATGATTTTGGAAAATGACTTGAATCAAGTTCCTGTATTTTAAGGGGGTGGTATGAAGACGAGTACTTTTATGATCGCTTTGTTTCTGATGCTGGCGGGAGTAGGGACGCTCGCATATTTTTCTTTTCACCATGAATATGTCGATGTGAAATGCCCTGATTGTGATGGCACCGGAAAATCTTCTTGCGGCGCGCCTGGCTGTGTTCATGGTTTTATCGCCTGTCCCAATCCGGACTGTCTCAAAAAAGATGATCCGGGTTTTATCCATATGCATGTGGACGGCCATCCTGACACGGATGTTTGGAAAGTTTTTAATCTTCCAAATGGGGGATGGAACGCCTACAGTCAGGCCCATGTCGGCCATGTTATTCAATTGGTGAATGACCGCTGGACGGATATGGGCCTTTGTCCCATTTGCCACGGAACAGGCTTGGCGGAATGTCCGGTTTGCCATGGACAAAAAATATGCCCGACTTGTAATGGAAAAGGAACGGTTAAAAAAGAGGTTTCGTAATACCCGATGCACCCTTCGCTACTTTCAAATAGTTTCACATTTCAACCGGATGAGGATTCCATGGGCAAGTTATTTTGGCGTAACTGGAATGCCTTGTGAAATTAAGCTTCGTACTTTTTTTATTTTCAGCCTTCATCGGGATGGTCTTTTCTTCATCCTGGGCCGACGATGGCGCTGGTTTTTCCGGGAAAGTGAGTGAAGAAGCGGGTTTTTTTCAGTCTTCCGGAAGCTTCGAGCCTTATCAATATTCCCGTCTTTTGCTTCGAAGCCATGACGACCTGCTGGATTCGCTCTCGCTGGTTTTAGAAGGGGAGATCAACCAGCAAAGTTCCGCTTCGGCGCTAGCGCCTAGTTGGCCGCTTTATCCCACGCGGAATTTTTTGGATTTGGAAGCAGAGGACTTGAATTCGTCCCAGGGCACCTCTTTTTTATCCGCCCGGTTCAGCCGGGCTTTTTTAAAGTGGACCTCCGGCCCTTTGGAACTTACCGCGGGACTTCAAAATTTTAATTGGGGTGCCTCCAGCTTTTACCGGCCGACGGATTATTTTTATCCCCTGTCACCCCTGGCCTGGGTTCGGGACGAGCCTTTGGGGAGCGAGGGGTTGGATGCCAGTTATTTTCTATTTGATAATTTTAGTTTGGAAGGCGCCGTCCGCTGGCTTTCCGGGAGGACATCGGAAGGTGTGATCCGGCTGGTGAATAAAGAAATCGGCTTATCCGTGACGCCCAGCTTGGCCCTGCTTCAGGGACGAAGCGGGCTGGGATTAGAATTGTCGGGAACTTTTCCGGATTTCCAACTGCGTTTGGAGGGGGTGGATTGGCTTGAGAATGGGGAAACCGATCAAGTGGAGTGGATCGCGGGCTTTTCGACGCTAGTTTCCGGGACCAAATTGAATTTGGAAGTGTTTCAGGATTCAACCGGGATGGTTTTGGGGAGCGACTCCTCCGGAACTTCGAATGCCGCTTATCTTTTCGCTTCGGTCGAGAAGACTTTTACAGGACAATGGAAGGCCGCTCCAGCCCTGGTGAAGTCATTGGGAGGCGGGCCCCTTCTTTTTTGGCCCAAGGTTTCCTGGGGATTCGCTCCGTCGTTGGAGTTATCCCTTCAAGCGCAGGTGCCGTTGGGTGCCGGAGACGGGCTTTTGGCTTTGAACCCGGGACGGACAGGACTTTCCGCGGCTTACTCGTTCTAAAATTAAACAGGAGAAGATTCTTCATGAAGGCAACCACTCGAGCGAAATCTAAAAAAGTCACGGTTAAAAGCGAGGTCCGGCCGCTAAATTTCCCCCAAAACCTGGTTCTCATCGGCATGTTCGGCAGCGGCAAGAGCACTCTCGGGCGGATGCTGGCCGAAAAACTCCGCTACCATTTTGTGGATGTGGACCAACTAATCGAGCGCAAATACCGCAAGCCCCTTCAGCGAGTCTTGGATGAGCTGGGAACCAAAGCCTTCATGAAAATGGAGGATGAGACGCTTCAAGCTTTGCGCAACTGGCATTGCGTGGTTTCTCCCGGCGGCAGCGCGGTTTATTACCCTAAGGGGATGAAGCATTTGAAGAGTTTGGGGCCGCGGATTTATCTTAAGGTCGAGCTGGGGGAACTCAAGAAACGGCTTCCAGATTGGTCTAACCGGGGTGTGGTTTGCCGGGGCGGAAATACCTTGCCCGCTCTTTTCAAAGAAAGGACGCCTCTTTTTAGGCAATATGCCGATCTAACAGTGGATACTCAGGGAAAATCCGCGGACAAAATTGTGAAAGAAATTCTCGAGAGGCTCTCGGCGGCAAAGAAAAAAGCTTGAAACCAGGGATTGGCTTATAATCTTCCCGATCGCATTGAACCGCATCAAGGGATAAAGCCATGAAGACAGCCATTATCGGATCGGGCAATATGGGAACGGCGTTGGCCCATCTTTTGGCGGACAACGGCCATTCCGTCAGCTGTTGGGACCATATCCCCGAAGTCGTGGAAGACATCCGCAAGAACCATCAAAACTCCCGGTTTCTGCCGGGTATCCTTCTTCCTTCCAGCGTGACCGCGGACCATCTTTTAAATCACGTGGTTCGGGAAGCGGAGATGATTTTTATCGCCGTGCCTTCGCTTTATTTCCGGCAAGTGGTGAAAGAGTTCTCCCCTTTTTCCGTGCCCCAGGCCATTGTGGCAGGAGCCTCAAAAGGGCTGGAAGCGAATACCGGAAAACGCATGAGCGAGGTTTTCGTGGAGGCTACCCTCCATTCGGCGGATCATTACGCGGCTTTATCCGGTCCCACCATTGCCAATGAACTGGCTCTGAAAAAACCCACCGCGGCGGTCTTAGCCGGAACCCATCATTCTTATCTTCTGAAAGCCGCCGGCGCTTTGGCGAATCCTTATTTCCGGGTGGAAGTTTTGGGTGACTTGGCCGGAGTGGAACTGGGAGGGGTTTTGAAAAACATTTACGCCCTCGGATTCGGGTTGATGGATGGATTAAGACACGCATCGCCTAACTTAAAAGCCGCTTTTACCACCATGGCCCTTAAAGAAATGAAGGAGATCGCTTTGGGGATGGGCGCCCAGGAAAAGACCCTGGAAGGGTTGGCGGGATTGGGGGACCTGATCTCGACCGGTTTTTCACCCGGCTCGCATCATCGCAAATTAGGGGAAATTATGGCCGCGGGGGTCGAATATGAAAAGGCAATCGCTCAATTAGGCGGAGTGGTTCCTGAAGGAGTGAGAACCCTCCCGATTATAATGGCGAAGATTCACGCTTCGGTGGACGCGCCCTTGGCCCGGCTCATCCAGACCTGCCTTCAACAGCCAGCCAGCCGGAGTACCTTTGTGAGCGAGGTTTGGAAAATCGTCAATTAGAGAAGGGCAAATAAAAAAGGCTCCTGGAATCCCCAGGGGCCTTTTTTATTTTGTGGCGGGTTAACAGTTAGTTGCGGCGTCCGCCGGAAAGAATACGCAGGATCGCCAGAAACAGGTTGATGAAATCCAAATAAAGCGACAGGGCCCCGCTCACATACTCGTCGGACTCATGAGTGCGCATGATACGCGAGGTGTCATAAAGCACGAAGAGTGAGAAGAGGATGGAGCTGACCCAGGCAATGGCCAGGTCGGCGGCGGAGCTTTTAAAGAAAAAGTTCAACAGCATGATCACGATGACCGAGATAAGCCCGATGGAAACAATGGGACCTAAAAAGGAAAAATCTTTTTTGCTGACGAAGGTATAAACCGTCAGCCCTAAGAAAATGCTGACCGTCAGTCCTAAGGCCTGGTAGACCACCGCGAAAGTGCCGCCGGTCTGGGCGGCGACCATTAAAAGGTAAGGGGATAAGACGGCTCCGTTAACGAAAGTGAAGGCCAAAAGCGCCACCACATTAATGCCTGGTGTTTTACGGACGCCGATCGCTAAAAAGAAAACCGCGAACTCAGCGATGATGGTGATCCAGGGATGAGAAGCGATCAATTGAATCAGCGATGGATTGGAGAAAACCACTACCACGCCGCCCAAAGCCGCTACTAGGCCTAAAAGAAATACGGAATAAACTTTTTGTAAAAACGCCATTTGCGCTGGCGCGTCTTCATTCGCTACGCTGGATGAAATAGGTTGATCCTGAGTAAACAAGGCCATGAATGCCCCTCCCGTAATTGATGCAAGCTTTGCCACGCAAAGCCTGATTATATTGTGAAGATCGGGTATAAATGTCAATGAGCAAGCGGTTAAAAGGCTGAAAAGGGTGAAAGCATGGCGATTCGGGCGGTTCTTTTGGACTTGGATGAAACGATTTTAGATAACGAGACTTCCGCGGCACTCGCTTGGGAACAGTTCCGAACCGGGCTTCAAGCCCAAGGGGTTCTGCTGCCCTGGAAGGATTTGGAACAGACTTATCCCACGGTGGCTTACGAGCGCTGGGTTCTTCTGGAGTCCCAGGATTCTTCCCTAAAACCCACGGAGTTTAGAATTTCGGTTTTCGCAGAGACTTTGGAACGGCTGGGACTTTCCCAAGTCAAGGCGCCGGAGTTGGGGAGGTTTTACGAAGAATGTCAAATCGCCACTTACAGGGCTTTTAGCAATACATC
>CAWKIY010000099.1:0-20029 GCA_963849245.1 candidate division FCPU426 bacterium | reverse complement strand
TCTAAGTCGTAGGTTTCGGCTTGTACCCGTTGTCTTCCAAATGGCAGTATCAAGATCAACTTCCGCACCTTGTAGGATAGAGTGATTAAGGGGTCTCAACTCAGGGCCTTTTCGACTACTTTTGTTAAGTCAATTGCATCCATGCTTTCGACAGTTCCACGCCTTCTTTGCTGATTTCTCCCCATCCTGTCGGTCTTTTTGATCATTTTTCCTGTACGTATTTTTGATAATCCCATCAATTCTTTTTTAAGAGCTTTTGTAGGATCATCTCATTGAGAACCTTCTCACAAAAGGCGTTTGACGACGCCTAAAATCGATTACAAAAGATGGGTTCACCAAGATGATTCAAACTAAAAACTTTTTGAAAAAAAGTTTAAAACGATTCTTGACTGTAATCGTTTCAAGCCCGACTCGCTTATTCTCGTGCCTGTCTATCCTTGGGTTGGTTTTCTTCCTGACACCTCTTTTTTCCCAGGCCCAAGTGGTTTTGGCCCCGCTGAACGCGGGAGAGCAGATGACCTGCCAATTCGTGAACAATACGACTTATGCCAACAATCAAATTTACATCCTTGTCCTGGCGGGAAATTCCGCGGGTACGCCCAGCTACTTGAATACCGCGGGTGCGATGGTTCCGGTGGTGGCGGGACAAAACTGCAGTGCTTATTCCCTAACCCTGGCTCAGATTGCCGCCCTTCCTTCGGGCGCGCTTCAGTTTCCGACCGTGATGACTTCGGGCCGGCTTTGGATTTCCTACGGCACGCCGATGAACATGCCGATTAATCCCGGGCCCGGAATTGTCCAGCCGAACATTGGTAATCCGACCGACCCGAACATCAATACGATTTTTGACTGGATGGAATTTAACGTGGGTGGCGGCCAGATTTTTTGCAACACGACCCAGGTGAATATGTTTGGAATTCCCTACACGATGGGACTTTATAGCGGCACAGCCTCCCCCTACACCTTCAACGGCGCGGCGGGGATTCCGGATTGCTACAGCGACATCGTGACGAAATATGAAGCCTATATGAATTCCATTTCTGGCGCCGCGGTATTTAACAGTCTCGTGGGATCGATTCGGATTGTCGCGCCAGGGGACGGCAGTTTCGCGGCCGGGCAGCCTAACGGCAATTACTTCGACAGTTATATCGCCAGTGTTTGGGGAACGTATGGATCGGGCGGTCCAGCGCCGACTACCCAGGATGTTTTTGGGGCCGGGGGCGTCTTGGCTACCGATCCCGTGAGGGACGCCGCTTTGAACCGCCATGTCATGGCCACCCCCGCTAATTACAATAATGCCGCCGCTTTTTATCAGACAGGCCCGGCGAATTACTACGCCGCCTTTTGGCACACAGTGAATTTGGGTGGTTTGGCTTATGGTTTTCCTTACGACGATGACGACAACCAAAGCGATCTGCTGGTGAGTACCAGCAATCCCCGGGGACTGGCCATCACGCTGAGTGGATGTCCTCCTACCCCCACCAACACGCCTACTTCCACCTCGACGTCGACCGCTACTCACACCCCTACTCACACCGCAACTTTGACGCCGACAAATACCCCCACCAACAGCCCCACCCGGACTCCGACCTTGACCTCCACGAACACCCCGACGAATAGCTTTACCCGCACTCCCAGCTCGACACCCACAAATACCCCGACCTTCACGCCGAGCAACACTCCCACCTCTACGCCCACTCGAACGTTGACCAGCACCGCGACCGCAACGCCTACTTCGACTCCAACCTTGACGCCAACTTCTTCATTCACGGCGACGCTGTCCAGTACTCCCACGTTTTCACCGACGATGACTCCCACGGCTGTGTTTACTCATACTTCTACTTCCACAACCACCCCAACCGCAACCTCGACATTAACCTCGACGCGGACAGATTCACCGAGCGCCACGGCTTCCACGACGCCTTCCTTCACATCCACCGCAACGGGGACCAGCACGCCAACCCCGCTCTTAACGGCGACAAACACTCTGACGATGACAGCGACTTTAACCTGGACGAATACTTGGACAGTCAGCGCGACCGCTTCCCCGACGCTCTCCAGTACGCTGACAGCCACCCTTACACCCTCTAGGACCCCGACGGGAGTTTCCACGCTTACTTCAACCGATACGGCGACGAACACTTTAACGATGACCCCGACGCCCTTACCGCCTGTAATGAGTTCCATCAATCCGCCGAGCGGTTTAACGGCGGGGGGCTACTCGGTGACGATCACGGGTTCCAACTTTAACTCAACCTCACAGGTGACTTTCGGGGGAACTCAGGCGACGGTGACGTCCATTACCTCTACGGTTATCATCGTGATTGTTCCCGCGGGGTCTGCTGGTTCCGTCCCGGTGGCGGTCCTGAATGGTTCTCAGGGCTCTAACTTTATTCCTTTCACTTACGTGGTTGCGACCGCCACAACGACGCCCGTCTTGACTCTCACTCCCACGGCTTCACCCACAATTACCCTGACTCCGGTGATCCCGTTTACGCCTACGGCGACCGTTTCGGGTAATGATGTTTTTTACGTCTCCAAGAACGCTTTTTTGCCGTCCCAAGGGCCTGTTTCCATCCGGGTGGACTACAACCGCTTTCCGGGTAATTACGGTTTAAAAATTTACAATTCAGCGGGCGAACTGATCAAGGACTTGTCGCCCAATCTGACCCAGCTTAACGCGCCCATCGGCCAGTCCTATTTCTGGGACGGAACCAATCTTTACGGGACCAAATGCGCTAGCGGGGTTTATATCTTTTATCTGATCGAGCCCTTTGACCGAAGGCTGAAACGGGTGATATTGATCCAATAAATCGCCTGAGAACCTTCAAAACGCCTGTCTTATAGGGGTAAATGAGGGGCATTGGGCGGTGGTAAAAGTGGGGAAAAGGGGTATCATTTTTGAGAACGTTCTCCAAAAGAGACTTTTGAGTGGATTGTTTTAAGGCTCCGGTTTTAAAAGCATTTTAAGAAAACAGATGACTCTGTTTTCCGCGATGAGGCAAAGAATGATGGGTTGGATGAAAATGGAAAAGATTCCAAATCCGTTTTCGTTGAAGGTCCCTAAGGATATGGGGCGCGGCTCAGCCGCGAGATTCCGAATCCTGACCTTCGGCTTCCTACTTTATTGGGGCGCGGTTGGTGCCTCCTCTGCCACGACCATTAGTGTTTCGGGCCATCAGTTGATGGTGAATTGTTCGCCCTTTATGGTTCGGGGCGTCAATTACAGCCCTGTCCCGATCGCAGATAACAACCAGGATTGGGCTTACATCTATAACGTGGCCATCGCGGACTTCGCCAAAATGAACGCCATGGGCGTCAATGCCATCCGAGTTTATTTCAGCTATGCGGATCTCTTTGATACGGATGGAACGGTTAACGCGGCCATGATGGGGAACTACACCCGCCTATTAGCCGCCGCCGCGGC
The DNA here is from genome assembly GCA_963849245.1 of candidate division FCPU426 bacterium. Lineage (GTDB taxonomy): Bacteria > Oederibacteriota > Muellerivitia > Muellerivitales > Muellerivitaceae > CAWKIY01. The sequence goes on along the minus strand of CAWKIY010000099.1, from coordinate 16,602 downwards.
TCAAGGCATCTATGTGATTCCTGATTTTTGGGTGCCCTATAACGTGGATTACACCAATGCCACGAATCTCAGTCAAATTGAAACCCAGTTTGCCGCGGTTATCAATCTGTTCAAAAACACCTCGACTTATCCCAATGTTTTGATATGGGTTTTGGGGGACGAGAATAACAACTCGGTCAATCTTTCACCCATGACCGATACCCAAATGTTTCAGTTTTACCAAACGGTCATCGCCTACGAAAAAACAAACGCGGATAACACCCATCCTTATTCGGTGGCTTTGGTCAACAACAACGACATCAATAACACCGCTCTCACGAGCTTGGTTACTTCTATTGATATTTGGTCCGTGAATGTCTATTTATCCACTTCCGGGGTTTGGAACAGCAACGTCATTACCCCCTATAACCTGTCCCAGCCCCTTTTGATCACCGAGTTTGGGAACGACGCTTACAACAATAATACGGGCACCGAAGACGACGCGGATCAAGCCGCTTTTTTCAGCGACGTATGGCCGAACGCGATTGGCGCCAACTTGAGCGCGCTGAACGCCTCGAACAAACTTTTGGGCGGTTGTGTTTTTGAGTGGAATGACGAGTGGTGGAAATGCGGTACCCCGTCCACGCAAGGCTCCTGCGGGGAAACGCTCAGCGTGCTGCCGGATAATTATGGGAACGAGGCTTGGTTCGGTTTGAGCACAGCTCTTCCGATTGATAACAGTGGTCCGCGCACCTACCGGACGGCTTACACGACGCTTCAAAATTATTGGACTAAGTCGCCGGATAACACCACGGTACCGGTAGTTTGCGGCACCAGTCCCACACCCACGTTTACCATCACCTTGACGCCTACGCCCAGTTACGGGGCGGGTTGTGTGACGGTTTTAGATGACTTCAATAATGGGACAGGGGGAACGAACACCTTCGGCGGGGTTTGGGGCACCTCTTTTGGTTCTGGAAGCGGCGGTGCCCTGAATTACCTGGCGCCGGGCTATAGCGGTTTTTCCATGCAGTTCAGCTACAACGTGGTGGCGGGTAGCTATGGGGAATGTTACGCCAATTTAAGTTCCACCGCCAATCCGACGGGGGCGGGAACCGGTATCGTGAATATTTCCAATTATGGGCAAGTGACATTCTGGGTAACCGCGTCGGTGGCGGGTGCCTATTGGTTTAAACCCGCTTCTACTCAAACCTATGGCGGAGCCGGTTATTCCTGGTGGCAGGCGCCTTTTAACGCCACCACCTCCTGGACTCAAGTGACGTTAAATCTCAATACGGCCACTTTTTCGAACCCGAATGGGAATTCGGGGACCCTCGCGCAAAATCTCCAAAATGCCACCCAGTTGGTGATTCAGCCCCAAGCGACCGGGGCGGTTTACCTTTGGGTGGATGATATTGATCTCATTTCGGCTTCCTGTTTGGTTACCAATACTCCGACCTCGACACTCACTCCCACCTGCACGCCGACCTTGACCCCCACCAAGACAGCTACGCTTACGGCGACGAATACGCCTTCCAACACATTAACCATGACGCCGTCAAATACTCCTACGAACACGCCCAGTTCGACCGCCACCAAAACTTTTACAATGACGGCGAGCGCTACTTCTTCCAGCACGCTTACACCGACTGTCACTCCCAGCGCGACCCCGACGGCCACCTTTAGCCGTACTTTCTCGTGGACTCCGTCGGCCACCCAAACGCTCACGATGACGGCGACGAATCTTCCTTCCAATACGCCTATTCTCACTTCTACTCCCACGGCGACAGCGACAAAAACGGCGACCGTGACTCAGACGAACACCTTTTTAAATACCGCCACGCCCTCCATGACCTTCAGCACCACTTTTTCCCCGACGGTGTCGACGACAAAAACTTCCACATCAACGGCGACTAGTACCGCTTCCAGCACTCCCGCGCTGACCGTGACTCCCACCGCGACCGGAACGTTTACTTTGACTGAAACCCTTTCTTCCACCCCGACGGTTACGGATACCTGGACGGTCTCGGTAACCCCGACGGCCACTTTCTCACCAACCCGTACGGGGACTTCGACGTTTTCTCCGACGGTGACCTTCACGGCGACCTCGACGATGACTTCCACTATGACAGATACCTCGACCATGACTCCAACGGGAACTTTAAGCCCGGTTCTGACCTTCACTTTGACCTCTACGCCGACTCTAACCGCGACCAGCAGTTTTACGGCCACGGCTTCAGCAACCGCGTCTTCGACGAAGAGTCCAACCGCATCCCCAACTTCGACTGTTTCCAACACGCCGTCCGAAACACCCTCCTTTACCTCCAGCGCTTCAGCAACTTCGACCGCCACGTCCACTTTTACTTTGCCCAGCACCTTCACATCCACTCCGACTTTTAGCGCAACCCCGCTTTCGACAGCGACCCTGACGCCGACTCTCACTTCTACTTCTTCGCCAATTCCCACGTTTTCCCCCACCCTTAATCCGACAGCGTCCTTTACGGGCATTCCCAGCCGCACTCCGATTCCTTCTCTGGGGAAAACGCTGGTACCTTATCCCAATCCTATTACGGGTTCTGGACCGGTTCGCCTGCAAATCCCGCTGACTTCCACCTCAAACGTGACGGTGAAAATATTCACCTTGGCTTTCCGCGTGGTACAAGATGAAAGCTTCCCGCAAGTTCCGCCCGCGGAAGCTATTTCCTTGATCCTCAGGGATAAGCAGGGAAATCCCCTCGCCAACGGGATTTACTATCTGGCCGCCGAAGCTCAAAGCCAGCGTTGGATCAGCAAACTTTTAATTTTGCGTTAAAGAAATTCAAAGTCTCACTTTCTGACCTTTAAAGTTCGTTTTTCATCAAATTTCCTGAAAAATAATGCATTGACAGATATATGATATTGATTATCATTATCAACTCAAGAAAGGTTAAACAGAATTGAAAGGGTGTCGAATGGATTCTTCGGGACAACCAGATGAGACAACGAAGAAAGAAGGTAAAGTCCGCTGGAATAGTTCGGACCTTTTGAAAGGGCAGGCGGAAGTGCTGATTTTTCATGAAGGCGATGAAAACCGCCTTCGATTGACGAAGAACCATAAATTGATTTTGACGAAATAAACCGCATCGGTTTCTGAAAAGGAGTTTCAAGTGATCCAACTGTTCTTAAAAGGCGGCCCCGTGATGTGGCCTCTTTTGATCGTTTCCATCGTTACTTTGACCGTTGTTTTGGAACGCTTTTGGTTTATTTGGACCGAGTCAAAATTGCGAAACCTGGAAGATGTGGAGTCCTTCTTAGGGAATCTCGAAAAAAAGAAAGAAACGGACGCCCAAACGATTGGATCCAAGTCGACCGATTACGTAGTTCGGGTTTTAAATTACGCTTTAGAACACCGTAAGGTTTCTTTCTCGAACGCTTATTTGCAGGCGGCGAATCGGGAGTTGAGCCGTTTCAGCCGTGGATTATCCGTGTTGGATACTGTCATCACTTTGGCGCCCCTCTTGGGACTTCTGGGCACGGTAACGGGTCTGATCCATTCCTTCGGTCTTTTGGGCGACCAGGAATTGGAAGCGCCGACGGCTCTCACGGGCGGTATCGCCCAAGCCCTAATCGCGACGGCTTTTGGTCTAGTCATCGCGGTGACCGCTCTGGTTCCTTATAACTATTTGAACGCCCGATTGGAACAGGCCCGGCGGGAGTTGGAAGATACGGGTACCCAAATGGAACTGCTTTTACGTGAGGATCATAACTAGGATGAAAATTCCGACTTCCCAAGCCAGGCGAAGAGCCCGCATCGAGATCATTCCCTTGATCGACATTATGTTCTTTTTACTGGCGACCTTCATCATGGTTTCGCTTTCAATGATTAAAAACGTGTCGGTGCCTGTCAGTCTTCCCTCGGCCCATTCAGCGAAATCCGATAACGCGCAGTCCCCGACGGCCGTGACTGTTACCCAGGAAGGCAAGATTTATTGGAATAAGGAAGAAACCACATTGGAAGCCCTGCCTGAAAAATTGAGAGGATTGGCGGTTTCAGACGGTGACGCCAAGGTTTTTATACAAGGGGATAAAAAAGCCGATTTTGGTTTGGTTGTCTCGGTCTTGGACGCGATACGGCAAGCCGGTATCAAACATACAGCCATTCGGACTACAGCGGGAAAGAAGTAGCTGAATCATGGGAATCCGGGAATATTTTAAAAACAGCGGCAATAGCACCCGATGGAAGCTTAGCGCTTTCCTGGCAGTTTTCTTTCACGCGTTTGTGCTGGTGGGCGGAAGTTTAGTTATGGCTAAGCAAGCTGAATATGGTATGGCGGGAGCGGTCGCGGGCGGGGGACAACCCCGGGTTGTCCAGCCGCCGGTCGAGGAGACGGTTGAATTAGAAGACGCGGTGGATGAGGCTCCGGCGGAGCATCATTCCAAACCTAAGCTGACACCGGTTCCGGTGATTTCAACGGGTATGGGCGGACCCACTTCGGGAGGGGCTTTAGAAGTACCTTCATATTATCGCAATCCACCGCCGCCCTATCCAGAGCCAGCGCGTCGTTTCAAGGAAGAAGGGGTTGTAATACTGCATACCGAAGTGGATACCCAAGGCAAAGTGGTTTCGGTGTCCCTGCTTAAAAGCTGCGGTTTTCCTGATTTGGATGAATCGGCGCTCGAAACGGTCAAGACCTGGCAGTTTAAACCAGCGCAGGTCGCGGGTATTCCCATCTCGACTAGTGTGAACATTCCGGTGAGGTTTCGTTTGAAGGATATCCAGTAATTCAAAGCTCGAAAAGAGGAGGATTCTATGGGCCATGAAATTCAGCACCAAGTCAGTTTTGGAAGCTGTCACTTAAGCCAATGTTCCTGCGGCCGCGGGGCTTTGAAAATCAAAGACAAGGTCATTCTTTTATCTTCGCTGGAAGTCTCTGAGATGAAAAAGATGTTTTCTGGATTAGCTCAATTGTCCGCGGTTAAACCGTCTTTAGCCGATAAATTGAATCGTGTCATGGGTAGTACGGGATGGACTGAATTCTCGTCGGCGAGCAACTAAGTTTTTAAACGGTCTCCTAAACGGGATTGAGTGATTGTCGTGATGGACGCCCTTGGAAGAGCCAGGGATGGGCGTAAGAAATTACCTAGCTAATGAATCAAAATTAGCTAAGGAGAGTTATGAAACCGAAATCAGACGTTCTAAACGTACGACATTTTTTTGGGAGTTTTTTCAGGCGCGGGTTAAGAACGGCGATAGCCGCCTTGTTCCTTTTAGCCTTGCCGCTAGAAGTATGGGCGGCTGAGGACTCAAAGGATGTCCCGGATGCCTCCTCCAACACTCCCATGGCGGCTTCCGCCACCCTGCCGGAGGTGACGGTTCTGGGGGATTCACAGGCGCTTTGGCAAAAGAATAAGGCGCTCGACGAGGCGCGCGACAAGAATCTACTGCCCCAGATTGGCGATACGACTTACAACATGGATCAGCAAGCCCTTCAGGCTTTGCCGCAAGGCGATAATACGTCGATCGACAAAGTGCTTCTGCAGGCCCCCGGCGTGTCTTACGATTCGGCGATCAGCAATCCTGATTTTCACGTTCGCAACGAATATACCAATGTCCAGTACCGCATCAACGGCATCCAGCTTCCGGACGGAGTTTCGGCGCTGGGACCGGTGCTGCAAACTGGTTTTATCGGCAACCTGAACCTGCTTGACGGTTCCTTGCCCGCGCAATATGGGCTGCGGACCGCGGGCGTGGTGGATATTACCACCAAAACCGAGTTTGATCCGGGCGGGACTCTGGACCTTTACGGAGGCACTTGGGAAACATTCAGCCCCAGCTTCGAGTACGGCGGCGGCAGCGGCCGGACCCAGTATTTTTTTACGGGCAGTTACCTGCAAAGCCAGCAAGGCCTGGAAAACGCCATGCCGACGGCGGATCCGATTCATGACAACACAACGCAAGGTCGATTCTTTGGTTATGGATCGACCCTTTTTGGGGATTCTTCCCGTCTCACCTATATGGCTGGTGTTTTTATCGGCCAATTCCAGATTCCCGATATCGCCGGCCAGGCGCCGCTGGGAGATTATGGTCCCAGCAATCTGGATTCGACCCAGATCAATGACAACGAAACCGACCAATCTTACTTTGGGGTGATTGCCTTTCAGACGCATAACGATACTCTGGACACCCAGACATCGGTTTACGCGCGTTATGCCTCCATTCATTTCGTGCCGGATGTTGACAATGACTTGGCTTTTAACGATGTGGCCTCGGATGTCTCGCGCCAAAGTGTGCTGGGTGGATTACAATTGGACGCCGCCGACCGCCTGAACGACGAGCACACGCTTCGCGCCGGGGTAGTATTCAATATAGAAAACACTCAGGTGGATGACCTCGCCACCGTTTTGCCCCTGGATTCTGGCGGCAACCCCTTGCCTAATCCCGAGACCATCAATGATTCCGACTCGAAGCTGGGTTTGACCGCGGGAGCCTACATTCAGGACGAGTGGCGGCTGAGTCCAAAGTTGACCTTGAACGCCGGCCTGCGTTTTGACCAGATGGCTGATTTTGTCTCGGCGAACCAGTTCAGCCCGCGTTTAGGCCTGGTGTACAAGCCGGGCGATTCCACTACGTTCCATGCCGGGGTATCGCGTTATTTCACCCCGCCCATGCAGGCGCAATCCACGCCCAACAACTTCGCCTTATTTCAAAACACCACACAAGAGCCGGTGATCCCCCAGGATGACCCGGTGCAGCCGGAACGGGCTTGGTATTTTGACGTCGGTGTGGACCAAAAGATTCTTCCGGGTCTCACCGCCGGTCTGGATGCCTACTACAAAGACGCCACTGATGTTTTGGACGACGCGCAGTTTGGCTCCGCGGTGGTACTGGATCAGTTTAATTACGCGAACGGTAACAGTCAGGGAGCGGAATTCAAAATCAACTACACGGCGGGAGGTTTCCGCGCCTACGGTAACTTGTCCTACGAAATTACCAAGGTCCAGGATGTGGTTTCCGCTCAATATGTGATTGATGATCCGGTGGAAAACGCCTTTATCACCGACAATTACGTGCCTTCTTCCGATTCTCAGCAGGTGACCTCCTCCTTTGGCGCCTCGTATAGCTGGAACCATCTGCTCATCAGCGTTGACGGCATCTATGGCAGTGGACTGGCCGCGGGGTTCGCGAACGAACAGAACTCGCCCGCTTACACCCAGTTCAATGCCGCGCTGGCCTACTCTTTCGACCCTTGGCACAGCCAAAAACGGATGACCCTGCGTTTGATCGCCGTCAATCTCTTCGACACCAGTTATTTGCTGCGCAGCGGCGACGGTATCGGTGAACTGGCCCCCCAATATGGACCGCGTCGTGGACTATTCGCCGAGTTGTCCCAACAGTTCTAAGACGTCATGAGGGAATAGGTAGTTGGGCTTGAAGTGATGGCCGCCCTTGGAGTAAGCCAGGGATGGGCGTAAAAAATGACCGAGCTAAAAATAAATTTGGGAGAAAAGATGATGACTGGTTTTCCTGTGAATTTAGTTTCGGGGTCTTTGGGCCCGCTTTTGAAAAGGAGGATGCGATTGAACAAATCTTTTAAAAAAAGATGGGTTATCCTCTTTTTGGTTTTTTGTTTTTGTATTGGGGCTGGCTCGTCTTTCGGTGCCCCGCCTCCCTTGTCCGTTCCGGTGGATTACACCAGCTTGTCGAATCCTTCGAATGGGTTTTTCAGTTTCGTGGACGGTATCAATCGCAGCAGCTATCTGTTCGGCGATCTCTGGGGCTTTCGCACCTTATTGAGCCGTTTCGGCATGTCCCTGAGCCTGCAAGAAACCAGTGAGGTTCTGGGCAACGCGACGGGCGGCACCCAGCAGGGAGCCACCTATGACGGGTTGACCCAGGCGGTTCTACAACTCGATACGGCGCGCGCTTTCGGCTTGCCTGGGGGATTATTGAATGTCAGCGGGCTCAATGTTCACGGAATTAATCTGAGCTTGGAGAATCTCAGCAGCCTTCAAACCGCCAGCGGTATCGAGGCGGAAGACGGTTTTCGCTTTTGGGAAATCTGGTATGACCAAAAGTTTTACGACGACAGCGGTGTCAGCCGCCTGGACCTGAAATTAGGCCAGCAGAGCCTGGATCAGGAATTTATGGACAGTAGCAACGCGGCTTATTTCGTCAACACCATGTTCGGCTGGCCCATGCTGCCTTCAGCGGATTTGCCCGGCGGCGGACCGGCTTATCCGCTTTCAGATCTGGGTGCGCGGCTTCAATGGAAGCCCACAGACTCGGTTAAGATTCTCGCCGGGGTTTTTAACGGCGCTCCTAACCCCAATGCGGGCGCTGACTCGCAGATGGATGATCCCTATGGCCTGAGCTTTCCGCTTAATGGCGGGGTACTGGCCATCGCCGAAATTCAATATTCTTTTCCCTCGCTGGGCGACATGGTTTACAGCGACAAGCCGGCGCTGTCGGGCACTTACCGTTTAGGCGCCTGGTATAACACCGAGAATTTCGCGGACGAACGCTATGACGACCAGGGTCTTTCTCTCGCCGATCCCAACAGCGACGGCAATCCGCAAAATCATATGGGGGATTACTCCATCTATGCGGTAGGAGACCAAATGATCTGGCGCAGCGAAAAAGACCCCAACCGCACTTTGAGCCTCTTCGCCCGGGCCATGTGGGCCCCCGCGGATCGGAACTATATCGACTTTAGTGCGAACTTTGGTTTTGTACTCAAAGATCCCTTTGCCTACCGCACCGACGACATTTTCGGGCTGGGAATGGGCTACGCCCATGTCAGTCCCGCGGTAGCCGGTTTGGCCTCGGATGCGGGCGGCTTCAACCCGGGTACTTTTAATCCTCAGCCTTCGGGTGAAACCTTTATTGAGGCCACTTATCAGTACTTCGTTTTTCCTTGGTTCCAACTACAGCCGGACTTACAGTACGTCTTTAATCCGGCCGGCGGCATTGAGAACCCCAACGCGCCAGGGCATCTCATTCAGAATGAGTTTGTGCTGGGCACGCGCGCCATTTTGCAGTTTTGAACGAAATCAAAAAGGATGAAAAAATGAGAAAAGAAAAAATGAAACTGACACAATACACCAAGCTGTTTTTTATGGCCCTGGTCATCCTCACGGCTCCTGCCCTGTCGGCGTCCAGAAGTTCCGGCGAAGGGGGAAGTTACGGTTCGGATAATTCCGCCGAACCGACGCCCACCCTGGCGTCCTCCGGGTCCGCGCCGAAGGTTCAAGCCAATGGCCGTAAAGGATTCTTGGAGACTCTTCACCGGCACATCACTTTAGGTTCCACCATTCCAGACAACGGGGACGTGAACCCCTACGCCGTCGTGGTCGCGCCTGTCTCGGCCGGGACAATTCAAAAGGATGACGTTTTGATCTCAAATTTTAACGCTATTTCAAACCTTCAAGGCACCGGCACCTCGATCATGGACTATCGTCCTTCCACGAAGAAGATGACGCTCTTTGCGGAGCTTCCGAAGAAACTTCCACAAAGCCCGGTGGGTGTGGGTTTGACCACCGCTATGACCATGCTTAAAAACGGCTGGGTGATTGTCGGCAGTATGCCCAGCACAGATGGAACGACCAAGACTAAGGGTGACGGCTGTCTACTGGTTCTCGATTCCAATGGCCATCTGGTATCGGTTTGGAGCGGGCCGACCATCAATGGTCCATGGGGCGACATGGCGGTTATTGATAACGGTGACTCCGCCATTCTGTTTATCAGTATGGCCGGATTCGACGTACCGGGCCCTGATGTTACCGACCCGAAGACGGGGTATCCGCCGATTCTGCATAGTTCGACCGTTTTGCGGATTAAACTGTCCATTCCTAAAGGCAAGCCGCCGGTGTTGGTCGACCAAACGGTCATCGGAAGCGGATTCTCGCAGCGCTCGGACCGGGACAACTTCCTCTTTGGCCCTACGGGTCTGGTGCTTTCATCGGATCAAAAAACCCTTTATGTGACCGATGGTCTGGACAACCTGATCGCGGCCATCGATAACCCCGCTGTCCGCGCTGACAGCGCCGGTACAGGACGGGTTGTGACCCAAAACGGCCAATTAGCCTGGCCTCTGGCGATGGTTATGACTTCAGAAGGCCATTTGCTGGTTTGTAACGGAAAAGACGGCAAGGCTGTGGAGGTGGACCCGGCCACGGGCCAGCAGATCTACGCCCAATGGATTGATCCGGACCAGGCCCAGTCGCCTCCGGGCAACGGTGATCTCTTTGGTCTGGCCTTAACACCGGACGGCAAAGCATTCTATTATGTACAGGATGATACGAATACTTTGATGGAGTCCATACCCTGAACCCACAAGAATTTTTTATACCCATTTTATCGCCGGGGACAAGCCGCCTTGGTTTCTTAACCAAAGCGGCCACTCTGGCGGTTTTTGTTCTCGCTTTGACGTCTTTGAGCCGGGCGGAGTCGTATAACGACTACTCGTCCCAGGCGGTATCGACTCCGGTTTCGGTTTCCACGCCGGATCAAGATACCCTTCCGGAACCGCTCCAAGTTCCGGTCTCCGAGATAGAACCTTTTTACGGCGCGCATCAGGGCGGCATTCTTACGCCAATGCAAACCTATACCTGTTTCGCGGTTTTTGATCTTACCGCAAAAAAACGAAAAGAAGTGATCGCCTTACTTAAAAGCTGGACCGAAGCCGCCTCGCGTATGGCCGCGGGCCAGACCGCCAAGCCCTTGGGGCAGGACCCGCAACAGCCCGCGGAGGATTCCGGGGATGTGCTGGATATTTCCCCCGACCGTCTCACCATTACTTTCGGTTTTGGGGCGGGGCTTTTCATCAAGGATGGCAAGGACCGCTATGGCTTAGCCGGACGCCGTCCGGCGGCCCTCATCGACCTGCCCCGTTTTCCCGGGGATCAGTTGGTCGAGAGTCACACGGGAGGAGACCTTTCGGTGCAAGCCTGCTCTGACGACGCGGAGGTCGCTTTGCACGCGATACGCCAATTCACGCGCCTGGCGGATGGCGTGGCGACCCTGCGCTGGGAGCAAAACGGATTTGTGCCCAAGACTCCCAAGGGTCAAACACCCCGCAATCTCATGGGTTTTAAGGATGGCACTATGAATCCCAAGACCGATGACCCTGCCGCGATGAATCAATTCGTTTGGGCGGGCCCCGAGGGTCCTGTTTGGATGCGCGGCGGCTCTTACATGGTGGTACGGCCTATCCGCATCGCTTTGGAACACTGGGACCGAATGAAGAAGTCCTTTCAGGAGCAGACCGTGGGCCGGCAAAAGTATTCGGGAGCCCCGCTCACCGGAAAGACAACGATGCGTATCTGCCGCTGACCGCGCATAAACATCCGAATTTGCTGGGAGAACCGGCAGCCGAGCAATGGCCGGAGGCGTGGGACCTTCATCGGACCGCAGTTCGAGCTCGGTGCTGGCGAAGGGGGCCCAGATACTGCAGGAAGACGTGTTAGTTCCATGCGAGCCAACGGAATCCTTGAAGACGTTTACTGGACATATAGCTATAGTCCAATCCGCCAGCTGTCGGGGGGGATCGCGGGCATCCTGGTGGTCTGCCATGATGTCACGGCGAAGCTGGCGGCGGAACGAGAGCGGGACTCGGCGACTGCAAATTTGCAGTCGGTGCTGGACAGCATCGCGGACGGACTTGCGGTGCTGGATAAGGATTGGCGGTATACCTATTTCAATGAACATGGCGCGCGGATGCTGGGGCTCCGCCCGGAGGACCTGCTGGGAAGGCAAATCGGGGATCTTTTTCCTGGTATTGAAGAGACGGTTTTTGGCAGAGAGTATCGCCGTGCCGTCGAGAGTGGGCAGCCAGTCCATTTCGAAGGGTATTACGGGGAACCGTTGAATGCTTGGATCGAATGCAATTGCTATCCGTCACGACGGGGGCTTTCAGTTTATTTCCGCGATGTAAGCGAACGAAGGCGGACCCAACAGGCGCTGCAGCTGAGCGCAGGACGGTTTCGCAAACTGTTTGAATCGGGGGCGATCGGGATTGGCATCCCGGACCGATTCGGCGCATTCCGCGAAGGCAACGATGAGTTGCTGCGAATGACCGGGTTTACCCGCGAGGACATGGAGGCAGGCCTGCTGCGTTGGGATACAATGACTCCGGCGGAATACCGGCAGATTGACGCCATGCATATCCGGGAGGCTGCGGAACGGGGGAGCTGTACGCCGTATGAAAAGGAATATATTCGCAAGGATGGGAGCCGGGTGCCGATCCTATGCGGCTACGCTCTGTTGGAAGGATCAGAGGACGAATATATCGGCTTTGTCCTGGATTTGAGTCCACTGAAGCAGGTGGAGGCGGCGCTGCGCGAGCGAGAAGGAATGTTCCGGGGGCTCACGGAAACGCTGCCGCAGCTGATCTGGATGTCGAACGCAAAAGGGGAAACGATTTACTGCAATCATCGAGTGGCGGAGTACTTTGGGGTGGCGGATAGTGAACTGCCAACCCTGCTGTGGCGCCCGCGGCTCCATCCTGACGATGTTGAGCGGGTGTTTGCGGCTTGGTGGCGTTCGATCGAAACGCATGAACCTTTCCAGGTCGAATATCGACTACGACGACATGATGGATGCTATCGGCATTTTCTGGTGCGGGCCTTTCCATTGCGGAACGACGCGGGAGAAGTAGACAGTGGATCGGCAGTTCCACGGACATTCATGACCGGAAGCTTGCCGAGGAAACGTTGCGGCGAACGGAGAAGCTGTCGACGGCCGGAAGGCTGGCAGCGAGCCTTGCGCATGAGATCAATGATCCGCTGGCGGCGCTGACCAATACTCTCTACCTGGCGTTGCGCGACCCGATGTTGAGCGGGGAGACGCGCGATTATCTGAAGCTGGCCGAACAGGAACTATCCCGGGTGGCGCACATCACGACGCAGACGCTGCGTTTTTACAGGCAGTCGAAGGCGGCGGCCACCGTCGACCTCTGCGACAAGATGGAATCCGTGCTGAATGTATTTCGGTCGCGATTGGCGGGCAAACAGATCGCGGTGGAGACGGAGTGGGAAGGCGACGCGCGGATCGAGTGCTTCGCGGACGAGATGCGGCAGGTATTCGCCAACTTTATCAGCAATGCGATGGATGCAACGCCGCCAGGAGGAAGGCTGCGGATACGCATCCGGAAGACCCGCTTCGGGGATTTCCCGGGAACGCCTGGGGTGAAGGTGGTGGTTGCCGACACTGGCTGCGGCATCTCCCCCGAGGTCAAAGAACACCTCTTCGAACCCTTCGTCTCGACGAAAGAGGTGACGGGGATCGGCCTCGGGTTGTGGGTTTCGGATGGAATCGTGCGCAAGCATAAGGGACGGATTCGAATTCGCAGCCGGGCGGACGGACCGCCTTCGGGGACGGTGATTCAGTTGTTTCTGCCGGAGTCCGGCGTTGAGGGCGCGGAGCGCTGAAGCAGGAGCCGGCCGCTTCAGGGATGGCGCACGCTGGTGAGGCAGGCTTTTCCTGAAGAAGCGCTTCTTCGGGACTTTTCCTTCGATTCCGACGATTCGAAACTGCTGCCGCCCTTCTCGCACGCCAGGGATGTCTCAAGCCGGTTTTAATAGTCCGCAGGCTCATCCCATTTGCCTCGCAGCAGCGATGCTAGAACAAGGGCAAGGACGGCGACGTCGATCCAGAGAGCGCGATTGAAGAGCTTAGGTGTTGCGAAGGCGCCAAAGGCTGCTCCGGCTAGAAACATCGTGGTATACTATGGCGAACATTTTGGATTCGCGAAGATGCCGTGGTTTTCTTCCCTCAAAGGCCCACTCGCAGAGGGTTTCAACCATCGTGCGGAGATTGCCGCTGGTGAAGGTGGACCCGTAGGCGCGTCCCTCAATTTCGCGAAAAGTGGTCATCTGCAAGGAGGCGGCGAAGGCTATGGTCATGACAGGTGACGAAATCGGAAGTCGTCCGGGGGAAAAAGCTGAGAGTGAAGAGAAGCAGAATTTCGAGGGCGAGGACGGCCAGCTCTGGCAATTTGATGAACAGACCCGCACACTCCGGAAGGCGACGATAAGAGCCGCAGCGACCCCGTGAAGAAACATCAAGATGGGAAGCAGGTGGTGGAGGCTCCGATTCACGCGCCGGGGATATTCGCATCGACGCCGAGCAAGACGACGTTGCCGGTCATGGCGTTGGCGAAGACGTGACCATGGCCAACGAGTGGAAGGCGTCAAGGAAGCTGCCGGCAGCGGCAAGACTGGCGCTGACGTAAAGCGATTTGGCGCGAATCTCCAGCCGGGTGCATGGGTGTTGCTATGGCGAGTGAAACGGCGAATGCGAAGGTACGGGGTCACTCGGTGGAGCTTCCGGTTTGTTCATAGACTCAGATCACAGGGTCGTGCTATCGAACGGATAAGAACTCATATGAGGAAAAGAGTGCCGGTCATTTAGATTCGCGAAGCGGGATATGGCATCTCAACGGAGACATTTCGCTGCGGAGCCTTCCGACGGCGGATATGCCAGAAAACGAGGTTCAGCGGTAATTTGGGGGAGTTTCAATAAGGACTACTGCTCCAGAAGGTCTTGAAGTCCAGGGTGTTCGACGCCTGGATGCGATTTTGAAAATCCAACTGCTTGCAAAAGGAACCATTCATGCACAAAAGTCTTTTATCATCTCCGTTGATGAAAACGATTGCAGGAGCGTCGCTTGCCATGACCGCAATTACTTTGGCTGCAAAGCCCCCAACACAGAAACTCCATCCGCCGGGCCAGCGGCGGCAACACCGGCCCAACCCTCGGCGGCAACGAAGATCGGCGATTCCGATGTTATGAAGTTGCAGCGCAAAGCGACGGGGACGGTAGCAAGCCGGAGTTTCTGACGGCCACGATTCTGCCCGGACGAGGTATGAATCTGCCTGCAAATCACTGCGAACATTCCTGGCAAGGGCGAGATTCCTCTGTTCTTCGATGCGCTTGCGGACCAGTTCACCACCGGCCGGGACGACACCTACGGCGACCGTGGTTTTCAATGGCGGCGGGGCGTTCCTGGTTCCTTACCCGAACCGCATTCGCGGCAACTCTCCACCGACGGTAAAACGATCACTACTGAATGGCACGGCAAGACCCTGACGCTGCCGGCTAACTTCAGCGGAAGAAAGACGGCGCCGAGCTGCATCAATCCACGGACTGATTCTGAAGACCCAGGCGGAATCGCTGAATACTGAAACTACGCCGATGGACAGACCGTGACCGGCGATCATTTACGCCGGCGATTTTGGCGGCCACTGGCTTATCGAAGACCGATGTAACTTCTTCACGATCGCACTGTCCGGTGAGCTATCGACACCACGATCACCGCCAAGAATGTGGTGACGTGAGCCCGAACCGATGGCGATTGGATGGCATCCGTATTTGCCGATCCCCGAGCGGCGACCGCACCCAGGCCCGGATGCACGTTCCTGCGGAGAAGCTTGCGCTGGTCAATAACTATGATGACGTTTTTCCGACTGGGCAGCTGGTTCCGGTGAAGACGTACGAGGGTGGCAAGATGATCACAATGCACCAGATGGAAAGGCGCTGGATGATGACTTTCTGGATGACAACTTCACGCCACGGACAGATGGCAATGTGGTGGTGGGTTTGCAGCTACACTTGGCGGCCAACTATGGCATTCATATCGTTGGAGTGTCGAAGGAGATTAAGACGGTGCAGGTGTACGCGCCGATCGAGAAGCAATTCGTGGCGATCGAAGAGCAGTATAACTTTGGCGATCCTTTTGGCAAGGAGTGGCACTGGATGGACACTGGGTTTGTGACGCTCAAGCCGGGGGAATCGACGAGCTGGCATGTCCGGTTGGAGTTGTTTACTCCGGGTAAATAGGTTTGGGTCGCCAGAGGCGGAAGGGATTCCTTCCGCCTTTGTGTTGGGCTGGAGAAAGCTGGATCCCTGGGAGAAACTTGTTGCGGTGGTGGCGATTGGAAGATCGCTGGGGTCCTTTCCTCCCGATGGTCGTCAAGGATGACACCCTGGAAGATACGTGGTCTTTAGGATCACACCTTTTGCAGCTTTTGCTGCTATGCCTTGACGAAGCGCATCGACGCGGAATTCATGCAGTAGCGGAGGCCGGTAGGCCGCGGGCCGTCGTCGAAAACGTGACCTAAATGGCCGTCGCAGCGTTTGCACTTACATCCTCCGCGCGAAACCATGCCGAGAGAATTGTCAGTGATCGGCCATGTTTTCCTTGGCGATGGGAGCCCAGAGAAACTGGGCCAGCCGGTGCCGGAATCGAACTTGGTTTTGGAATCAAGAGCGCGGTGTCGCAACAGATGCAGCGAAAGATTCCCTTGCTGTGCTCGTTCCAGGTGCTGCCGGTGTAAGCCATTTCGGTGTCGGCGCGGCGAGTGATGGCGTCGGAGGCGTTGGCGGAGAAGCCGCCGACGCCATTCGGCATCGGTTTTGACCATTTTGGGGATAGTCTCTTTGCCGAGATCTTGGCCGGTGTCGCTGAAGTTGACAATGGTGACCATGCCGGGAGTTCCGTTGCTGGCGGCCTTGGCTTCGACTTCGGGGGTTTTGCGCATGGAGATCAGGGCGAATCCGCCGAGTGCGGCCGCTCCACCGCCGAGGAAAACGCGGCGGGTCATCTTGCGGGAATTTTGGTCTTTGGTGATTTCAGAATCGAACAT
>CAWKIY010000098.1:0-4233 GCA_963849245.1 candidate division FCPU426 bacterium | reverse complement strand
GGTGATCGTGACCTCGCCGATCTGGTACTCGCGGCCCTCGGACACCGAGATCGTGATCACGAGGCCGTCGCTCTTGGGATAGCTGAATACGACCTTGTCCTCAGGGATGTCGATATCGAGGTAACCGTGCTCGCGGTAGTAGTCGCGCAGCTTGTCCAGGTCGTCCTGGAAGTCGTCGTCCTTGAAGCGTCCCGTGTCGGCGAGCCACGAGAAGTAGTGGCAACGACCTGGCGTAAGCGCGGATAAAACTTTTCACATAGGTTTGGGAAGGAAAAATATCAAACCGGTTTTCTTCCAAAGCTTCCAGATACTTCACGTGTATACGGGTTTTCTGGGAAATCGAGTCCAAAGTTTTCTTTTTGGATTCCCGGGCGTTTTTGAGGTCTGATCCAATGCTCATTAAAATACTGCTCCTTCCACCACTTCAGTCCCCTTAGGCGGCGTGAACTGGAAAAGACTGTCTTTCAAACCCTTATTGAATGAAAAATTCGAAAACTGAGCCTTCGTCGTCATGGAAGGTGTTTCCACTTCCATCTGATAAGGCCACCAGTCTTTTTTATGGATATAAACTTTCATCCGGTCAAATCCCGCGTTTTCCACATTCGGAATAAATAATAACCCAATTTCGCTGTCTGAGTTTTTGATAATCGAAACCCGGCTGATCTTAATGTATTTTTTCAATTCTTTCCCGACGCCTAGGTACACCGGTGATTGGCTTTTTCCCTCATTAGCGTGCTGTTGATAAACGGTCTTTTGATCCGGCTGATACATTTGCATCAGAGGACCATTCACATAAAGAAACTGCTCGTTCGGCTTTAAGTAGTGGACATAAACAAAGTTCGGCGTCTTGATCTGAATAACGCCCTTTAAATTTTGCTGGGAGCCCGAGAGGCTGTCTTTCAGGTTCATGTTCAAATCCATCTGAACATCTTGAATGGACGATTGGGCCGTTTCTACCTTTTGGGAAACTTCTTCCACCGATAAATCCTTCGGTGTTTCTTCCGCTAGCGAAGCGGTGGCCAAAAGCAAAACCGAAGCAAATAGTAAGTTAGTCCATCTTTTCATTTAAGGATTCCTCGTCATCGCCGTCTATCGGCTCATTGGCTAACGCGGCGCCCGCCCCCAAAATCTTGCGGGGTTTATTGGCGTCCGCTGGTCCTACAATACCCCGTAATTCCATGTCATCGAGAAGACGGGCGGCCCTACTATACCCCACCTTTAAGCGGCGTTGCAAAAGGGAGGTCGAAGCCTGCTTGGCCCGGATGACGATTTGAACCGCGTCATCGTAAAGCTCATCCTGGGAATCTTCCGTCACAAAGTCTTTGGTTTTAGTCGTGGTTAAATCAGCCGAATATTGGGGCCCGCCCTGAGACTTCCAAAAGTCCACTAAACGCTCGATTTCTTCCAACGTAACATAGGCCCCCTGGAGCCGCAAGGGTTTGGGCGCGCCCGAAGGCAGGTAAAGCATATCACCCCGGCCCAAAAGAGCTTCCGCCCCATTCATATCCAGAATCGTTCGGGAGTCCACTTTAGAGAAAACCTGAAACGCGATACGGGAAGGAAAGTTTGCCTTAATGATACCCGTGATAACTTCCACGCTGGGTCTTTGGGTCGCCAGGGTCAAATGGATGCCCACCGCCCGGGCCATTTGAGCCAGCCGGGTAATGGAATCCTCGACCTGGTCTTTCGCGACCATCATCAAGTCCGCCAACTCATCCACCAGAACCACGATGTAGTACATGGGATATTGGTCCGTCTCGCCCGCTTCCCGCTTTTGGATAATCTTGGTGTTATAGGTATCGATATCCCGGGCGCCTATGTGGGCGAGCATTTCATAACGCTCTTCCATTTCCCGTACCAGCCACTTCAAGGCGTGATGGGCTTCTTTAGGGTCATTGACGACCGGCAAAGCCAAATGGGGTAAGCCTTTATAGATGCTCATCTCCACCCTTTTCGGGTCAACCATAACCAGCCGCAAATCTTCCGGGGTGTATTTAATGATCAAACTGGCGATGAGCGTGTTCACGCAAACGCTCTTTCCCGAACCCGTCGAACCGGCGACCAACACATGGGGCATTTCTTTCAAACTAGCGAAACAAGTCGCGCCTGAAATATCTTTTCCTAAAGCCACTGTTAGTTTTTTAGTCGACGCTAAAAACTCATCCTGCGCCAGCAATTCTTTAAGGGTGACAACCCGGCCTTTAATGTTGGGAACTTCGATTCCGACTGCCGCTTTACCGGGGATAGGCGCTACCACCCGCAAATGCCCGCATTGAAGGGCCAAGGCCAAATCATCCGCTAAGGAAGCGATCCGGTTGATCTTCACACCCGCCGCCGGCTGCACTTCGTATTGGGTCACAGTGGGGCCAGGATTCACTCCAACTATTTTCGCTTCAACCCCGAAGTTCGTGAGGGTTTGAATAATGGTGCGGCTAATCCCCTCAAAGTCAGTCGTCACTTTATCTTTCGGTTCTTCAACGGATTGAAGAATGTGATAGCTGGGTAACTTCCATTGGCGGATTACCCGCTTGGGCTTTTCCGGTTCCTTTTCCGCCTCGTCGTCCCCCGTATCAATGCTCGCGGCTTCCATCTTTTGTTTCAAGCTCATGGGGTCCGAAACCTTGG
The DNA here is from genome assembly GCA_963849245.1 of candidate division FCPU426 bacterium. Taxonomy (GTDB): domain Bacteria; phylum Oederibacteriota; class Muellerivitia; order Muellerivitales; family Muellerivitaceae; genus CAWKIY01. Next base: position 1,608 of record CAWKIY010000098.1, on the reverse strand, counting down.
CTTCGGCCATGGCGATGGCGACCATATCGTCTTCCTCTTCCAAGGGAGCCGAGAATGGCTCCGGCGTTGGTTCAGGTTCGGCGTCGCCGGTAAACAAAGGTTTAGAAAGAGCGGCTGTCTTCGATGTCTTTTCGGATTTCATCGCGGCCATCACCGCACTAGAGGGCTTCACTACCACTGTCGGTTTGGGACCCTTCGGTGAGGCGGCTAAGACGTTATCTTCCGCTTCTAATTTTCGGCGGGCTTCCTGCGCGGCCTTTTTCTCGCCCTGCCGGGCTTTCCAGTCAGCGAAACCCTTTACGGCCTTCTCATATAAAAGGGCGAAAGCGTTAAAGCCGTTTTCTTGAAACCAAGCCCCGCCTTTACCGAAACCCTCCAAAACACCCTGAAGAGCCTTCACCAAGTGTTCTTCTTTCTCCAGAAACCAGGCGGATAACACCAAAACCAAAAGGCAGATGACCCCCGTCCCAAAGCGGGTCAAGACTGATTCCAACCGATCCCCCACTAAAGACCCTAACTTACCGCCCCACTCCACCCCTTCCCTCATTTGGGAAACGGAGAACATCTCCACGCCTGGAAAGAGAATCCGAAGAAATGAACAGATCGAGACCAGAGCCAAAATAAAACCCACCAGCTTTAATCCCGGTTTGGAAAGGGGTTCGTCTTTAAACCGGGCATAAGCGAAGCGGAAGAAAATAAGAGGAAAAGCCCAACCGCAAAGACCAAAACCACTATAAAGAAAATAAGAAAGCCCCGAACCTACATTGCCTAAAAGATTGGGTTTTTCGCCGGTGGGGACGAGCGAAAGGGATAAAAGCAGGCCTGCGCTGCCCGTGAGAAACACGACAAGAAAATGATGACGATCGTTTTTAGCCATCGATTCCTCGGCTTTTTTCAGGATTTAAACAGGGTGTTTGGGGGAAAAAGAATTCCATACAGGCTGGAAGTATAGCGATGTCGCCAAACCTTTTGAAGATAAATGTTATAAGCCCAAAATCATTCCACCACAAAGTACACGAAGCGCCCAAAGTTAAAATCATACATTTTATAACCTCATAAACTTTGTGTACTTCGTGTACTTTGTGGTAAAAAGGCTTGCGCCATTAGGCATTTTCGTCCAAGTAGGTGAAACATGTTTCCTTACATTGTCGCCAATGTCATCGTTCCAATTTTCCTCGTCATGGGTTTGGGATATCTCTTGGCCAAGTATTTCACTTTAGATTTGGGTTCCCTCTCAAAACTTAATTTTTACGTCTTTATTCCCGTCTTCATGTTTTACAGCCTTTTGATCTTTAAACCCAATAACAACCAAATGGCCGAAACCGTTCTTTTCAATATTCTTCTGGCGGCCCTGACTTTCGCCATCATGGCCTTCCTCACCCGCTTCCTCAAATTCGACTCCCGCTTATCCGCCGCCTCGATTCTTTCGGTGATGATTTTCAATTCCGCCAATTATGGAATCCCGGTGATTCAGTTGGCTTTCCAGGGAGACGGCCTCACCCAGAACGCGGGCGTAGCCATCCAGGTCATGACCATCACCACGATGAACATTCTGACCTACACCTTTGGCATCCTCATCGCGGGCGGCTGGAGCCAATGGAGAAAAGG
>CAWKIY010000097.1:0-5026 GCA_963849245.1 candidate division FCPU426 bacterium | reverse complement strand
TAGAACGCTGGAGCTTTCTAGTCATGGCGCTCGCCCCGTCCACGCCCGATTCTTCCAAAGCCTTGTCCCTGCCGATCGGGGCGGCCTCGCCGCTGTGGCTGGCCTTTGCCGGCGCGGCCAGCGCGGGCGTGGCCTTCTGGTGGATGACCCGCTGGTCGCGCTACGCCAAGGGCGAAGGCGCGGCGCTGGTCGAAGCGGCGGTGGAGGCCTCGCCAGTGATCGAGCCTTTGATCGTCGAACCGGTCGCGAAGCCCGCGCCGACGCCGGTCCTGAAAGCCGAACCGGTCGCCGCCCCGATCGCCGAACCCGCCCCGGTCGTGAAAGCCGTGGCCGCCGCCCTGACCCCCGAACCTGTCGCGCCGGAACCTGTCGCGGCGAAAGCCCCCGCGCCGGAACCCGTGATCGCCAAAGCCGTCGTCGAGAAGCCGGCGGCCCCAAAACCCGTCGCCGAAGCCGTGACGCCCGCGGCCAAGCCTGTCGCGAAGGCCGAGCCGGCCTCGAAGGCCCCCGCGAAGGCGGCGATCACCAAGGCCACCAAGATCGCGGTTGCTCCGACGGCCGCCAAGGTCGAAGCCGCCCCGACAGCGGCCAAGGCGAAGCCCGCGGTGCGCAGGGCGGGAACCAGAGCCCGCCCCCGAAGCGTCCTAGAACGGACGATCCCTCTGGCGTTCGCCGTCGGCGACGCCCATCTTGATCGCGGCGGCTTGAGGGAGCTGGTCCGCACCAGGGGAGGGGCCCATGGCCGCCCGCTTGACCGCGACCGACCGGGACCTCGACGCCGAGGCGCTCGCCCGCGCGCCCTTCACCGCTTTGACCCCGCCGATATCGAGCAGCACCACGCGATGATCGAGCGATCGGGCGATTGTCCGACAGCCTGTTCCGTTTCGGCCCCTGGGGCATCGGCCTGGATGGCATCCTGGCCTGGGTTCCGGGCCTGGGCGAACTCTATAGCGTCGCGGCGGGCGGCCTGCTCGACCACCACGTCCAGAGGCGACTTTTGACTTTTAAAGTTCGAAAGCACTAGAACTGAAGGACGGTTTTGGGGATTCAAAGCCCGGCGGGCTTTCCGCCCCGCCGTTGGGGACAAAACATACCGTTTCGGAAGAATGCCGCTGTGAATAACTCGATATTGCTCCGGTTTGCCGATGCCGGCTTCCAATCCTTCCCTTTGGTTATCCGCGCTAACCGCGATAAGACGTTCAGTCACAGATGCCGTCCAACGTTCCAGGGTTTGATAAATCCAACGGGTTAAAAAAAACTGACCGGTGAAAAAACCCCAGCCGTGAACCGTATGGACGATATGGGGCACACCCGCCTTATAGGCGGCCCATCGGCCTAAAATTCCCGCCTTCGAGCTGTGGGTATGAACGATATCCACTTTCTCATCGCGAAGAATCGACGCGATTTTGAAATAAGCCAAAAGGTCCCACCAGGGACGCAGGGGATGTTTCAACTCGGGCAGAAAATAAGTTTTTAGGTTTTTAATTTTTTTGGCTTCGGCGTCGAGATAGCCGCCTGTGCCGCAAATCAGCAAAACATCATACCGGCGCCGGTCATGCCCGGCACAGCAGTAAAGGGTGTTCTGCTGGGCGCCGCCCAATTCTAAGCGGGTAATGATATGGGCGACTTTAAGCCGGCGGGTCATTAAGAAGCGGAGTCCGCCGGAGGCTCGGTGGAAAGCGTTTGTTGTTTGGATTCTTTGGCGGCTTTGGCCTTGCGCGCGGCTTTTTTACCGGCCTTTTCATCCGCTTTGGCTTCGGCGATCGCGGCATGATCTACTTCGGTAATGGGCTGGACGTTCGCCTTGATGGCGCTTTCCTCGTCCTCGCTTTGGACAAATTTCTTCATCCATTCCCATTCCCGGGTCAGCCCTTCTTTTAAGGTGATCTTAGGTTTGAAACCCAAAAGTCTTTCCAGTTTCGCGGTATCCGCGCGGGTGGAAATCACATCCCCCTTCTGGCGTTCCAAAAAGGTTTTGGCGTTGGTTGTTCCGCTGATTTCTTCCAGCAGAGCGACCGCCTCGCTCAAAGTGGTGGGGGACCCGCCGCCGACATTAATCACCTGCCCCGTCACGTCCGCCGTGAGCGAAGCGTAAATGGCGTCGACCACATCATCGATATAAGTAAAATCCCTTACTTGCTTGCCATCGCCGTAAATCGTCAAAGCGGCTTCGCGCAAAATGCTTTGACAGAAGCGGTGAAACGCCATGTCCGGCCTTTGGCCGGGGCCGTAGACTGAGAAAAACCGCAAAGCGACTGTGGGCATTTTATATTCCACGTTGTACAGCTGGCACAGATGTTCCCCCGCCAATTTAGTCATTCCATAGGGGCTTTTCGGCTGGATCTTCATTTCTTCCGTCAGTACTTCTCCCACATCCCCATACACCGAGGAAGAGGAGGCGTAAATAAACCTCTTCAGTTTGTTACCCTTGGATTCTTCCAATAAGCGCTGGGTTGACTGGATGTTATTGGCGATATAACGGTTAAAAGAAGCGCCCCAGGAACCACGCACCCCCGGCTGTCCCGCCAGATGAATAACCGCTTCGGTTCCCTTGAGAACTTTAATGAGAGCCATGGTCGTCACGTTATCTTCCACCAGGCTGAACTTGGGGTGAAGCAGGATCGACATCAGGTTTTTTTCTTTTTGACTGCGGGGGTAATAGATATCAAAGTTATCAACGCCGATAACCTCATGCCCTTCTTTTAAAAGGCGGGCCGACAGGTGGGACCCGATAAACCCCGCGCAACCAGTGACAAGTATCCTCATGAAACGTGTTTCTCCTTTAGGATTCAGAACCCAATAAAAAACATTTTGAACCACAAAGTTCACAAAGGGCACAAAGTAAGGCAAAAGTATTTCTTTTGATTGTAAACAATTCTAATTCTTTCTTAGTGTACTTCCTGGCCCCCGAAGGGACTTGTGGTAAAAAATCCTAGTTGTTAGGTTCTTAATTAGTGTTCTACTTCCCTTAAAACTAAACCTCTTAAATACTCCGTTTCCGGAATGGAAACAATGATAGGGTGATCTTCGGGCTGAGTGAGGCGTTCCAAAAGCCGGAAAGTTCGGCCTGATTCTTCCAGTGCTTCGCGAACCGTTCCTTCCAAAAGCGTCCAGGAAAAATGATGGGAACAGGTGGCCACAACCAAGGCGCCGCCCGGATTGAGCATATCCAGAGAGTTCCCCATCAGGCGTTTCAAGGCGTTGCGGGCTTCCGGCAGATCGTGGACGCTCTTCGCCAAAGGCGGCGGATCCAAAAGAATAACGTCAAAGATCTTATTTTCTTTTTTCAGTTCCCGGACCGCTTTAAAGGTGTCTTTTTTCTCAAAGTGGATAATTTTATCCACGCCGTTTAAACGAGCGTTTTCTACCGCCTCGTCTAACGCGCCTTGGGAAGAATCCAGTCCCAGCACTTCTGAGGCTCCGCCGAGGGCCGCTTGAATGGAAGCCGCCCCGGTGTAACAAAAAGCGTCGAGAACGCTTTTACCCTTACTTAATTCCTGAAGGCGTTTGCGGCCCTCACGGAAGTCTAAATAGAACCCGGTTTTTTGACCGTCCACTGGATTCGCCCGAAACTTCGCCTTACCCTCGTAAAAAGGAATGGGGCGGGGGCCTTCTTCGGTCAACCAGCCTTGGAACTCGGCCATGCCTTCTTTTTGGCAAACTTCACCCACGCTTTTTTCGTAAACGTACTTATAGCCATTTTCCTGAAACGTTTTGGCGATCACCTTCATAAAGGGCTTCAGCCCCGAGCTGAAACAGGAAAGGACCACCGTCTCGCCGAATCCATCGGCGATAATACCCGGCAATCCATCCGCCTCGCCGAACAAAAGGCGGGTTCCGTCTGTCGAAAAACGTTCTTTGAATCCTTTGCGGATCTTCAAGGCGTTTTGAACCCGGCGGATGATTAACGCGTCATCGATATCCTCATCGAATCCCCAAGTGAGAAGGCGGATCAAAATTTTGGAGGTCGGACTGGCGACGCCCCGGCCCACAGCGAGGCCTTTGGAGTTGACCACTTCCACCAAAGTGCCGGGGGAAAGCGGCTTGTGCCCGGTTTCCACCTCATTGGCGAAAACCCAGGGATGCCCGGCCACCAGCCGGTCCTCTTCTTTTGGCTTTAACTTAACGCGGATGTAAAGAAGCAATGGAATACCTCAATTCAGATTTAAAATGGAAAAAATGATTTAGAAAATTAGAACTTGAAAGAAGCGACCGCCATCGTGGGATGGAAAGCCTTTTGCACCTGAAGACGGATGGGGTCTTGAAGCCAAGCTTCGCGCTGTTTCAGGAAATCCATTTGCGCCCGTTGGTCCACCTCGTAACTGCGGGGCATAATCAAGGCTCCGACGGCCACCCCCGCGCACAATCCCAAAGCTCCTCCGATGAACATATTAGAAGACAGATTCGGACTATTAGATCCGGTGAACTCATAAGCGGCAAAAAGTCCGGCGCCTAAACCCACAATACCGGAAAGAATAACTACTCCGGCCTTGGCGCCCCCATTCACTCCCGGACCTTTATCATGATTGTCGATTTTACGAAAGTCGCTCTTTTGAGCGTCTTTTTGAGCGTCCCCCACCCAATCAAAAAGAGAAAAGTGACTAGGACGGCTTTTGATCTCATTAGGATCATTATCATTAGAGTCATCTTCCCAATAAAGCGCGTGAGCCTTGGGCACCAGCGGAAACACCACCATCCCTGATAAATAAAAAAGGGCGGTGATTAAGGCGGTTTTTTTGAGAAAGGGGAGGTTTGAAGTCATGGGGAAAATTATACCTTCAAACAGAATGAAGAAAAGAATAAAAACCAAACATCTTTTTAACCTATGAAATGAATAGAACCTTTACGCCTAAAGGAAACCCAAACAGAAAAGAAGTGGCGGAAAAAACCAATGTCATCGTCAATTCATTGTCGAAATGTTTCTACGGGGTTACTTCATCAATCGCGTTATTGTCATAATCCGCTACATAGAGATTCCCACCCGAATAGACAACCCCATCGGGACCAAATAAAGAAACTCCCCCTA
>CAWKIY010000096.1:0-7146 GCA_963849245.1 candidate division FCPU426 bacterium | reverse complement strand
CTGAAGAAGCCTATCGCAGCGCGTTCGGCGCTTCCGTCGAATCGACCGATTTCCGGTATGAAAAAGGGAAACCAAATATGGCAGGTCAGATGCACGCCGCAGTTGTCGAAAAGTTCGGAGCGCCTTTGGTGCTTCGGGAATGGGATATCCCTTCGCCGGGTCCTGGCCAGATCGTTATAAAGACCGAGGCCTGTGGCGTGTGCCATACCGATCTTCATGCGGCTCGGGGGGATGGTCAAGCGGCGCTTCCCTTTATTCCCGGCCACGAAGCCATCGGACCGGTCACCGCCGTTGGCGCGGGCGTGACCATCGTGAAAGAGGGCGACCGGGTCGGAGTTCCATGGCTCTACTCGGCGTGCGGCCATTGCGAGTACTGCTTGTCGGCGTGGGAGACGGTGTGCCCCGAAGCGCAATTCGGGGGTTTAACCGCCATAAGGGGCGGATTTGTTCCGCCCCCCTCGCTTTCCTTTATCGTTTTTGATATAAAATTCATCGGTTTTAATCCCCAGGAGAAATCATGAATCCATTTCAGAAAAATCCAGTTGTGCTTTTGGCTGTATTGCTCTTTTCGCTGGCCGCTTTTCCAGTTTTCGCGGAGGAAGAGGCGCCGGATAATTCCGGGCTTAATCTTCCGGTAATTGAGAATGTTCTGAAGAACGGACTGACGGTTTTGATCGTGGAAAGGCCGGGAATTCCGGTGGTTTCTTTTTCCCTGATGCAGCCGGTTGGCGCCCAGGACGCGCCCAAGGGAAAAACCGGACTGCCCCATATGCTGGAACACATGATGTTCAAGGGAACGGAAACAATTGGAACCCTTTCCTACGCCAAAGAAAAGCCGATCCTGGATGAGATGGATAAAGTGGCCGAGGAGATCAACCAGGAAAGGGACAAGTTAGAGCCCTCTCAAACGCGGTTGGAATCCTTAGCGGATCAAATGCGCAAACTTCAGGAAGCGCACCATCAAGTGGTGGTCAAGGACGAGCTCTCGTCCATTTACACTCTCAATGGCGGTCAAAGTCTTAACGCCTGGACCAGTCAGGATGCCACCAATTACACCGTGACCCTTCCCGCCAACAAGTTTATGCTTTACGCCACCATCGAGAAGGACCGCTTGAGCCACCCGGTTTTCCGCGAGTTCTATTCGGAAAGGGATGTGGTCGCCCAAGAACGCCGCTGGCGCACCGAATCCAACCCCGAAGGCAAGCTTTCGGAGGCCCTGGAATTCACCGCCTTCGCCGCCAGCCCTTATAAAGATCCGACGATCGGGTGGATGTCGGATATTTTCAAACTGCTGCGGCCTGACGCGGAGGAGTTTTATAAACGTACTTACCGCCCCGACCGGGGTGTTTTAGCGATCGTGGGCGGGATTAAAGCCGCTGAAATTATCCCCATTTTAGAAGCCACATTGGGCACCGTTCCTAATCCGCCGATTCCGCCTTTAAAACAGGATTGGACGAAAGAACCCCCGCAGGAAGGGGAGAAAACGGTGCACGCTTATTTTGATTCGGATCCGATCGCTATGCTGGGATGGCACATGCCGAATTTCCCCCATCCCGAGGCGGTGGCCCTGGATGTGCTTTCCAATATTTTGACCACGGGGAATACCTCTCGGTTGATGCGCCACCTGCTTTTCGAGAAAAAAATCGTCACCTCCATTTCGGCGGAGACCGGTTTTCCCGGGGACCGCAATCCCAATTTGTTCGTGATGGAATTCACGCCGGCCGCCAAGCAGACCTCCGATTCGGTGATTGCCGCTATCGATCTTGAGATCGCGGACATCCAGAAAAAAGGGGTGACCCAACAGGAATTGGACCGGGCCCGCCGCAACATCGAGTCCACTTTTTTATGGGGCAAGACTTCCACCTCGGGCGTGGCCCAGGATTTGGCTTATAACCAGGCGGTTCACGGCGATTGGCGCTACCTGCTTAAATACCTGGACATGGTCCGGGCCTTAACGCCGAAAGACCTTCAAGCCGCAGCGAATAAATACCTGGTTTCTAAAAACCGCACGATCGCCTATTTGGAAAGGGAAGCGAAATGAAAAAAAACAACTTCTTGAACACAAAATTGCCTTTGTCTTCTCTTATCGTATCCCTGCTTCTCGTGGCCTCAACGGTTTTGACGGCGCAAGCCAAACCTCCGGTAGTTCCGGAAACGGCCCCGCTGGAAATTCAAGTGCCGGATTTTCATACCCGCACCCTCTCTTGCGGCCTCAAGGTGATTTTTTTGAAGGATGATGAAATGCCCCTCGTCTCTGGAAAACTGCTGATCCCCGGGGGGAATGTGGCTGATCCTGAAGGAAAAGAAGGCCTGGTGGCCTTGTTGAACGAAGGCCTGGTGAATGGGGGGGCTGGTTCGCTCTCGCCCGAAGCCTTTGACGCCGCCCTGGAAGATAAAGCGGCTTCTCTCTCGGCTTCCTCCGACATTGAATCCTTCACCGTGGATTTCAAATGTTTGTCCGAGGATACTCCGGATGTCCTGAAGCTTTTCGCCGATATGATCTTGCGCCCCCAGTTTGACGCCAAGCGGCTGGAAACCGCCAAGGCCGACCTGTTGGACGGCATCAACCGCCTGCAAGACACGCCGGACGCCTTAACGCGGGTTCTTTTCTACCGCACTCTTTTTGGAGGGGGCGCTTATGGCCGGTGGGAAAATCCTAAAAGTATGGCCGCCCTCACCCGCGCGGATGTTGTGAGTTTTTATCAAACCCATTACGGCCCCCAGGGCGCGGTTTTGACGGTCACGGGTAAGTTTGACGAGGAAAAATTGTTCCAGCAGCTGGAAAGCCTTTTCGCGGGATGGAAAGCCCAAGGGAAATTGGCGCCCGCCTCCGCCTCCAAGCCTTTGGGACCGGCTATTTATTTTTTCCCGAAAGAAGTCAGCCAGGTTTTCATCCGCTACGGCGTTCTAGGAATTCATCGCCACGATCCCCGGGATATCCCCCTGACCGTGGCGAATTACATTTTGGGCGGTTCCGGGTTTACTTCCCGTCTGATGCATCAGATCCGCTCGGACCGGGGATTGGCTTATTTCGTGGATAGCGTGGTACTGCCTTATAACGCGCCGGGAGTTTTTGAGGTGGTGGGCGGCACCCGGCCCGATTCGGTGAAGGAATATTTAACGGTAATGTTCCAGGTCTTGTCGGATTTCGCCAAAGAAGGGCCGACCGAGGAAGAATTGGCCCAGGCGAAGAAATCCATCGTGGAGGAGTTCGCCTATAACTTTGAGTCGCCTTTCACGGTGGCGTCCTATCAGGCTTCCTTGGACTTCAACGGTTATCCGGCGGATTATCTCAAGACCTACCGCGACAAAGTCAAAGCGGTTACCCGGGAGCACGCGGCTCAAGCGGCCCAGAGCATTCTTTCCCAAAAGGACTGGGTTTTGGTAGTCGCGGGCCCGGCGGAACTGGAAAAAGAATTGTCCGCTTTCGGAACAGTTCACAAAATGGACAGCATTTTCGAGCCTTTAGGAGACTCGAAATAGCGAGTTTTTTCCTTCAAAAAGTCGGGGTTTCGCTTTAAGATTACCTTCCTTCAAAGGCTGTGTGGCCCCATCGTCTAACGGTTAGGACGGATGGTTCTCAGCCATTAGATCGGGGTTCGATTCCCCGTGGGGCTACCAAACGTGAACCCAAGTTCGAAAGAACTTGGGTTTTTTTATTAAGCCTCAAGGGGAAGTGGGAAAGTCTGAAAACGGGAGTTTTCAGGCCTTTGGAAGGGGTACACCGGGGGAACTTACCCTGTGAGTGTTTTACTCCGGGGGCTACCAAACGTGAGCCCAAGTTCAAAAGAACTGGGTAAGGCCTTTTAGATCAAGTCCTCACCCGCTCAAGCTGATTTCCGCGCGATCCCTTTTCTTGCGGAGGGTGGAGGATGTAGGCGATATCCGCCACGCTTTTTTTCGCCCTGGCGCTGGTGGAGTAAAAGCCCAAGAGGGTAATCCCCAGGCCGTTGGCCACGATCAGCCACCAAAAGGCGTGGGTGGAGGCGGCCAGATCCGCGACCACGCCGGACACGACGATCGAACCGGCCAAAGCCACACCCAGAGTCGCGCCGACCTGGCGGCTCGTGGAGGCCAGCGCGGTAGCCAGACCGGCCTGGGACAGGGGCAATCCGGAAACCGCGGTGTTGGTAATGGGCGCGTTGACCAGGCCGAAGCCCACGCCAAAAATCGCGTAGGCCGCCAGCAGCTGAACCAAAGGCGAGCCCGCGTTCAAGTCGCTCAGCAATAAGCCGGCTAAAGCCATGGCGAAACCCGCTAGAACCATGGCGGTCCTGGTCCGGCCCGAGCCCACCAAACGACCGGAAAGGGGAGAGCAGACAAACATCATCAGCGCGGTGGGAAGAAGACACATTCCGGCGGTGGAGGCTGGAAAGCCCCGCACTTGTTGCAGGTAGAGCGAATTGAGAAAAAGGAATCCGCTGAACGCCGAGAAACCCAGCACCGCGACCAGAGTCGCGGTGCTCAAGGGAATGCTTTTGAAAAATCGCAGGTCGATCAGGGGTTCGATTCGGCGCTTCTCGTGAAAAATAAAAACCGCCAGGCTGGCGGCCGCCAACACAAAAGCGCCGATAATAGGAGCGGAAGCCCATCCCAATTGCGGCCCCTCGATGAGGCCCGTGGTCAAGGCGCCGAGGTTCAGGACGATAAACACCTGGCCCAGGGGATCCAGCCGCCTCGGTTTGGGCGCGCGCGATTCCGGCACGAAACGGGTGGTGAGCCAAATGGCTAAAAGGCCGATGGGCACATTCACCCAGAAGATGGCGCGCCAACCCACTGTCTGGGTCAGGATACCGCCCAAGACCGGGCCTACGGCCATGGAAATGCCCACCACCGCTCCCCACACCCCGATAGCCCGAGCCCGGGCTTTGGGTTCCTGAAACGTATTGGCGATAATCGACATGGCCACAGGGTTCATCATGGAACCGCCCAGAGCCTGCAGCATGCGAAAGACCACCAGCATGCTGGTGGTGGGCGCCAAACTGCAAAGCAGCGACCCCAGACTGAAGAGCGCCAATCCCATTCGAAAAATCCGCCGCCGGCCCAGCCGATCCGCGGTGGTGCCGGCGAGAATCAGAAAACTGGCGATGACCACGGTGTAGCCGTCGATGGACCATTGAAGGCCCGAAATGGCCGCGTGTAGATCCCGGGCGATCGCCGGCAGGGCCACATTGACGATGGTCACATCCATCGAGACCAGCAGTAAACTGAGACAGCAGGTGGCTAGAATCACATAAGGGCGGACCGCCGGCGATGCCGGGGCGCTTCCATCAGTTGATGCCGCTTGAGTTCTTGTCAAAATAAGCTCCTCTTACTTTCCGCGGATTTCTTGAATAGCTCGTTTGAGAATTTCCATAATTCTTTTTTTCTCCTCGGCTGACTCATCCATTTTTTCGTGAAGGGCGGCTTTGAGCTCGTCCCGCAATTCCCGGAATTTCATTTTGAGTTTCCGCCACTCGGCCCGGTCGTCGTTTTTTTGATCGCCGTCGAAATAATCGTTCTCGGCTTCTTCCTCGGCGAAATGCCGTTTCATCTTTTCCACTTTCTTTCCCAGGCGGGAAAGTTTTTCCAGCATCTCACTGGTGAGGCCCTGATTTTTCCTCAGATACTCTTTACCCTCGGGTGTAATGGTATAAAGTTTCTTGTTTCCATCCGCCTGCGCCTCGGCATAACCCATCTCTTCCAAATAGGTCAGCGCGGGATAAACCACGCCGGGGCTGGGGGTATAGACCCCGCTGGAATGCTCCTCCAGCGCCTTGATGATTTCGTATCCATGCCGGGGCTTTTCATTTAAAAGGGTCAGCACGATCAGTTGAATATCGCCCGAGGCGAACATCCGGGCCGCGCGCAGACCGCCGCCTACAAAACCCTCCAGCTGATTCCAAAAACGGGCGCCGCGCCGGTGACCCCGGTCCCGGCCGTGATTTTCTTCCGAATCGCCATGGTGGCGGCCATGACCCTGGTGGTCTTCCCCGTGACGGCCCCCTTCTTCGTCATGGTCCTCACCGCTTTCCATGAAATCCCATTGAAAATTCATGTTTTTGCTCCTTTTTAAGCAATTTAAGATGTATTTTAGATATGTTTTAAAACATATCGTAAGATATATTTGAAGTCAAGTGATTCTTCGTTCTTAAATAATCCCCCTTCGCGCTTTAGCACGCAGGGAGAAGTGAAACATCGACCTCGTTCCATCCGAAAAATAATTCTTGCTTTTGGAATTATAGTTAGCTATATAGTTAACTAAATAAGGAGACAGCCATGAGATCGAAGAACGCGACGGCTTTGTTGGACCACATCTTTTACGCCCTGTCAGACCCGACCCGGCGGGAGATTTTGGAGACCCTTTCCAAAGGGGACGCCAAGGTCAGCGAGTTGGCGGGGAAATCCCATCTCACGCTTCCCGCCATTTCCAAACACCTGAAGGTGCTGGAAAAGGGCCAGTTCATTCAGCGTAAGGCGGACGCCTCGGATGGAAGGGTTTTTCAGCTGGCCTTGAAGCCTAAGACGATGGGGAAGGCGGTGGATTGGTTGGAGAAACACCGGCAGTTCTGGAACGCGCGGTTGGATGAGTTGGAAGCTTTTATGGCCTCGAACGGGGACTAACAACAAGAGGAGGAAAAGAAATGACATCAGCAGAACACGGTATTGATGGTGCAGCGGACGATTAACGCCTCAGCGGAAAGGCTTTTTGACGCCTGGACCAAGCCCGAGCTGATGATACAATGGTTTCGATCGACCGAGAAAATGAAAACCCCTTTAGCTGAGGCGGATTTACGCGTTGGCGGCGCCTGGCGGGTGGTCATGGTGACAAGCACGGGTAAAGACTGTCCCACGAACGGTCATTACAAAGTCATTGATCGTCCCCACAAGTTAGTCTTCACCTGGCATCCTTTTGAGCAGGCCGATTACGAAACGACCGTGACCTTGATTTTCAAAAAAGTTTCGGACACCGTCACCGACTTGACGTTGACGCATGAGGGCTTACGCAACGAGAAGGACAAGGCCGATCACGCGGGCGGTTGGAATGGCTGTTTGGATATGTTGAAGAAGTTTGGCGAAGGCGCTCATTTCTAAATAAAATCAGCGCGCTCAAGCCGGTGGCCTCAGGGCGGAGGCCGACAGCCAAAGCCGCTTTTAAGGAGATGA
>CAWKIY010000095.1:0-4618 GCA_963849245.1 candidate division FCPU426 bacterium | reverse complement strand
CTTCTCCGGTGGCCCCCTTGACTAAGTTCGGCGTCTTGCTTAGGGTCGGCGTCATTGTCGGGGTCACTGTCGCGGAAATGGTCGAGGTAATTGTGGCCGTGAAGGTCGAGGTCCGGGTAAAGGTGACCGTCGGGGTAACCGTCGGAGTGTGGGTCGCCGTGGGGGATCCGACCGTAAACGTCACCGTCGGGGTATTGGTCGGAGCTGATGGATTCGAGGAAGACGATTTGGGATTAGTCGGAGAAGAGGAGCCGCAGGCATGAAGGCCCACCGCGGCAGTGGTTAAAATAAAAAGGAAAATAGAAGCCGCTGGAATTTGGAACCGTGACGTCATAAAAACTCTCCCCAAAATAAATTAATTTCAAAAAAATCTCGCACAGTTTAGCCTTTTAACCCAAATTTCCTAAGGTTATTTCACCTTAAAATCAAAAAGCCAGCCTTCGATAAGCCCAAGGAAAACGAGAATCCTTTTTTTCACCGTCGAATCCGGAACCCCATTACCAAAAAGCCCTAACCAGGATGATCCAATCGCTAAAAGGTAAGGATTGATTTTAATTTCTTCGTCCCACAGACTGACGCGGTCGATCGAGAAGCCGTCATTTCAAATCGAGGAGTATTTCATGCACGACATCGTTTATCTCTTAGTTGTAGGTTTAATCGCGGGCTTCCTGGCGGGAAAGCTGATGAAGGGAAAAGGTTTCGGTTTGGGCGGAGATTTAGTAGTGGGTATCCTCGGGGCTATTTTAGGTTCTTTTTTATTCGACCTCTTAGGCTTAGGAGCCTATGGAATTTTGGGTTCCATCATCGAGGCCCTGATTGGCGCGGTGGTTTTGCTTTATGTCTTGCGGTTGATCAAAAAAGGAAAATAATTTTTTCGTTTAAAATGAAAAGCCGTCCCCTTTGACCGGAGACGGCTTTTAACATTTTCACTCCCCTCTTTATTGCAGGGGGTGCACTACCAAGAAAGCTGTTTTCTGAAATTATCCGCGATGTACTGCGGTGTAACCGTAGCGAAAAAAGGGTGTAGATGCCGGGGCGCCATAAAGTTGATTTTTCCCGCCGCGCTCGACCAAACCGGAATCACGTGGCCAGGATAACCCTGCGCCAAAGCCCTCTGTTGAAATGCCATCAGGATGGAGCTTTGCTCTTCAAAGCTTTTCGCTCCAAAAGCCGGGTCCAGAATGATCAAAATCAGATCATCCCCTTCAACATTGATAGTCGCGATATTAAACGTGGGCATATATCATTCCTTTTATAAAAATTAAAGAGGGAAAGAGGGTTTAAATAAAACGATTATTTCGACTTCACAACATAAGACAACGGAACTCCTTCGCGTTCAACCACATGAATTACTTTAGAAGGATCAGCTTTTTCATAAAGCAAGTCATCCTGTAACTCCACGTAATAATCCGAGTTACGGTCGTCATCGCTATAGTGGCCTTTCATATTTTTAGAAAAATAACAAGGTACCTGGTCAACGTTCCCCTCAAAGTTCACCTGATAAATTCGGTTCGGATCCGTGATCTCATTTTGTCTCAGCCAAAGCACGTCTTCCCGCAGGCTTTCCCCCCAATCCGATGTCGAATAGGTTCCTTGGGCCCCCTTTACTCCCCCCACAATCTCATTCAGATAGATGTAATAGTATGGATAGAGCCGCACCATATGCGCGCTCACGACAAACCCGTTCAAAAGCGCCGCTAAACCAATGACAACACGAACCCGTTTGGAAAAACCACCCCGAAAAAACTCAATCGCTCCTAAGGCGGCAACCACCACCAAAATCGGCAGCAAGAATAAAAAATGCCGAATTCCATAAATCACGGGTTTCAATCCAAAATAAAGGCCCAGATTTAAAACCAAAGCCAAGAGCATCAAAACATAAGTCTGATTCCTCCAACATTTTTTTGAAAAGACCAGGGCCAGGAGAAAGAAACCCAGGATGAACAGCGGCGTCGTAATGACAATTAAAGTCGGAAGATAATAAAGAGGCAATTGGCTGGCATGAATGAACTGGCCCATGAAGAGAACAGTACCATCCCAAGGAAACTGTTTTGCGGCATCCAGAGCAATCCGTATATTTTTAAAATAATTCTGGGCGACATAGGGCCAAAAAAGGCAGGCGGTAACCTGGGAAGAGATAATTATGAGAAGAAAATCCAATCCCTCTGTCGCCCACAACTGCCAGCGCGGTTCGACCTTGATCCAAGGATTTAAAAAAATAATTTGATACATCCTAAACAAAGCGTAAAGCGGTATCAGGCTTAAACCGAGGATTCGATTGGAAACCGCAAGCCCGATAAGAACGCCTATAAACACCAACCGAACCCATTTACTTTTGAAAAAAACTCTCCCCACAAAAAGGCCGCCAAGCTCCAAAAATAAAAAACCGCGAAAGGCATATCTTTGGGATTAACAGGCGCGTGGCCCATGAATTGGGGGGTTAAAAACAAGAAAAGGGGGCCCAAAAGCGCCCAAAACCAATTCCGATATTGATAAAACAGGGTTTGAAAAATAACCCAAAAGAGACTTCCTGCGAATAACAGATTCAGCAGATGCAACCGTTCGGGCTGAACCAAACGTGAAAAAGTAAAAGCCCTCGCGAAGGCCCCATACATATAATTATGGGCCGCGTAAACCTCATCCAGCACATCGCTAGATTTGCCTCCAAAGTGGTTTAAAAGTTGCCAACCCCGGTTATAGCTCTCGTATTCATCCCAAGTAACGCCCTACTCCCGATAGGTGAGAAGCGAAAAAAGCAAATACAACCCCAAAAACCAAAGAAAAGGCCAGCCTTTTTCCGGAGCAGGCCATTTCATGGGTGAAAAGCTTTTCAAAGCTTTGAGCATTGTTGAATCAGTCCTTGTCGTTTCAATAACTCAAAAGGTGTCAGTATATAAATATAAAAACCAATAATTAAAAGGACCGACCATCCCGACGTCGCCGATCGCTGGCTTTTTCCTTGCCGCCCATCATGCGGGCCCTGCCGCAGCGGGGACACATGAACTTGCGTTTCTTGTGAGCCGAATGAGACATCTCCCGCATCTTGACCTTGCATTTTTTGCAGAACATTTACTCCGGCTCTTCCCTCACAATAGGTTCCTCTACTGTATCATCCACCATCGAGTGGATTTCCAGCTCAAACCAAGCGTCAAACATCCTCTCATCCCGGTTCGAGGGCCAATAACTTTCGTCGCTCCACTCGTCCAAAGCGTCCTCAAAAATCTCGATTTTCAAGGGACCGATTTCCTCCCGCGCTTCCTCCAGGGACTCACAGTCGGGAATCAGCAGTACTTCACAATCCGCGTTAATATCCGCTAAGGTAAAGACATGATCTTTTTCCTCGGGAGTTTTCGGAGTACTGTTGACCCAGTCCACAAAAGGCTGTTTAGCCTTCACGACGACCGCGTTGCGATTAATGTACATGTTTTAATAGCCTTTTAATTCGGATTGATACGCTTCAATATCCATTTTTTCAGGAGACATTCAATCAAACCCCGCTGGTTTAGTATAGAGAACATTTTCCAAGGAATCTTGCCGGGCAAAGCTATTTCCTTTGGAATTCAGTTAAAATATCTCTGAAACTTCGGGTTTTCTAAACTTTAATTCAAAGCGTGAAAATATGAAAAAATCTCCGTTCGCCGGTTTGATAATGGCCCTTTGGTTAATCGCCGCTGGAGCTCAAGCGGTTCAGGTAGGCGGGAAGGCTCCGGATTTCACGGGCAAAGATACCTTTGGAAAAATCCGAAAGCTTTCCGACAGCCAAGGAAAGTTCGTTGTTCTCGAGTGGCACAACCACGACTGTCCCTTCACACTAAGCCAATACAAAGGAAAAATGCAAAAGCTTCAGCAGGAATGGACCCGCCAAGGGGTAATTTGGCTTCGAATTATTTCTTCCGCCCCCGGCAAGGATGGTTACGTCACGGCCCAGCGGGCTAATTTGGACGCGAAACGGAATGGAGCTGTTCCGACTGCGACCCTGCTGGATCCTACGGGAGTGATTGGACAGGCTTATGGGGCCAAGACCACACCCCATTTATTTATTATCGATCCCCATGGAATCCTGATTTATAACGGGGCCGTGGACAACGATCCCCTGGACGACGCCCTTTCCCTCAAAACCCTGGACGACAAACCCTATGTGAATTATGTGGATCAAGCGCTGCGAGAAGCGACTTCCGGTCAAATCCTCTCCATCCCCTCAACAGCGCCTTATGGATGCGCCGTGAAATATAAAGACCCCTAAAATTCCGAAAAACTGCTGCCGCAGTCCCGCTTTATTTTCTCTTTCGCTTCCCGGGCGGCACACTAAAGAAAAGATTAAATAAGAAACGCCTGAAAATCACCGCCAGAATCACAAGCACAATCCCGCCAACCATCAAGTGAAGCGTCAAGGAACCCAACCAGTTTTCGAGAAGCTTCCACTCCGCCCCAAAGAAATAGCCTAACAAAATGTAACCGGCGGTATAAGCCACGGACCCTGTCAGGTTGAAAAAAAGAAAGACGCCCCAACGCATTTTGGCCACACCCGCCAAAAGATTGGGGATGAGCGGCGGAAACAGGGGAATGAACCGCGCGATAAAAACCGTCTTGGCTCCATAGCGTTTGAAAAACAGCCGCC
>CAWKIY010000094.1:0-4962 GCA_963849245.1 candidate division FCPU426 bacterium | reverse complement strand
GGCGTGGCCTTTCTCGGCATTTTCGCGTTTGCGACCAGCGAGCCGCGCACGGCGCCCGTGGACGAGGGCTTGCACGCCCTGGTCGACGCGCTGGCGGAGCCGGCCGCGGTCGCCACGGCGGACGGCCGGCTGGTCAGTTTCAACGCGGCCTGGCGCTCCGAGACCGGCGTCTTGCGGCGCCTGCCCAAGGAAGGCGCCGACGGCCAGGCCATCTATGCCGCCTTGGCGGCGGCAAGACGCAGCGGCGCCGGCGAGGCCAAGCTCAGCCGCGATCCGGCCCATCCCGCCGCCGTCTCGCGACTGGGCGACGACAAGCTTTTGGTGCGGCTGACCCGGGATGAGCCGGCGCCGATCTTCACGGCTCCGACGTCGCTCTCGGCTCTGGCGCCAACGTCGGGCTCCGCCGCGTTGCAGGCCGCCGCCGCGACTAAGGCTGCGCCGACTTTTTGAACATGGAAGCGCTCTCTTGGATGTTTCCTATCGTTATTGTCTTCCTCTTGGCCGGTTTTCTCCACCTGTTGGCGGCTTATCTTTGAGCTTCTCTCCCTTTTTCTCTTTTCTGTTGGATTCTCGTTGGCCGAATCCCCTTCCAGGGTGTACTAATAGCATGGGCTTATTGACTCAGCTGTAGGGACGCTTTTAAGGGGTGAACCTTTTGTTCTTCCGAAATCGATCAACCCACATCCATTATGGAATCGATGTTCCCGGGGTCACGGGTGTCTTTTTAATTCTCGCTTTGATTTTGACGGGATTAGGTTTTTTTCTAGGCCGGGAATCACTTCAATATTCCATGTATGGTTTTTTCGCGTCGGCTTTTTTTCTCAGCGCTTTCTTTTTCTTATGGATTGGTTTTGCCCTTGTGTGGAGCGCCGTAAGAGGAAAAAAGAAAGCGGCCCATCAATTGATTCAATCCCTTCAACTTAAAGGGAAAGAAACATTATTGGACGCGGGCTGCGGGCCAGGTCTCGTTTTAATTGAGGCGGCTCGAAAGTTTCGAAAGGGCCATTATGTGGGATTGGATAATTGGTCCCAATCGATTTGGACTGAAAACAGCCGGGAAAGAACTCTTCTAAACGCGAAACATTCCGGGGTTTCTTCCCAAGTAAAGGTGATTACGGGGAATATGATCCAAATGCCTTTTAAGAACGCTTCTTTTGACGTGGTTTTATCGCATTTTGCCCTTCACCGTCTCAAAAGCCGGGAAGCGCGGAAAAAGGCGGTTATGGAAATGACCCGCGTTCTTAAAAAAGGAGGCCGATTAGCGGTTCAAGATTTTCAATTTATCCATCAAACTCTGGAAACGCTTAAAAATTTAAATTTTAAAGACATTCAGGTTTCCAATAAAATTTTTTCTGTTTTTCCACCCGCGACACGAATTTTGGCTCGAAAGAAATAAGCAATGGGAAATTCAATCAACTCCTTAGAGCGCCTTCAACGGATTGAAGCTTATGGTGTTTACCATAAAAATTTCACTGAATTTCTGAAAGAATTTCCAAAAGAAATGTGGAAGTACAAACCGGACGAGAACCACTGGAGTATTCACGAAATCTTGTTTCACTTGCTGGACACGGAAATGAATTTTTATATCCGTTACCGGGCTTGTGTGGCGGAACCGAATAAAACCCTCATGGCTTTTGATCAGGAAGAGTGGGCCCGGAAATTAAATTATTCCCAATTGGACGCGGAATGGGCGGTACGGGGCCTTTTATGGATTATTCAAAGCAATTATGAGTTGTTGAAATCCCTTCCTGAGGAAGCCTTTTCCCGAAGCATCACCCATCCCCAAAAGGGCGTGATGACGCTGGACCAGATGGTCACGCACTATTTTAACCACATCCCTCACCATATTGAACAAATGCGAAAACGCCACCGGGAATGGAAGAAACTTCAGCCCGAAAAATAATTCAACTTCCCAAGGCCTCAATCATGTTGGATTCCCAAATGTGGACTCCCTGCAGGCCGCTATTCGCCGCATGGATCATTCCCCTGGCAATGGTACTTCCTTGAATAGGCCGGTAAGCCCGAATGGGTCCCATGAATAAAAAAGAAAGAGGCTTTAACACCGCTTCTAAAAAGGATTCCATGGGGCGCCGTTCTTGGCGGTCTTTTTCCCCCATAATGAACGAAGGCCGAAAGATATGAACAGCCTTAAAGGGAAAGGCGCCGACAACTTCCTCTACCTCTCCCTTGATTTGCAGATAAGTGGCGGAAGAGTTTGGGTCCGCATTCATCGTGGAAACAGTCAGAAAGGTTTGTGCCTTGTTACGGCAGGTGATTTGGGCCAGCTTAAAAGCATATTCAAACTCAATTTTCCGGTAAGCTTCGGGTGTGGGAGATTTTTTGCGGGAAGTGCCAAGACAGCAAAAGACATCCTGAGCTTTTAACAGGGTCTTATGTTTTTCCAGATCATCAAAGTTAAGAATAAGCGGTTTGAGTTTAGGGTGCTTGATACCCATGGGTTTACGGCTTAAAACAAGAACCTGGTCATAGCGCTTATCTTTTAGAAGTTCCTGAAGGACATAACCCCCAATCAGTCCGGTCGCTCCCGCCAAAATCGCTTTCTTTTTCATGAGTTCCCCTTCGGTTCCTTTGGATGAGTCGGTATATAATACGCCCAGTTATTTAACCCTTAAGGCCTTAAATTGAACCTTCTTCATGTTTTAAGCGGGGATTTTGTGGCGGGCTCCGAAACCTCTACGGCGGTTTTAATCCATGAGCAATTCAAGAGCGGCCACCAGGTTTTCATCGCTTCGGGCCGGTTCAGCCATTCCACCCCCGCCAAAGTTTTTGAAATCCCGATTTATAACCGGAGTCTTCTCAAGCGGATTTCCAATATTCTGGCGCTAATGGAGCTGATCCGCCGGGAAAAAATAGATATCGTCCACGCCCATTCCCGGGCGGCCAGCTGGGTGAGTTTTTGGGCTTGCGGATTCACCCGCACGGCCTTTCTTTCCACTTTTCATGGCCGCCAGCATCTGCATTTTTCCAACCGGCACTTTAATATTTACGGTCCCCATTGCGCCGCGGTGTGCGAGAACATCCGGGAACAATTATTGAAAGAAACCCGGGTTTTTGAACCGGATCAAATTAAGGTGATTCGTAATGGCCTCCCGCTCTAATTTAACCGTCCTGCTCGTGGGAAGGCTCTCGGGCCCCAAGAACCAAATCCTTTTAAAGATTCTAGAAAAAGTTATGCCGGTAGTGACAGCTCAAATCCCGGGGGTCCGGTTCCAGGTGGTCGGAGGGCCCATTGAGGAGGAGCACCGCCAAGTCGAACGGCGGCAGCCGGGCCTGAGGTTTGAAGGCCATCAAACGAACCTGAAACCTTTTTATCAAAAAGCCGCCATTGTCATCGGAGCCGGCCGGGTGGCTTTGGAAGCGATGAGTTTCCATAAGCCCGTGGTCGCCATCGGCGAGCGGATGTATATCGGTCCCTTGGGGCAGGACAACATCGAAAAAGCGAAAGCCACTAATTTCGGGGATTGCTGGGAGACGGACCATTTTGATTGGCCCCAAATGGCCCAGGACTTGATCCACCTGCTTAAAAATCCCAAAGCGCGCGCGCGAACCGCCAAGACCGGCTATGAATTGGTTCAAAGCGAATACAGCATGAGCCGAATTTATCCCGCCCTGGAAAAGCTTTATGACCAGGTGCTTTTGGAAAAAAATCTGTCCTTAGTTCATGAAATCCCGGTTTTGATGTATCACCAGGTTCTCCCAGAAGCTCCGCCGGTTTCCAAGTACAACCTGCATGTGACCGCGGCGGATTTGGAGAAACAGCTTCAGTTTTTGAAAGCGCGCGGTTTTGAAACGGTCACTTTTGAGGATTTAATGAAGCGCCGGCTGCCCCGCAAGCCGGTTATTCTGACCTTTGATGACGGCTATGAGAATAATTACCATTTCCTACTTCCCTTGTTGAAAAAGCATCTAATGAAAGCTGTCATTTACATTTTAGGAAACCGAAGGCACCGGACCAATTTTTGGGATGTGCCCCAGGGAGAAGCGGAGCACGCGCTTTTAACCCCCGCTCAAATTAAGACCATGACCCAAAGCGGACTGGTTGAATTTGGCTCCCATTCACTGAACCATTCCAAGCTCACTTTGTTAAAACCTAAGGAATTGGAAAAGGAAATCGCCGGTTCCAAGACCGCCTTAGAGGCTTTTTTGAGGAAGCCGGTGGTTTCTTTCGCCTATCCCTATGGGTTTGTGAATGAAGAAATCAAGAAAATGACCGCGGCGGCGGGCTATACTTTCGGCATCGGGGTCAATAACGGCCCTTCCCGCTTTAAGGATGATTTAATGGAAATTCGACGAGTGCATTTGTTTCCCAAAACCTCCGCCGTTGAATACTGGAAAAAAACCAGCGGATTTTATCTGCGCTACCGGGCCTTCACGAGGAAACTTCGTGGCCGCTAAACCCAAAACCCTTTCCATCGCGATTATCACGCTGAATGAAGAGAGAAACATCGAACGCTGCCTTCAAAGCCTGCGTTTTTCCTGGAAAGTTTTCCAAAAGCTGGAAGTGGTTGTGGTGGACGCCCAGAGCCGCGATAGGACCGCGGCGGTGGCCCGCAAAAAGGGCGCCCGGGTTTATTCGCGCCCCTGGAAAGGCTACTCGGACCAAAAGAACTGGGCCTTGGCCAAATGCAAAGGCGATTGGATTTTATCCCTGGACGCGGACGAGGAACTGACGCCGGAGTTGATCCTCGAAATTGAAAAAAAGGTGAATGAAACCCCCGAAGGAATCGATGGTTACTTTATTAAACGCCGGGCTTTTTTCCTCGGAAAATGGATACGCCATTGCGGCTGGTGGCCGGATTCCCAGCTTCGTCTGATTAAAAAGGGCTCCGGCCAATTCACGAATGAGCCGGTTCATGAGGGTTTGGAAGTTCAAGGCGCGACGCTGGAATTAGACGAGCCCATGAATCATTACACTTACGATTCGGTGCGCCAATATAAAGG
>CAWKIY010000093.1:0-3411 GCA_963849245.1 candidate division FCPU426 bacterium | reverse complement strand
GAGACTCCGACATCGGTCGAGGATGCGTGGCGCACCATGGCCGTCATCGAGTCCTGCTACGCGTTCGGGCAGCAGCGGCGCCACCCCCATTCAAAATGAAAACTAGATCCCCCTTCGCCCGCCGCTACGGCATGCTGCTTCGCGTCAAGCCCGAGAGGTTCCTATTAAAGGGCAAAATCCCTTGGTTTCCAATCAATCCATCCGTTTGCAGCCACAGAGATCCAAAAGCAAAAGCGTAAACCAAGGCCAGAATTTTAAGAAAAAATTTGCGGGCAAAAATATATTGAGGCCTGTCATCTGCCGGAGCGATACCGCAGGAATCCATGGAGGAAAAAAGGTTCCGATGTTCTGCCACAAATCGGTATAAGCTTTCCGAAAGAAATGAGAAACACGGCACCTTTTCATAAGCGCTTAAAAGCCACTTAAAAAAGACTGAAACCGAAAGACTTTTAAAAACCGCCCGGGCTCCCTGATCAACCATTCCTTCCGTATCAATTAACTGAACCGCGCCTTTAAACTGTTCCAAGGAAATTTCAGGAAATCGGGAACCCGCGCTTTGATAAGACTCGTAATCAACCTCGTCTCCTGTTACGCGTTTCCATCGGCTGATCCATTTACGGCAAAAACCACAATCGCCGTCATAAATTAAAAGAGGTTTATGGGGCGGACGGCCCACCTGTAAGCGGTTTGGCGAAGGAGAATTAGAGTTCATTCAGAAGAGTTCCTTTGTGCCATTTTGCTTGTTTTCGGCCCTTTTTTCTACCGGAAAGCCCTTCCTCCCATTTCTAATAGAGATATACTTAAGAGAGTAAATAAAGCTGTTCGATGGAGGTCACAATGATAGACGCCAATGCCTTTATCAACCTGATGAATAGTCAACATTCCCTTCCCTTTTACTCCTTCCTCATCGTGTTTGCTTTAATGGCTCTCTGGGAATGGAAAGCTACCCGCCGGGAGGAAAAAGTTCCCCGGGTTCTCCGGTGGCCCAACAATTTGATTCTTCCTCTGATTAATCTTTTTTTAATCCGCGTTATTTTTCCAGGGGCGACTCTTTGGGCCGCTTATTTGGCTTATCGCAATAACTTTGGTTTGTTTTATTGGCAGCCGGTTCCCGCGATTTTTGGCATCATTTTTACCATTATTGTCATGGATTGGATTGTTTATTACCAGCACCGCCTATACCACGCGGTTCCTTGGCTTTGGAAAATCCACCGGATGCATCACACTGATTTAGAAGTCGATGTCACGACCGGATTCCGCTTTCATCCCTTGGAAATGATAGTTTCTACCCTGATCAAAGCTTTCTTTATTGTTTTGCTGGGCGCTCCAATTTATGGAGTCTTTCTCTTTGAGATCATTTACAACGCGGCCGTCTTGTTTAATCATTCCAATATTAAAATTCCAACGGTCCTGGAAAAGATTCTTCGGTTTATTTTGGTCACACCCGATATGCACCGGATCCACCACTCAGCCGCCCCCAAAGAAACCAACAGCAATTATGGTTTCATTTTTTCATTATGGGACCGCTGTTTAGGCTCTTACCGCCCGGAACCAGCGAAAGGCCAGGAGAAGATGAAAATAGGGCTGGGTATTTTTAACGATCCCCAATATCTCCAGGTCGACAAACTTCTATTACAGCCTTTCTTCGATGAGAAAGGCCATTTCGCTTTTCAAAATCTTACTCAAAAAGATTGAAGACTAAAGCTTAACGAACTGGCAGAGGCGGGTAAGGAACGTAACCCCGGTATTGCAGAAAGGGGACGGACGCCAGCCAAGAACCCGGTTTTAAATCATCCTGTTTCCCCGGAATCTCAAAGTAATACCAACTATCCGCCACTTGTCCTGTCGCTGGAACTTGACTAAGCCAGCCCTGAGCTAAGCTTTTTGTGGAAGGATAAGCGACAGGGGCCAATTGAATAAAGCTCGCGTTCACTAGATAAGTCGTCCCCGACTGCGGCCTTTCAATATCCGCCATTTGAAACGGCTCCCAATCCAATCCGTAAATCTGAGGATTAACTCCTCCAAAATAAGCCAATTTTACTTTTCCCCAATTTCTTTCACGCGCGGTCCGCGCCAGCCGTTTTAAATCCTGTCCCCAATCCAGGTTAGAATCCGCCAAAAAATAAATTTTCCGATTCTTCGGCACGATTTCGTTAAAGTAACTTAGTGTATTAGGATATTGAGCGGCCACACTAAAAAATTGGGTGAAGATCAAAAGTCCTAAAGCCCAAACAAAGAGAGATTTTCGGGGACGTTTTTCCCATAACCACTCCGCACCCCGGGCGGCTATGAGAAAAAGAAAAGGGTAAAGAGGTAATAAATAACGGACCCCCAGATTGGGAGTAAAAAGCGCCGCCAAAAAGAACCCAAGGGGAGTGAGCCACTGCCAAAGGGGAATCTTTATCTTTTGAAAAAGGAGCAATCCCCCGGCAAAGATTAAAAGCAAAAGAAAAGATAAGGGTTCTTTCAGACAAAAAGCGACGGGCAGGTAATACCAGTGATTTTCCAAACTGCAATTCCCCAAAAAATAAACAGGATGCGCGCCCTGGGCGTAGATCCAAGCTCTTTGAAGTTCTCCCGCTAAATAGCTCAAAGGTTCCTGGTGGTCCGGCAAAAGCAGGCTCGCCGGAAGATAAGTCAAAAGAATCCACAGGGTAAAGCCCGCCAATCCCCAGCCCCATCGGATCAGCCCCTCTTCCCTTTGCCGCTTAACTGAAAACGAAATCCATCTATCTTTCCATCCTGAAGCGATTTCTAAAATAATGAAAAGAGGGATCAAAATCAGCGTATGAAATTTCGCGGTCACGGCCAAAGCTAAACAGACCCCGGCAGTTATCGAAAAGATCCAATGGGATTTCTCCCTGGCGGTTTGAAAAGCCCAGACAGCGAGAAAAAAGAAAAAAGCCGGGGCGATATCTGTTTTGGCTAAGCCGCTCAGGGAAAGAAAAGTCGGGTTCAACGCCCAAAAGAAAAGCGTAAAGAAAAGCAACGCGAGTCGGGCGCGGCTCAGCCTAAAAAGGAGAATCCCCACTCCCAAACCCAAAAGCCAGCTGATACCCCGGCTGGAGTAGGTGATAGCCGAAAGATGGTCCAGGTTCCACTGGAACATGAAAAGGTGGCTCCGATCCAGAAAGTCGCCCTGAAAAGGCTGGGTTTTCAAATGGAGGAAAAGAAGGGGTAAAGCATTAAGCGCCGCGGCGAGAGGCGGATGATCGTAAGACGCAACCACATCACCTTGAGTCAAATAGTAATAACCATTGGTGATATCACTTGGATGCCGGGGTCCGCAGAAGTACTTCAGGAAGTCGTTTCCCGAGTCGCCGCAATTGGAGTTGACGGGACATTGGGCCCAAGCGGCCGGATTCAGCACCTGGGTGGTGAAAGGATTGTAGGTGCCGAGATCTTGAACGG
>CAWKIY010000092.1:0-8120 GCA_963849245.1 candidate division FCPU426 bacterium | reverse complement strand
GGGGTAGGCAATTGCGAACGCTTGCCCCTCACCCCCGACCCCTCTCCCCGGCGGGGAGAGGGGAGAAAGAGTGGCCGCCGGTTTGTTTGTGCTCGACTCCCGCACCGAGGACGCTGATGACGACCAAGGAAGCTCGCGCCTGTTCGTACGGCCCTGCTGTTGTTGCTGACGATCAACCTGTTCAATTTGATCGGCAGGTGCTGGCTGCCGTGGAGATCTTGTCGCGGATCGAGACTCGTTCTTTCCGGAGTCGGAATATCCGCGTGATCCCGTGACGCAGCAACCGCTGGACTCGTCGGTGCCGGGCAAAATGGGCGGACCTGGATCCCGCCTTCATGCTTTCCTATATTCTCCTTTTCAGCTGTTTGGCTGGCTCGCCGACCGCATGCGGCGCTGGGTGTTGGTCGGCATCGGCGTGGTGCTCTGGAGCACTGGCTAGCGGCACCTCAGGGCCTGGCGGAAACGTATCTCGTGCTGTGGTCCTGACCCCGCGTGCCTGGTCGGCGTCGGGGAAGCGGCCTATGGACCGGTGGCGAAGGGGTGATTGCCGATCTGTACCCGGTCCGAGCAGCGGCAGCAAGCGCGATGGGGGGTTTTACGTCGCGATCCCGGTCGCAGCGCCACCTCGGCTATGTCCTGGGCGGCCAGGTCACGGCCTTGGGGCAGGGCGACTGGCGCCGTGGGCGTTCTACGTGCTCGTGCCGACCCGGGTCTTCTTGCTGGGCCCTCGTGGTGCTTCCTCATGCCCGAACCGAGGCACAGGCAAGCCGACGCCAGCGCTGACCCTCCGAAGGGCACGGGCACGCCTGGCGCCAGACAGGCACGCTGGCACGATTATTGGCTGATTCTCAAGACGCCGTCGTATTTGCTCGACACGCTCGGCATGACCGCGATGACGTTTGCCATTGTCTCCTCCGGGAACACTGTCTTTCCATGTCCCGGCTGAAACCGCCGGCTTGCTGAAACGCGCGACGAAATAAACCGTTTGTTTGTTATTCGAGTAGGCCGTGCAAAAATCACCGCTTTGAGCGGATCCCTCAACTTCATTATTCGAGATAATTTTCACATGGGATTCAAAGGAAGACTTAACCGTTGCCGGTTCATTGGTAAGACGCCGGCTGACATCAATGAGAATATTCGCGTCGCCTTTGCGGGCGGGAAAACTAAACTGACTGACCCCTACCCGGGTAGTTGCGGTCATTTCGGCCAAAATACCGGAGGTTTTTAAATTAACCCGGTAATATCCCGGCGTAGCCGTTTCCGAATCGTACTGCGATCTTCTGTTTTCCAACTCCAGACGAATCGGCCCTACGGTGGGCATCACAAGAAGACTGCCTAAGTCAGGACAGTCGGTGCCGCTGAGATGAACCTGGCCGAATCCGTAAATATAAGGCTCACCCTGCTTATATCCGGAAGGCGCTTGAAGATTGTTATGGGGACTCACCGAAACCATTCCCCAGGGCACTAACGCGCCAGGAAAAGTATTGCCGGTCTTGCCGGTTCCAATAAAAGGATCCACCCACTGGGTGACATCCGCCCGCAGACTGCTGGTGAACAGGCAAAAAAGTAAAAAAAATCCAATTTTGATTCGGGACATATTCCTAAATTGTTCCGCTTTCAGGTGAAATAGCATCTAAACATCTTGTCAAAAAAATTCAGGGAATAGGCATAACCCCGCGTTTCATCCGCTAAAAAGAGCCTTCCGGAAAAACTTCCATTTTCAAAAAGAGTCCAAAGGCTTAAAATGATTTACTACTTCGCTCAAAGGGGACTCACTACCTTGCATCTTCGACCCCAATTATCCTCTATTCGTGCCCGTTTCGGATACCCCTATCACCAATGGATGGCCCAGGAATTCGACGAACAGGGCTGGCATCTGGTGGAGAGAAGCGTTTATCAAAAAAGAACGCATGACGTCACGATGTTAATTGAAGGAGTGGACGGCCGTTTCGCCCTCATGAGCAAACATAGTTATCCTCCTGGCATTTTCCGTTCTCCCTCCGGCGGCGTGAAACTGGGCGAGGATTTAGCCGCGGGCGCCCTTCGCGAAGCTAAAGAGGAAACCGGTTTGGCTATCGACTTAAAACGTTTCCTATTACATATCACCCTCGATATCCGTTTTCAGGACGAATTGACCACCTGGGAATCATATATCTTTCACGCCACCACCAAAGACACCCTTTTAAAACCCACTGACCTTAAAGAAGTAAAAGACACTCAGTGGGTGGCTCCCTCTCAAATGCAGGCCATGATTGCCAAACTGAAAGGGACTGGGAACGGGGGGCTTATCTACCGCGGCGATCTGACCGCCGCCTCCCTGTGGGCCTTGGATAATAAGTTGACAATCCGCGAAGCGGTTCCCCGGGATATGAGCTATATCCAAAAATGCCTCCTGATGAACAAAATGGATATGTCCAAAGTGGAGGAAACGCTCTGGTGGATCGCGGAGGTCAACGGCATCGCTTCCGCCACCGTCGGCATGGTGTCGCATCCGGACTGCGTAGAACTAACCGGTTTAACCGTGGAATCCATGTACAAAGGAAAAGGCCTCGGGCACGCGGCCATGGAATACGCCTGCGACCAATGGCGGGATGTGGAAAAACGCAAGAAGTTCGCGGAAACCAAAAAACTTTTACTCAATGACAAATTGTGGCTGGTCACTTCGACTCCGGGTTATTTTCTCCCGGTTAATTTCGTAATGGCCGACACGAAGGTCCTTCCGAAAAGCCTCAAAGACCGTCTGGTAGGTGACAAAGCCAAATGGACAGGCATGCGCTATCAGCTTTACAGCCTTTAAACTTCAAATTTTAAAAATTATTTCTTCCAGCGGGAAAACCAGAAAGCTCCGGCAAAGGTCGTGAGGAACGACCCAAAAGCCGCGGGCAAAAGGTGAGCGGCCAGCATATGCCCCAACTGCCAGCTGGGGCAGTGGATTTGAAGAGTGATGGTTCCCATGAGAAAAGAAGATACCCCCGACCAAGCCCCTGTCCAGGCCGGATGAAAAGCGGCGTTGCGGGAAAGCATCCAGCCTAAAAAGATCCAGGGAATAAGACCGGAAAGCGAAACCCCCTCCGCGCAGGAACTGCCATCCTTGAAGGATTGCGCCAGGTCTACAGGACCGGATTGGGCGAAGAAAATAAAAGGCAGGGAAAAAAGCGCGATCAAAACCAGCACCGATAAAACCCGGTAAGAAGAACCCGTTTGTCTTCCCGGCACAGTGGAAGCGATCGCTTCCCAAGCGGCCAGGGCCGCCCCGGCGAAAGCGGTCAAGATGAACACGATCGGCGGCATTTGCTGTAAAACCTGCGCCGCGTTTGTCTGAATTCCCATTTTCATCCAAAAGACCCCCATCACCGCCAAGGAAATACCCAGCCATAAAAACCACTGGGTCCAGGGACGCAGAATCAATTCAGACGCGCGGGTATCCGCGACAATTTTGTCCACCAATTGCTCGTGCATCCGCGCTATGTTTTTGACGCTCTTTTGAGCCGCTCGGGCCTTCATACTTTTTTTCCTATCATCTGTTTTCGAAGCTGTTCATAACCCCGGTGAGCCCTCACCTTTAAGGCCGTCACCGAAACCTTCAATTCTTTCGCCGCGTCTTCCAGGGAGAGTCCCCTTAATTTCAGCATCTCAATGGCCTGCCGGTTCAGGTCGGGCAAACTGTTCAACGCCTGATAAAGCTGGTCATCCAGGCTCCCGTCGCTTTCAATCTTCGCGGTTTCAGGCAAAAACTCCGTGGGCACTTCCCTTTCGGCGAATTTGCGGTTGCGGTCTAAAGCGTCCAACATAGAGTTACGGGCCACGGTAAAAAGCCAGGGGCCTAGAGGACGGCTGGGCTCATAAGTATTCCGGGCCTTATGAAGCGTCATCAGAACTTCTTGGTAAACATCCTGAACCATCTCCTGGTTAAACACCCGGCGGCGCACGAAGCTAAAAAGAATAGGGCCGATTTCATCAAGAAACTGCCGGTAAGCGGCCTGATCCCCCGCCTGAATTTTCACCATCAGGCGCGACCAGGATTCCCATTGGAGTTTGTCCCAGGGATCCACCTTGGCTTTTACGGGTTCAGACGGCTTGGCTTTTTTGGGCTTCAAAAACAGCTCCTGAGATCTACGGGGTTCAGACTCGAAAAGTTACAGCGACTCGAAACACATCCGGTGCCTATCCCTATCCGAGCAAATCCAAAGCTTCTTTCAATTCCATCAACCGGCAGGTGTAAATGGGCGTATCCCGAACGGTGTATTTGGACCCTTCAGTTTCCCGCAAAGCCATGACTAAGTCGAGAAAATCACCCGGCTCATCCGTTTCAAAGGCCACCACGAAATCCTGGTCATCCAAGCCAAAAGAATAAGTGGTGTTGAGTTTGACTGAGGGAAATTGGGTTCCAACCCGGATATGCTCATCCATAATCCTTTGACGTTCTTCCTTCGACAATAAATACCATTCACGGCTCTTCACGAAAGGATAAATGAAAATGTACTTGAACCGGCCCGGATAAATATTAGTGCGATTACCGTCTTGTCCGTCGTGCTGATGCTTGTCAATGTAGGTGCTCCGCTTGGTTTGAGCGAGATAAGAAGCGGGCGTTTTCAAATAAGGCCCCATGTCGCTCTTATTCAATTCCGCGCTTTGGCGCTGAAAACTGTCGATGTCATAGCTGATTCGCCAGAGCATCAAATCCACATCGGCCTTGAACCCTACTGTGGAATAGGCCAGCAGAATGCCGTCTTTTTTAAACGTATCCGCGGCCTTTAAAAATGATTTTTTAGCCGCTTCACGTTTCGAACGGGAAAGTTCGCGGAATTCCTCTGATATCTTGTAAAAAGCGAAACTGACGAATTGACGTTTAACGGACGAGCTGGTCCCGTGAGCTGGAGCGGCGGCGTGTGAATGTTCGGCCATGGTTTCCCCTAAGAAGACTGGATTTTGGAAAACCGTATTCTAAGACGGTCCCTTTTAAAAAGCAAAGCAACCCTTAGGGCGCGTCGGGGCTTTCAATCTCCACTTCGGCCACTGGCGCAAAGCGGGGATCCATCAAAACCGTGGAGCTTTTCGTGACAGGCCAAAGACCTTTCAACACATCGCCGGAGTCTTGCGCGGAAAAATGGACCACCGCGCCGCCGACCTCTCGGCCCAGAAACTTGTCCAAATCCTGATAAGCGTTTCTCTCGTAGAACTCTCTTTCAAAAGCCTCGCGGCCTTCTTGACGGGGAACCTGTTTTTGCAAGCCGACGACCAATTGATAGCGGCCCGGCGGATAATCCGATGGAATAAAAAGAATTCGTTTTTCCTCATACGTTAACCCGGCCTTAAGCCGGTTAAAGGAGCCCAAGGGCGGATCATGAATATCATGCAGCCAGAAAACACCGTTCTTCATCCAATAGTTCTCCTGGGAATCGGCGAAAAGTGCCACCACCCCATCGCTGGCGTCGCAAGGATTCGGCCCTTTTCGAGTCCACAGGTAGGTCACCGCTAACATTCCCCCTGCCTTCACCCGAGCTGGTGAAAGAGTACAGCCGAGTAAACTAATCCCTCCCCAAAGCGCCTCCGGTTTTAAAAAGGCGGGTGTTTTCGTGAAAATTTCTGGCGAGGGTGTGACAACTTTCCATAAAGGCCCAAGAGGCTCGAATACCCATCCAGGCGGAAGCGCCCATTGCCGGGTAACGTATAAAGGACGATTTTCTCGAAGACATTTCTGAATTCGTGGAGCCACCTGAAGCGGCGGGGTTCCCGGCTCCAAAAGCTGGATGCTTTTTTTGAACTGAAAGGACTGCTGATAACCCGCCACCGGAAAATATTCGTTTTCTTCCGTAGGCACATAAAGGGCGTTTGGCTCCATCATTCGCAAAAGATTGTGAGCATAGTCTTCGGCGCCTCTTTCTTTTTGCCGCTCGAATTGATGGCCGATCAAAGTTAATTGTAGAAAAACAAAAACGCTCAAAGCGATTCCAACCGCGATCCTCGTGATCCGATATTGGCCTTTACGGGAGATCTGTTCGGTAAAAACGAGAGGAAGACCCGCTAAAAACCCCAAATAAACCCAACTCAAAAGAACTTGATGGGATTCAAAAGTGGGAAAAGGGATTGTGAAAACAAAGAGCGCCTCTAAAAATCCCCAAGCCAATCCTATCCAAAGAAAAAGGGGGACCTTATCTTTTTTCCACCACACCACCACCGCGCCCCACAGTAGAAGCCCTACCCCCAGGGGGGTTAAATCCGTCCAGAAATGGAACGCCATCTGCCGCAAAACCGCCAAGATCGTCGCGTTCGAAACAGCCCCCACGTAATTAGAAAACTTCAAAGCGAACACATGCCTGAGAAAAGCGCCTAAATGAGTGATATCCGCATAAGCTATTTCCGGATGAAGAGCCGAGCGCAGTGGCAAGTACAGTCCCGTGCTGCGGCCCAAAATAAAAGCCATCCATATAAAAATCAGCGGTTTAAAAAGTTCCTTAGGTCTCTTTCGTGATTCCCAAAGAAAAGCAAATCCTACGAATGGAATGGCAAAAAACTGGGTCGGCCTAAAAACCGTAGCCGCTCCCAAAATAAAAAAGCAAAGAACCCACTTTCCCGGTTTTTCCAGACTCAAAGCCCAAAGTAAAAGAAGCCCTAATAGAAGATGAAGCGCGTAAACCAAGGGCATCAGGGAATAGCGCCACCAAGGCATACTTAAACTCCAAGCCAGGGTCAGTAAAAAAAGCCAGAAGTTTAAAACCGGCGAAAGCGTCTTATGAATTTCATCCGGAGGCGCGACCGCCAAAGCTAGTTGGCGGCTTAAACGAAAAAATAAAACCGAGGCCAAAGCGGAACAAGTGGCGGACATGAGTCCCAAACGATAAGCCGGAGTCTCCCAGGGCAAAAGAAGGAAAATTTTCCCCAGCAGGTGAAATAAAACCTGGCCCGAAGGATGGGAGATTCCCAGGCAAACGGTCGTGCCGATGAGCTCGCCCGAGTCATACCATCCGATAAAAGGCGAAACCAGAAAACTGTTCAAAAGCAGGAGCCCAATGAACAACAGCGCTTCGAAGGGAAAACCCTCCCGGCGGGAAGCGGACATGATCAGGGCTGGCTTTGAAGCTTCTGAAGATGCGGTTCGATTTGCCCTGAGGGATCCGGTTGATTAATGCTTTTAAGCATCGCCTGAGCCTCTTCATAGACTTTAAGAGCCTCGGCTTTCTTGCCCATGGCTTCCAAAGCGTTCGCTTTAAGCAAATAAGAAGGCAGGAAATAATCATCAAGATCCAGTGCTTTTTGCGCCGGGACAAGCACTTCCTGCGGACGGCCCATTTTCATGAGAATCAGGCCCAGACCTACATAATTAGTCGGGTCTTGGGGTGCCTTATCAATCAGGGCTTTTTCCAGGTCAAGGGCTTCTTCTAAACGGCCCCGTTTGACTAAATCTTGAATTTCATTCTCGCGGGGAGTTAAAGCATAGGGGGAAAGCTGGATCGCCTTATCAAAATAAGTTTTTGCCAGACTGAAATGCTTTTCCCGTTCAGTGCTTTTAACCGTCATCCCCGCCCGAGCGTCTTCCAGCGCGCCCAACGAATTCCAAGGATCCATGTAATAGGCACGGGAACCCAAGCTCTTGCGGGCAAAAACTTCTGAACCATCCAAATCGCCGTTTTGCTGAAGCACGATGCTTTTAAAATCGTAAAAACGGGCTAAATAATCCCGGAGTGATCCTTCGCCTAAAATCCAAATAATAAAGACCAAAAGCACCGCGCTCCCGGTCCAAAAAGCCCGGGGAGAAAAACGCAGGGATATTTTTAAGTCTTCCCCAGTTTTATTTTGCCGAAGAGCGAACGCGGTAAATCCGATCAAGACCAGCCGATGAGACCACTCGTGAAAAGTAAAATCCACGAAATTATGGGCCGCTTCAAAAAGAATGAGATAAAAAACGCATTCCGCTGTTTGGGCCGTGGGTAGATTTTTTTTAAAAGCGGAAACTTGAAGAAGTCCTGTACCCGTCTGCCTCAAGAAAGCCCAAAGAAGCAGCAGGGTAAGCGCCAACACCGGCAGGCCGCACTCGGCGGCAACTTGCAGGTATTCGTTGTGCGCGAAAGGGGTGACCGTATTCCAAAGAAAACCGGGCCGGAAAGTCGGGTAAACATCCC
>CAWKIY010000091.1:0-10763 GCA_963849245.1 candidate division FCPU426 bacterium | reverse complement strand
TCGCCAAATCAGAAGTTGTCTGATTTTCAGCCGCCATTCTTCTTTCTTTAATGCCCGTACGCGTGAATATCCATTCGTCGGTCGTATCGACAATTTTTTCCATGTCTTTGTTCGTAAGAATTTTTTCTGGAAGATAAGAACCTGTCCCCAGAAGACCCGCGCGGATTTTTTGGCTCATGGGCAGTGATTCCTTTACTTTGACTCGGGCTTATCGGAAACCTGCCCATGTTTAAGAATTTGTTCTTTCAAGACACCGTTCATGTCACGGTTAACACATCGCAAAGCGGCTCGAATCGCGTTTTTAATGGCATAAGCATTGGATTTTCCATGAGAGATCAGACACAAACCGTTAATTCCTAATAAAGGAGCGCCACCATACTCTTTCCAATCAACCGTCTTTTTAAACCGTCTAAAAGCCGGAAGGGCAATTAATCCGCCAATGAGGGTAATTAAGTTGGATTTGATTTCGCGCTGTAACCCGTTATAAACCAACTCGCCTACGCCCTCGATGGCCTTCAAAGCCACGTTGCCCACAAATCCGTCGCAAACCGTGACGTCACAATTGCCATTCACGATATCCCGACCCTCGATATTTCCGATATAGTTCAACGGAACCTTTTTAAGAAGGCTTTGAGTTTCAAAAACTAATTCATTTCCCTTGTTTTCTTCTTCGCCAATGGAAAGTAACCCGACCCGCGGATTTTTGAAATTCAAAACCGTCCTAGTAAAAACATCCCCCATGAGCGCAAATTGAAGCAAATGCTTCCCTTTACAATCAACATTAGCGCCCGCATCCACTAACACAGACACTCCACTCACGCTAGGAACCATGGTCACAATCGCGGGACGCAAAACCCCGTCAATGCGGCCGCACATCATGAGAGCCGCCGCCATGGCCGCTCCAGAGTTACCGGCTGAAACCGTCGCCGCCACTTCACCTTTTTTAACTAATTCGGCGCAGCGGACAACAGAAGAATCTCTTTTTTGTTTGCAGGCCTGGGCGGGACTTTCTCCCATTTCGACTACCTCACGGGCGTCAAAAATGGAAATGGACTTTTTCGGATAGTCCCCCGCATTGGATAATTCTTTTTCAATGTCCTCTTTACGTCCGACAAGGACAATTTCCAAGTCGTGGTTAGACATTTCAAGAATTTCGGCGTCACGCACAGCGAGAACGGCACCCTGCACCGTTTCTCGTGGGGCATGATCACCCCCCATCGCATCGAGAGCAATTTTCATGATTTTATAGCAATTTAAGCAATATCAACGCTGAGAACTTCTTTGCCTTTGTAGTATCCACAGGTAAGACATACCCGGTGGGGCAATTTAGCGCTTTTGCACTGGGGACAAAGCGAGAGCGACTTGGTCTTAATTTTCCAGTTCGTGCGACGTTTATCCCGGCGCTGACGCGAATGCCGCCGTTTAGGATTAGCCATGATAACCTCCAAATATTTAAAGGATTGAACAATCCGTTCAACCCGGACCCACCGTTAACTGTGCTTCCAGTTTTTAAGCTGGGACCACCTTGTATCCGAAGGCGGCTCCGAGCAACGGCAAGCATCAACATTTAAATCCTGTCCGCAGCCCCCGCAGAGGCCCCGGCAATCTTCCCGGCACAAGGCCCGCATTGGGACCGAAAGAAGAACCGTCTGCCGAATTTGATCGGCGATATCCAAAATATCCCCGTCAAAGTAAATCGTCTCAACAGCCCCTTCTGGAAAAACCTCATCGATTTCTTCTTTTGGAAGCTCTTCGACTTGGGGCCGGTAATGCATTTCAAAAAACGACTTATAACCACTATCAAATGTCTTCGCGCAACGGTCACAGGTTAAGAGCATCTTGCCCTTGACCCAGCCCTTAGCGGAAATTAAATCCCCGGTTTTGGAAAGTTGGCAGTGTATCGCGAGAGGTTCCGGGTTTAACTCCGGCGCCAGCTCAATGCCCAGCGCTTGGGCCCAACCCGCCTCATCCAAAATGAGATCTTCTAGTTCAAGAGCGCGCAATTCCACCTTCAACATCGTTGCGCATCCTCCCGGTTAATCAAAGCAGCTCTTGTATCCATAAGCTAATGAGTAGGACAAAAGCCATAAAAGAACAGGGGGGATTATAGGAATGCCTCTCTTTCAGTGTCAAGAAAATACCCCGTTTTTGCGGGCCTTTTTCACCAAATAATTGTGGAAATTTGTTTTGAATATTGCCCTGAAAGGGGTTGTGTTGAAGCCGTTCTACCGAATCTTTCGAAAGGCCTTTTCGACAACCGCGGGAACAAAACCACTGACATCCCCGCCTAATTTAGCCACTTCTTTAATTGAGCTGGAGGACAAGAATATAAACTTTTCATTTGGAACCAAAAAGACAACCTCAATTTTCGGGTGCAGACTGCGGTTAATCAGCGCCATCTGAAACTCAAATTCAAAATCCGAAACGGCTCGAAGTCCCCTAAAAATGATATCCGCTTTTATCTCCCGGGCATAATCAACCAATAGTCCGTTAAACGAGGATATTTTTACTTTCGGCAAATGTTTTGTCGTTTTTCGAATCAAATCGACACGCTCTTCCATGGAAAAGAGGACATTTTTGGAAGGATTGGCCACAACTGCGATATGCAGTTCATCGCAGATTTTAAAAGCCCTTTCAGCGATATCTAAATGACCATTAGTGATGGGATCGAAAGAACCGGGATAAAGTCCGATGATTTTTTTTGACACTTAGCCCTCTTGATCTGATGAATTAACCGCAGCTGAAACCGAATCATTTTTAAAAAGCGTTAACAACGTATCCCCATACTTTTTCTGACGAACCATAGGATATGGAAATTCAGGCATTAGGTCCGTATCATCCGCACCATGTTCCACCGCGAAAATGCCACCCTCGTTTAAAATCGGGTACTCCACTAACAGGTGTTGGAGCCGCTTCAAAACACCTTTATCATAGGGCGGATCGGCCAACAGGATATCAAACTTCTTCCCTTCTTGATGAAGCAAAAAGAAGGCCTTAGCAACATCATGGGGTATCACCCGAACCCCGCTCTTGGGATCACGGGGGTCTAAGCCAAAAGTTTGAAGGTTTTCGCTAATCAGCTTTAAACCATCAGGGCTCTTATCCACCAAGGTCACTTCTTTGGCCCTACGGCTTAAGGCCTCAATCGCCAAGTTGCCCGTGCCGGAATAGAAGTCCACCACCGTACAATCCATAATCGGTTCGAGCATGTTAAAAAGCGCGCCCTTCACCTTGTCGGAGGTGGGGCGAATTTTCATGTTGGCGGGGGCTTTCACGGCCCGGCTTTTAAATTTTCCGGCGATTATTCGCATAACACTCCGAGAATTTCTCTTAAGTTTCGTTCGATCAAAAAATCAGCGACGTTCATATCTTTTTTAAATCCTCTCGTCGCCAGAACATCCGAGACGTTTCCTTTTTCACTTAGGGTAAAGTGGAAATACAAAAACCTTTCATTTTTATCAATTTTGTCAAAAAGGAATTTTTCATCAAAGCATAAAATTATTTCTTTCCAATCTCTTAATTTTTTGGACTTTTTTGTCATGTTTTTCCTGGTAATTGAATAAACGCCAAAAAACAAGTAATAATCAGAATTGTCTTTTTCGTATTGCCCTGAATGAATGAAGTTTTTGAACCATAAAGTTTGTTCATTTTTACCATCAAAATATTTTGGCTTGTTTTCAAGATAAACCTTAGAGCTTTTTACCTGAAATCTTATAGTGCGTTTTGATTGTTTGTGGTTTTGAAGAATAAAATCCACGCCTTTTTGTTGTCTACTCACGGGGATGAATGCGGAATATCCCGTCCCCTTAAGAATTTTACCGATGCAATTAATGGTTGCATACTCTGGGTAGTTGAGAGAAAAAATATTTTCCACAGACGCCTCGAGAAGGTGTTCGCATTTACCGCTCACAGTATTATAGTTTACGGTAATTGTTTCGACATTATGGAATAAGTGCAACCAGTCATCCTATCCACAAAATCGCTTCTAATTTTTTTCAGAAAATTTTAAAATCAGCCGCTCTACGAAATCTGCGCTAAATCGAGCAAAGGCTGAAACTTAGCCATCAGACTATCCCTAAGGTTCTTGTGCTCTTCCCAAATCAGTTTCGGATCTTTTTCCAGGATGGTCAAAGCCATTTTGCGGGCCTCTTCCACCACATCAACATCCCTTTTCAAGTCCACAATCCCG
Organism: candidate division FCPU426 bacterium; assembly: GCA_963849245.1. Taxonomy (GTDB): domain Bacteria; phylum Oederibacteriota; class Muellerivitia; order Muellerivitales; family Muellerivitaceae; genus CAWKIY01. The sequence continues at coordinate 6,574 of CAWKIY010000091.1, read as the reverse complement.
CCTTCACGACGACCTGACTGGGCCACACCAAATATCTCACCCGGACCGCGCATTTTCAGGTCAAACTCCGACAACTTAAAACCATCTAGGGTTGAGGCCATAATCTTCATGCGTTCAATAGCATCGCTGGAAATAACAGGCGAAGTCAGCAAGAAACAGTAGGACTGTTTGGCTCCCCGGCCCACCCTTCCCCGTAACTGGTGAAGCTGGGCTAATCCAAAGCGTTCGGCATGTTCAATAACCATCATGGTGGCGTTAGCCACATCTACCCCTACCTCGACAACCGTAGTGGAAACCAATATTTGAATCTTATTCTCCGTAAAGTCTTTCATAACGGCATCTTTTTCTTCTTTTTTCATTTTGCCGTGAATGAGACCCACCTTAAACCCATGAAAGACTTCTTTTTGGAAGTGTTGGTACATTTGAATGGCGGACTTCAAGAAGTTTTTGGATTCATCCACTACCGGAAATACCCAGAAAATCTGCTCGCCCGCCAATGCCCGCTCTTTGGCAAAGGCATAAACAGCTTCTTTTTGGCTTTCACTTTTCCATACGGTTTTAATGGCTTTGCGGCCCTTGGGGAACTCATCCAAAATGGATAAATCCGTATCACCATATTCAGTCAAAACGAGGGCTCTGGGAAAAGGCGTGGCGGTCATCATCAGGCAATCAGGCCATTGGCCTTTATCTTCCAATGCCGCTCGTTGCATAACCCCAAACTTATGGCGCTCATCAATCACTAAGAACCCCAGGTTTTTGAACTTAACGCCCTCTTCAATCAAAGCATGCGTGCCAATGATTAAGTCCGTCGAGCCGTTTTCCAGCGACGCCAAAACCTCCCGCTTCGGTTTGGCTTTCATATCGCTGGTCAACAAGGCCGTCTTCATCCCCAAGGGTTCTAAGAGCTTCGTCAGGTTTTGGTAATGCTGTTGAGACAAAATTTCGGTTGGAGCCATAAAAGCGCTTTGAACACCGGAATCGGCGGCATAAAGAAAAGAAATCGCCGCGACCAAGGTTTTACCGCTGCCCACATCCCCCTGCAACAGACGGTTCATCGGATAGGTCTGGGCTAAATTTTCTCGAATCTCTTTTAAGACCTTCTTCTGCGCGCCAGTCAATTGATAAGGGATTGACTTACGGAACTTCAGAATCTTCTCGCCCTCAAACTGATACTTCCGCCCCTTTTCTCTTTTCTCAATGACCCGCCGTTTGGCGATCAGAAAAAACTGAAGGGTTAAAAGTTCTTCGTAGGCCAGCCGTTTTCGGGCCGCTTCAAAACTTTCCAAAGTTACTGGATTATGAATTTCACGGATCGCTTCAGACAAACTGACTTTTCCGTAAACAGTCGCGAAGTTCTTGGTTTCAGACAAAAGCGACTGATATTTCTCCAACGCTGACTTGAGAATGGTCCGCCAAAACTTCTGATCCAGCGTCACCGTGGAAGGATAAAAAGTAAGCACCTTTCCTTCCCGCAGATCCTTCTCTTCTTCAGGCGTCAGAAACTCATAAGTATCCGCCTTGCCAATGATTTGCTTTCCCCATTTTGAAATCTGAGGTGTTTCATGCAAAATCACCCAGCGGCCATTTACCAATTCCTTCTTGAGATACGAGCGGTTAAACCAAACCCAGCTCAAATGTCCGCTTCCATCCTCTAAAACAACCTTGGTCATTTCCCGAGGACCTTTTCTCATTTGGGAAATACCGTTTATCCGCGCCAAAATGAAATAAGGTTCTTCCCGGTTGACGCATTGGGAAATGGGCGTGAAGGAAGACAAATGAACCGACCATTTCGGGGAGTAATGCAGGAGATTGTCGATGGTTTTAAGCTTGGTTAAGTGAAAAGCCCTTAGTTTTTCCGCTGGAACCAGAGGAAGAACTGAATCCATCAAGCTTAACTTTCCAATAGCTGGCGCTTTAACGGGAATTGTTTTGGGAAGGGTTTGAATCCATTTTTGAATCTTCTCAATACTCTCAGTGATCAGCTTTTTTCGCTCTTGCGGTGTATAGGTCATGTACTGGGAAAAATCTCGGCGCAATTGCTTTAAAAAACTTAAAAACTCCTTATGGGAGGCCGACGCCGGGTCCGCCGAAAGACTATCGCAGCCTTTCATGACAAAACGGTCAAGCCCGCCCATCACGGACTTATTGGCGAATTCCTGTTTTTCTTCCAGCCTTAGGGGCTTAAGCCAGTTCTCAAGTTGTTTAGAAACCGAAGCCATGATGAAACCGCCTGATGATTGAAGGCTGATTGCACCGCGCATCATACCTTCAAAAGGCCCCTATTCGGGCCTTTTTACCATGAAAAAAGCTTGTTTATCGTGAAATCATTTGCTTATAATGCCCGCTCTCAGTTTCGAGAAAGAGGAGTATTTCCATGGCTCAAGTTTGTGATATTTGTACAAAGGGACCCATCAAAGCGCGGAAAATTACCCGCCGCGGTAAGTCCAAAAAAGAAGGCGGAATCGGATTGAACATTACCGGTATCCACAAGCGCCGTCAAATGGCGAACCTTCAAACCATTCGCGCTATTATCGATGGCCGTCCCCAACGTGTTCTGGTTTGCACCCGCTGCCTGCGTTCCGGCAAAGTGCAAAAACGTCCGGTGGTTCGTAAAGCTTCCTAAGTTTTAAAGAAAGTCCGTTAGCGAAGGGTGCGTCCGAGGTATTTCCAGGATCCACCCTTCAAAACCCACACAAAAGTCTCACTCGAAAAACTCGCCACACTTCCTGTTTGAAACGCCCAATTCACCTTCACTTTGGCCGTCTTATCATTCACCCAGGCCATGGAGGCGATTTCCCCGCCGGTCACAACCCCATCTTGGGGCCAGCTTTTAGTTAACTGCTCCCGCAAATTATCCGAACTTGAAAAATTGCCGTCCGTTAACCGAAAAGCGTCGTCCCAACGCACCTGAACGGCGCCGTTAATAAAGGTATCAACATTTTGTTTTAAGGATTGTTCAAGGGTGACTTTGTCATCAGGCGATAAAGAACAGCCGCTGAAAAGGGCTAAACAAAAGAGCAGTACAAATCCTTGAATGGTCCGTTTCATCCCCAGCCCCTTTTACTTTTTAAGAAAATCCTTCTCAATCTGACTGATTTCCTCAACCCGGCGTTCATGGCGTTCCAGTTTGCTAAAAGGAGTCTTTAACCAAATATCCGCCAGCTTTAAATTAAGGTCCACCGGTAAATCTCTTCCCGCAAGGGAAAGAACGTTGGAGTCATTGTGTTCGCGGGTATCTTTCGCCATTTTTTCAGTAAAAACCAATGCGGCCCGGACTCCCGGAATCTTATTTGCCACGATGGACATGCCGATGCCGTTTCCGCAAACCACAATTCCCCGGTCCGCCTGATTAGCCGAAACCGCCTTGGCGACCTTCTCGCCATAAACCGGATAATCGCTGGCGTCGCCGTTAAAGGCTCCTACGTCTTCCACCTGATAGCCAGAAGACTTTAAATGTTGAATAAGAGCTTCTTTCACCTCAAAACCCGCGTGATCGGCGCCGATAACAATTTTCATTTTTTCCCCAATTTTGACGAGATTAAAAATCAGTTAAAGCGGTCTTTCGCTTTTTGAAGATACCCCTCGATTTGCATTAAAACCTTTCGATACTCTTCCAACGGATGACCCACCGGATCTTCCACATCTAAAGGCGCTTCTCCCGCGAATTCTGAAAGAACACTCACCTTCGGGGCTAAATCCGGCATCTTCTTTAGGATCATCTCTTTATGCTTCATCGTCATGGTTAAAATCAAGTCGCTTTCCATTACCAATATTTTGCTTAAGGGTTGGCTTTGGTGGTTGGAAAGATCGATGCCTTTTTCACGGCCCGCCTCAACGGCTTCCGGTGTGGCCGGAACAGCGGTAAAAGCCGCCAATCCTGCCGATTTGACTTCTAAAGGCCACTGGTGATCCACCGCCAGTTTTTTTAAAAGTCCCTCGGCCATTGGACTGCGGCAGGTATTTCCCGTACAAACGAAAAGGACTTTCTTAGGCAACTCTTTTTCTCCCGAAAGAATGTGGGCTTATTCTTGGTTCATCTGGGATAAAAGAGCCTCCACACGCTCAATTTCTTCTTTTGAGACACAGCCGGTGCGGATAATGGAATGTCGTTTCTTTTCAATACGAGCAATAGCCGTCTCGCCGCCTAAGGGGCAAACCCCCGCGTCAAGGGCCGCGTCTACTTTTTCAAGAATTTCAGGGTCCACTTCGTCAAAACGGACCGGGCTTTTGCCGCCCGAAAAATTAGCGCTGGAAACAGCTAGGGTATCCCCCACATTGCGAAGAAGTTCCAAGGCGATTCCATGGTCCGGGCACCGAAGGGCGACCGTACCGTCAGGTCCCACTCCCCCTTGAGCCAAATTCACTTTAGCGCGGGTAATCAGCGTCCAAGGACCAGGCCAGATTTTCTTCAGGATATCCATATCCTTTTCTTTGAAATCAGCGATTTCCAAGGCCACTTCAGGGCGGGAAATTAAAATGGAAAGAGATTGACTTAAAGGGCGGTCTTTTATTTTAAAGATTCTTTTGAGGGCTTCGGGTTTCTTGACCGAACAACCGATGTCATAAACCGTATCCGTCGGGAAAACGGCTAATCCACCGTCTTTAATGACCTTTGCCACTTGCAGAAGGTTCTCCTGGGTATAAGTTAAAGATTTAATGTCGGTTTTTTCACCCATGATTATTATCCAATTCCCCTCAAATTATGAATTCCTGCAAACTTCAACCTTAACGCAATTTTCTCAAAAAAACGGCATTTTTTCAGCATGAATTTGAACTTTATCGGTTCAAAGCTCTCCAACCAATGTCTTTACGGTAATGAACTCCCTCAAAACGAATAGCTTCCACACCCCGGTAAGCTGTCGCAATAGCCTCTTTAATTGTATTTCCTAAACCCGTCACACAGAGGACACGGCCCCCCGAGGTCACTACTTTGCCAGCCTCTTGAGCCGTCCCAGAGTGAAAAACATAAGTGTCGGCATTCTGGGAGGCTTTTTCCAGCCCTTCGATGGCTTTTCCCTTGGGATAAGAGCCAGGATACCCTTGGGAAGCCATTACCACACAAGCCGCAGGCCTTTCATCCCATTCAATTTTAAGATGGGAGAGCTTACCCTGGGCAACCGCCATGCAAACATTCACGAAATCCGTTTTTAACCGAGGCAAAATGACTTGAGTTTCAGGGTCTCCAAAACGGCAGTTATATTCAATCACTTTGGGCCCTTCGGAGGTCAACATCAACCCGGCGTACAGAACGCCTTTATAAGTGATGCCCATTTTCTTTAACGCGGCCAAAGTGGGTTTCAAAATGGTTTCAAGAATTTCAGTATTCATCTGTTCTGTCACAATCGGAGCCGGTGAATAGGCCCCCATCCCGCCCGTATTGGGCCCCTGATCACCATCAAAAACTCTTTTGTGGTCTTGAGCGCTCACCATCGGAACAACACTTTCCCCGTCCACAAAAGCTAAAATAGACGCTTCTTCTCCGTCGAGAAACTCTTCAATCACCACTTTAGAGCCCGCTTCACCAAATACTTTTTTTTCCATCACTTCTTCCAAGGCGTCTTCCGCCTGTTTCAAGGTTTCACAAACGGTCACCCCTTTACCCGCGGCTAAACCGTCCGCCTTGATAACAATTGGAATTTTTTGAGAGCGAAGATAAGCCAGCGCCTTTTTGTAATTCGTGAAAGTTTCAGCTTTGGCAGTCGGAATACCATTATCAAACAAAAGCTTTTTGGTAAAAGCTTTGCTGGCTTCCATTTGAGCTCCATCTTTCGTGGGGCCAAAAACTTGAAAACCTTCTTTTAAAAGTTCATCCGCGAGCCCTAAAGCCAAGGGCACTTCGGGACCGATAACGACCATATTCGGGTCATGTTCATTCGCCCATTTCACAATAGCCGGGATATCATCCGCCATCATGTCGACACATTCCGCTAATTCGGCAATACCCGCGTTGCCGGGAGCGCAATAAAGTTTCGGTTTACGGCTGGATTTGGAAAGCGCCCAACAAATAGCGTGTTCCCTGCCGCCGCTGCCAATGACTAGAATGTCCAAGTTCAATCCTCCCTCAACTGAAGCCGCTTCAACAATTAATGTTTAAAATGCCGATAGCCCGTCATGATCATGGGAATGCCATGTTCATTGGTCGCGGTGATGACTTCCTCATCCCGAACCCGCTGGTCCGCCGCCAGGACGAACGCTAGGGCGGGTCGTTACCACCCTCAATAACGGGAAACCTCAATCCTCGGAAGCGGCTCAATGTGGCCTAGGGTTTCGTCTCATGTCCCAGCAGCGAGTGCTCAGCGCCGACGTGATGACCGAGCCGTTGACGGCAGATGAGCTGAGCTCGTCCCACGTGGTGGCAGGCTCGCCGAATGTGGCCTCGGCTGACCTTGAGGAAGCCGCTGGCGTGTCGATCGGGGTCTGGGAGATCACCGAAGGCGCGGTCACGGATGCCGAAGTCGACGAGGTCTTCCTCGTCCTCGCTGGATCGGGTCAGATCGCGTTCGACGACGGCTCGATCGTCACACTCGCGCCAGGAGCGCTGATCAGGCTTCGCGCCGGTGACCGTACGACGTGA
>CAWKIY010000090.1:0-4197 GCA_963849245.1 candidate division FCPU426 bacterium | reverse complement strand
AACGGGCGGCAAATTGTACGCGCGAAAGGGGCCGTCCGGCAGAATATAGAGGCAAGGCGGAAGCCCTAGTTCCTTACAGAGGTCAAAGAGTTCATCCCCATTCGTTCCATAACCATGAAGGATCAGAACTAGAGGCGCGCTGGGCGGAAGATTTTCCGGACGAACTACAAGACAGCGGTGGCCATCCACATCCACCTCCTCATAGGGTGTCTTCGAATGAAGAGAAACAGTCAGGAAGAAAATTACGGTCAAGGTCAAGCCTGAATGAAAAGTCCATTTCACCTATTTCCTCCGGCTCACGAAGCTAAAAGTAGACTTTCATATTATATTTTGCGGCGGGCGCTAAACGAAGATATCTTTTAAAAGTTAAGGATATAACGATTAAAGCGGCACTGTTAAAACTCTCAATGCGAAAAACATTTTAATTTCACGAAGGTTTCACCGGCTGTTATCCTACCCGCATGAATTCCTATGACGTCATCGTGCTGGGAGGTGGGGCCGCCGGCCTTTTCTGCGCTTCTGAAGCCGCCGCCCGAAAAAAGAGAGTATTAATCCTGGAACAAGGAACCCGCCCCGGGCCTAAAATTTTAGTTTCGGGCGGAGGACGGTGTAACTTCACCAACCTTCACGCCGCCCCGGCAAACTACGTCACTGCCAACCCCGGCTTCGTCAACCACGCCCTTTCCCGTTTCAAACCCAAGGATTTCATTAAACTCGTCGAGGCCCGTTCCATTGCCTATCACGAAAAAAAAGACGGCCAGCTCTTTTGTGATAACAGCGCCAAAGCTATTATTGAGCTGCTCGTCGCCCGGGCCCAGTCCAGCGGTGCCGAACTTCTCCTCGACCAGAAAATACAGGAAGTAACCCATTCAGACGGGATATTCCAAGTTCGCGGGGGGGAAAAAACCTATTCAGCTCCCCGATTGGTGGTAGCGACCGGCGGTTTATCCTGGCCCCAATTGGGAGCTTCCGATTTGGGATTTAAAATCGCTCAACAGTTCGGTTTGAATATCCTGGAACCCTCCCCCGCTCTGGTCGGCCTGGCTTTTCCCGAACGAGAGTTGATCCGCTTTAAGGATCTGGCGGGCATTCATCTGCGGGTTGGCGTTTCCTGTGGGGATTGGAAAATGGTGGAAGACATTATGATTACCCACAAGGGCCTCAGCGGTCCCGTCATGCTCAACGCTTCCCTCTTCTGGGAACCGGGCCTGGAGATCGTGGTTAATTGGGTGCCTGAACTAACGGTGGATTCAACTTTCAAACAATTGAAGCTGGATAAGGCTGAGGGGGGCCGGGGCAAGTTCCGTGTTTGGTTATCCGAACGCATCCCCCGCCGTTTGGCCGAGCGTATCGCCTGGAACGCCGAGGCTCGCGGGCCCTGGGCCGCCCTCTCCGATGGACGCCTGCGGGCGTTAGCGGAAGATATCCACGCTTACCGCTTTGTTCCAGCCGAAACTTTCGGCTACCGCCAGGCGGAAGTCATGCGGGGCGGCGTGGACACCCGGGAAATTTCCCCCAAGACCATGGAATGCCACAAGGTACCTGGACTCTTTTTTATAGGTGAAGTTTTGGACGTGACAGGACAGTTAGGCGGTTTTAATTTTCAGTGGGCTTGGTCCTCCGCCTGGGTGGCGGGGCAGTCGGTTTAAAAATAAAAATCTATTCCCTACGGGAAGCGACAAAAGCCTTCACGGCTGACAGCGGGGTGTCCAGGGGCGGCACCCCCATAACCGTAATATATTCCGTTTTACTTTGCTTGTTCACAAACCACCATCCAAAAGCGAGATGGGCCTCAGCGTGTCCTTCGAGACGAAAGATCTCCACATTCCCATGCCATTGGATAACTCCATCAATGGAAAGCTTCACCGGCTGCGTCTGGAGATATTTGGCGGTACACTTAGCCCTTTGCTCAATCGCGCCTAAAAGCGTTCGTCGGTGATCGCTATAACTCATGATGAAAGTTCCTTTCAAAAAACGCCAAACAATAAGCTGATCCTTACAAGTGTACCTTGATCTGGCATCCAAATCGTTACTTAATTATGCCGACTTTCCGATCACGCTTTCAAAAGAGTGAACTCTCTCAATTCGAGAGTTTATTTTCGTTGAATTCAGCGGCGCTAAAATAAAAAAAGCCATCCCCCGAGGGATGGCTTTCAAAAGATCAAAGCGATTAGCGGGATTCGCAGATCCGGAGTTGATCCAAAGCCCCGTTAATGGCTTGAATCGCATCACCCTTATGTCCATGGAAATCATTACGGGCTTTCCAAAGATCGTGCTTGGCGGCCTGTAACTTCTGGGCGGCTTTCCAAATTTCCGGATCGTGGTGCCTCATCCCGCCGTTAAAATCAAAATGAGCCTGGTCATCGTTTCCGATATTCACCGACAAGTCGAAACCGGCCTTCGCGACCACCGGCAATGCCAGCAAACCCAGCATTCCCGCGCCAACGGCTAATTTACGAAAATTATTCTTCACGTTCATGAAAGCCTCCATTTGAATAAATTTGATGATACTGGCTCGAATGAAATAAATTCGACGCCAGCATTTGGACGCTCGCTAAGGCCAAATAGTTGCCAAAAACGCCCCTTGATTTAGGCTCGAATGCCCGCAAAATCAAATAATTCCCAAAATTTAAGTGATTTTTAAGATGAAACGGGCTTACCGGCTGTAATAAAGAAGGACATTACCAGAATGGAAAACTTTTGTTTTCATCCAGTTGAGCTTTACCCGGCCTGGAAGACCTTTTAACAGGGGGACACCGTCCCCCAAAAAAATCGGGTTGACCATAATACGATATTCATCGATCAAGCCTTTCACCGCTAAATCGGTAGCCAAATAGGAACTACCAAGCAAAAACAAGTGCTTCCCTTCATGCTTTTTAAGTTTCACGATCTCCGCCACCGCGTCCGAGTTCACCAACCGGGTATTCTCCCATTCGGCCTTGTCCAGAGTCTTCGAAAAGACAATTTTGGAGATACGATTCATCTTTTCAGCGACAGCAGGATCATTCTGCGCCGCTATTGGTGTCGGCCAATAACCCGCCATCAGTTGATAAGTCACCCTTCCAAATAAAAGGGCTCCCGCCGCGTCCAGCTGTTCCACCGCGAACTCGTTGAATTCGCCATCCACCTTGTGCCAATCCAGCTCTCCCTGGGGCCCTTCGAAATAGCCATCCAGCGAGACCATGTTGAATAAAATGACTTTTCGCATCCGGGACCCCTTTCGTGGATCAACCGCCGTAGGCTTTTTTCAAATCCGATGTCTCCAGATTATCCATCCGTATTCAATCCAGCATGACTCGTCCCGACTTCTCAGTATCTTTATCATTCAATAACTTACCTATACCATTGGAGCAACCTGCCGAGACAAGCCAACCTTATCCTCCAGCCAGCCGCACTACCCCTTTCAAAACAATCCATCTTGATTAGGTGAGTCGGCCGACACCGGTTGGGCGCAGTCCCACATTTCCACAATCTTATCACCCTGAAAACGCAGCAAATGGGTTGTGGCGAGTTCCAATTCGCACGGTTTCAAGACAAGACGAGAATGAACCGAAACCAAATCCCCGTCGCCCAAGACATGTTGAATCTCGAACTTCTTATGAGGAAACTGAACGTCATTTTCCTTCATCCCTTTACGCAAGGCGGGAAAACCTGCGGGGGTGAAGGGGTTGTGATGCTTGCCGTTCATATCCACGTATTTTTCGAAAGCCTTCTCAATGTCGCCGGCCACGACCATTTCCAGAAAATCCACGCCGGCCTTCTTAATATCCATGACACACTCTCTCCTCTGTCAATTGATTTAGCCCTTTCAAACCATCTTGTTTAATTCCTCGACCATCCGGTCAAAATTCTGTTCATTCCCTGGAATCGCGAAGCCCTTCACCCCTTCATAGACGGCCACAGTTTCAAAGAGCTGATGGAAAGTGACTTTTGTCTTGCCGTTTAAGTCCTCAAAGGTCGCCGTGACGCGAAACAGCGGCGTGGTGACGTGATCTAAAATAATCCGCTCCGGTTTCGCGATTTCCACATAAACCATTTTGTTTTGAAAGTTCTGGCCGTTCGGACCATGCATGACATATTTCCAAACCCCTCCTGGTTTTAAATTAAACTCCTGAAACGTGTTGGTAAAACCTTTGGGTCCCCACCATTTGATGAGGTGTTCCGGTTCCGTCCAGGCCCGCCAAACCAGCTCCCGGG
>CAWKIY010000089.1:0-5197 GCA_963849245.1 candidate division FCPU426 bacterium | reverse complement strand
GGTGATGATGGTCGCGCCCACTAAAGGCGCCCATTTGAGATTGGTCAAATGCGGAGCCAAGGCGAACCATTGAAAAGACAAAGCGGATAGGGGAGTGGTATCGAAAGAGTTAATGAGGCCGGTTTGCAAGTTCGGCAGAATGTCGGTGGCGGCCAAAGGCACGGGAGAATAACCGGCGGACTTCCAAATGTTCAAGGTGTCGGTGTCATCGCCCCAGACGAAGAACTTGGCTTTTTTCAAATCTTCCGGCGTCAGAATGGGTTGTTTACCAAAGAACATGACCCAGCCAGCCTCACCCCAGTTCAAAACCTTAAAGCCTTTGGCCAGCATACGCTGTTCCAAGATAGGCTGAAGCTTCGAGCGAACATAATCGCTTTCGGCGTCGCTCTTGTATAAAAGTGGAATCGAGAGGGCCTGGACGCCCTTATCAATTTGGGCTAAACCCACGACGGTCAGGACGCCGGCCTGAATTTGACCGATGCGCATTTTGCTGACGATGTCCGGCTCGTCGCCCAAGACGCCGCCCGGATAAACCTGCAGGTTCACGCCCGCTTGTTTCCATTCCTCGCCCATGTCCCTCATGATCAGGTCCCAGGAAGAACCCTCAGGGGCCAAGGTTCCCAATTTAATCGTCATCGCGTTTTGCGCCCGCAAAGTGGAAGCGGCCAAAAGCAGAGTCAAAACTAACAGCATTTTTTTCATGGATTGAAGCATTTCTTTCTCCTTAAAAGTGAAACAGCTTACTTCACGAACAAAATATCCATCCGCGACAGCAGCCAGCGGGCCCGCTTTTGCATGATGAGATTGACCAACCGATGGCTTGTGTCCTTATCCGCGTCAATGGCCAGGGCCTTGTTCAACATTTCCTCAAACTCGTCCTGGTTTTGTTCTTTCAAATCCACCGCTTCGGCATAATTGACATAAGTGGAGGCGCTTAGGCCCTTATTGAGTTCCAAAGCCCGTTTGTAGTGCTCTTTGGCTTTCTTGATAGAACCGCCCATAAGGGTGGGTTTGCCCGCCTCGTAAGTAATTAAGAACTCATGGATGGAACCTTGGTCGTAGTCGGGATTCAGCTCCAAAGCCCGGTAAACGAGGGCTTCGGCCTGGGGAATATCGGAAACGAGCTCCGGATCATCCTTGCCGATAGAAATGGCGGCCATCCAGGAAACGCCTGTCCAATAGAGGAGTTCCGCATCCTCTTTTTGGGCCTTGGCAACGGCGGCCTTGGGGTCGGTCATAATCTTTTGGCTAAAGTGGTCGAAACGGGTATCAAGGGCCCTTAAGCCATAGTGAAAGGCGCGCACATAAAGTCTTTTGGCCCGGCGGCGCAGTTCCTGGGCCTTCGGGTAGTTGGCATCGGCGATATAATCGGCATCGCATTGCACATAAGCGTAAGCGTACTCGGTAAAATCCTCACAAAGAGCGGTTAAGAGGCCGGTATGTTTAGGCGTGGCGGCCAGGATACTTTCCATAAACTTTAAACTGAAAGGAACAGCTTCACGGATCAGTTCAGGGTCGTCATCGGAAGAAAAGGTATCCCCTTCGCCCGCAAGGCCGTCCGCGACCGAATTGACGGCGATGGATTTAATAAAACAGCCGTTTAAAAGGAGAGAAAGGGCCGCCAAGAACAGTAAAAGTCCTAAAGTAACTGAAGAAACCTTGTGTTTATTCGACATGCTTAAACCACCCTTAAAAATGTAACGACCGGCCCAACGTTTTACCCTCCACCGAAGAGGGTGTCAATATGGGATAAACCCTTTAAAACAGGGGGATTATAAATCTTTTAGAGGAGCTTAGGGAAAATAACCGATTTTCTTTTAAACGGGTTGGCGGGATGAAAAGGGAACGAAGGGTTGAAAAGATGGACTATCGGAACCGGTTTATAGCCACCCAAATAAAAAGCGGTCCGGGTTTGAACCGGACCGCTTTGAAAAAATTCAGGTTTTTAAGACCTGAACCCGGAAGTTACTTGCTGACCGGGGCGGTGGTGCTGGGGGTCGAAACCGGAGCGGCCGCTTTCTTCATTTTTTTGACTTTTTTCTTTTGAACTTTCTTTACGGTCGGGGTCGAGGCCGGGGTGGCAGAACCCTGGGCGAACACCAGACCAGAAGTGCTGGTCAAAAGAAACAAAGCTGAAGCAATTGCGAATAACTTTTTCATGACTTTCCTCCTAGTTGATTTTAGGGTTTTTAAACCCAACCTTCATGCTTATAAGACGAAGCGCCGCGCTTAAAAGTTTCCGATGGGTTTTGGCCGTAAAGAAGACATTGGAAAGAGGGAAGAAATAAAAAAGGCGCCGCTTGAGGGCGCCGCCTTTTAAAAATAACCTGAACTTACTTATTACTTAGAAGGCTCAGTCGCGGAAGTTGTGCTGGAAGTCGAAGTCGTTGTTGAAGAAGTTGAACCGTTGGTGGAAGTGTTCGCGCTTCCTTCCTGTTTTTCGTCGTGGATATTCTTGGAGTTTTCATCCAGTAATTGGTTCAATTGATTTTGCTGTTCTTCACTTAGTTCTATTTTTCCATTTTGCTTGAAGTCGCTCTGCATTTGATCATGGACAGATTTCAAAACATCCCAGAGAGGTTTCGCTTCGTCCTTTGTGATTTTTCCGGACTTGATCCCGCCCTCGATCCGAGCCCGCTGCAATCTAATTCTTTCATGTATTTCATGCACCCGGGGATGCACTCCCATTTGTCCGGTTGGAGCGCTGGTTCCTGGAGTAACAACAGGCGCGGTACTTTGAGCCAAAGCCAAACCGGTTGTAGCGGCTAATAAAGCGGACGCGGTAAAAGAAATCCAACGATTCATAAATTGCCTCCGAAAGATTTTATTCAACAGAAAGTCCTCGACGCTGCGACTTAAAGGTTAGACGCTCGAATTTATTTAAAAGTTTTTATTTTTATCGTGTTTTTTTGTGGCCGATTCGAATGGAATTATAAGGATCTAAAAATAAAAAGCGGTTCAACGCTTTCACGCTGAACCGCTTCAGGAAGTCTCGGACCCTTTCGGGTCCGATCTCAAGCCGAAAAATTACTTGGCGGCAGGAGCAGTGGTCGCCGGAGCAGTCGTGGCAGCCGCTTTCTTCTTGTGGCTCTTCTTCTTGTGGCTCTTCGGGGCAGTCTTCGCCGGGGCAGCAGCAGTGGTGCTAGTGCCATCAGCCAAAACAATGCTGGAAGTAGCGGTCACGAAGAACAAAGCCAACGCGATCATAAATAACTTTTTCATAAAACCCTCCTTGAATGGGTGAAACGTAGCTTTACGCTACCTCCTTTGGACGTAAGGCTCGGAGATAAAGTTGCAGTGCCCTCTCCCCGCTCTCCCCAAGTTTTTAATGCTTTCAGAAAACACCCAAAACTTAATGTTTTTGTGAACTTGACAATAAACCGACCGGTTGGTAGGTTTATGGCCCTATGGCTAACATTTTGAACAAACAAAAACATGAAGATCAACGGATGTGCCTTTTAAGCCATGCCCGCCACCTCTTTTCGACCCATGGGGTAAAAGAGACCAGCATGTCCCAAATCGCCAAGGCTCTCGAAGTGACCAAGGCGACCCTCTATCACTATTTCAAAAGCAAAGATGAAATTCTCAAAGAAGTTTTGAATTGTAAGGGCGAGGCCATGGACGCCTTGATGGTAAAACTCAATCAGGCGAATAATCCCGAGGAGTGTTTTTATACCCTGGCCAAAAATCATTTAGAACAAATGAACGAGCCCGAAAACCTCGAGGTCATGAAAATTCTCTTATCGGAAACCATGAAAAACAACGAGATGCGTCAGTTTTACATGAATTTTTCTGAAGAGAATATCCGTTTAGGCGCTTTGGAAATTCTGAAGCCCCTGGCCGAGGATAAAAAAACCGAGATGGAACTGCGGCTCATCTTTTTCCAATTCTCCGCCGCGTTGATGCATTACACCTGGCACGTCAAGATGGTCGGGGATGTGTCGGGCATGATCGGGAATGATGAGGCTTACGCCCGTCAATTGGCGAAAACTTACGCGAAAACGCTGGAGGCTTAAAAATAAACTTGGGTCAGACGAAAGGCTGTCTCCCTGGATCAGTCTTTGTGAGCGAGGTTTAAAACCAGACTATGACTGATTTTCGACAACCGGAAGCTTTTCAGGCTTTCGCGGCGCAGAACCGGGAATTTTGGCTGAAGCTGGCTTACCGGGTTCTGGAAAACCGCGAGGAAGCGGAGGACGTGGTCCAGGAAACCCTGGCTATCCTTTGGGAAAAGCGGCATCTGCTGGAAATTGAAAATCCTGGGGCCTACGCGGCCCGGTCGGTTTGGCTGAACTCGATCAAGCGGCGGACGAGAAGGCGGGTCCATCTTCCCCTGGAAGAGGTGACCGAGCCGGCGGCGACGGAAGCGCGTGAACCGGAAGGATGGGCGGCTAGCACCGATCCCCTTCTTCTGGAACAGGCGCTTCTGAAACTTCCGGAAAGCCAGCGGACGGTGATCCGGATGAAGTACTACATGGGATTATCGTTTAAGGAAATTGGAGAAGCGCTCCAGGTTTCCTTGAATACCGCTGGCAGCCGGTGTCGTTACGCGCTCAAGGCCCTTCGGGAAGCTTTGGGCGACCGCCGCCATCCGCCGGACCTTTAGCGGGAACGGCATTCGAGGAGAATGATATGAACGAGGAATTTAAAAATCAGGAGAAAGTCCACGCCAACGTTTCGTTCGGCGGGGGAAACATGATCGCGGTGACGGGCATTATTGGAGGCGTGGTATTGGCTTTGGGATTTCCCTGGATTGTCTTGGCCTATGGTCAAGCTTTGGGAGCGACGCTTTTGGTTATCTTTGTGCTTTCAGGATTGGGCTTAGGCGGGTTGGTGGCTTTGACCTCCGCTTTTTTCGGGCTGGTAATGCCCCGGCAGGTAGGCGGCGGCGCTCCGGCGGATTGGATCCGCGAGATCAAAAGCTTCGCCAGGGAATTCCGGGAATGGGATGAAGTGGATTGGAAAAATTGGGACGAGAAGGATTGGAAAAACTGGGCGGAGAAAAAGAAGAAAGACGAATAGACCTGGCCGTTACAGTTTGTTACAAACTGATACAAGCCGGAGAAGTAATTCAGGGCCGTTTGGTTTATCAATAGAGTTGAGTTTTGAATTTTAATAAGGTGGAAATATGAAACGATTTGAAACACTGGTACTGGGAATCTGGATGGCGGCGGGGGCTTCTTTCGCCCAATCGTCC